>NZ_JAESDJ010000019.1:0-70492 GCF_019249255.1 Alteromonas lipotrueae | reverse complement strand
GCGGGCTGGGACGCAAACACGCAGGGCGGCTTCGCCATTATGCCCTACGTGCCTGCGCCCCTTATTTAAAAGTTAGGCGTCATTTACTTACAGCATTAAAAAGTGGGTTCAACCGTGACATTCCCACACCAAGGTTGTTTCGCTAGGTAGTTTTTAAAGCTTGCTTTTGTGACATTTTTTATGGCTTTAGCAACGCGCTTTTCGTCAACACCGCAACGCCAACATTTAACACTACAAGTTGTCTAAACTCGCTCTTTTATCCAGCAATGCCGTTAACATCTGGCATTTCGCACAAGGTTGTTTTATCTTAAATTCAATAATTTAAACACGCGGCCCATTTGGCTAGTGGTGGCAGCAAAGCTGCGTACGTTCCGTTGTACGCCTAACAAAACGCTGTTGGCACTCCCTCCGGTCGCTGGGACGCCTATACGCGGGGCGGCTACGCCATTATGCCCTACGTGCCTGCGCCCGTTATTGAAAAGTTAAATGCCACAAGGAATCAGCATGTTTAAACTTTTATGGTCTTTCATTTTAATTATTCCTCTATCGTGCGTATCAGCACAAAGTAGTGAAACATCAGTCGATTTGCTTGAAAACACTGTAGTTTATCGCGGTGAGTTATCACCGTCAGCAAACCAGAAACTTCTTTCCCTTCTGAAAAATGGTGAGAATAAAGTTGAATGGCTGTCTATAACTTCTAAAGGTGGCGAAATTAATGATGGTATGGAACTTGGTGATCTTGTTTATGACTATGATTTGAAGGTTGAGGTAAATGATTATTGTCTTTCATCATGCGCCAACTACGTTTTTTCTGCAGCAAACCACCACAGGATATCGAATCATGCACTCATCGGTTTCCATGGCGGTACTACCGGAATGGAGAAAGAAATAACTTCGTTTATTAAGGGTCTACCTGAAGAGGAGCAGGAGTCAACGAAGCAGAACCTTGAAAAATATATGAAGTCAGCCATTGTTCGTGAGCGAAAGTTCTTCGAAAAAATTGGTGTGGACCAACAGATAACAACACTTGGACAATCTCCCAAATACGATGAGTTTGTTGAGAAAGAAGACTTTGTCGGCTGGTACTACTCGCTTGAAGGGCTTGCTGCACTTGGGGTATCTAACGTTGATGTTGTTAATCCTCCTTGGGTATATCAACACTTAAGTGAAAAAACTAAGTTTTTCGAAGTTAAAGTAGGCGGCATTTAACAATCACATTAAGTCGGTCGCAAGCTCCCTGGGGCAATAACACGTGGGCTCTGTCGCTTCGCTCGGATTTTAACCCACGTGTTACTGCCCTTTATGTGGGTGTTAGATGTTCTTCTGGGATGTTTGAGAATAAGGATATAGAGATGTACCAAAAGTTTTTTGTTTATTGTTTTTATTGTCAAGCAACCTCTGCGCCGAAGACCTAGTTGTTGAAGTTCCTGCCAACCCAGAAAAAGGTTTTTTCTTTCCTTTCTTTTTGAAAGTGCCTGAATTAACTGAAACAAATTATTTGATCGTTGAAACGAACAACACCGGAAAAGTTTCGGACGACTTCGACATACACCTAAATAGTGCTCGTAAAGCTATTCTCGGAAATTCTATAGGTCCGTGGGTTTCTAAAAAACTAAAAGCGCCGATTCTTGTCCCTGCTTTTCCTCGGTCAGAAAAACATTGGGAAACATATACGCATGCATTTGATAGCGACACTATGCTAGTAGACTCGGGTAAACTGAAGAGAATTGACCTTCAATTGCTAGCGATGATCAACGAAGCAAAATCTATATTGAGAACCCATTCTGTAATCGTAAACGAAAGGATCGTTATGACTGGGTTTTCTGCATCAGGTACGTTTGCAAATAGATTTTCTCTTCTGCACCCCGAATCTCTTAAAGTTGTTGTAGCAGGCGGATTAAATGGAATTTTAATGCTACCTGTAAACTCTTTAAACGAAGTTAAACTCGACTATCCATTAGGACTCAATAACTTTGAGCAGGTTACTGGTAAAGCTTTTGCAAAAGAGAAATGGAAGGCGTTGCCCCAATTTTTGTTCATGGGCGAAAACGACACAAACGATTCAACGAAATTCGGTGATGCATATTCGGATGAAGAAAAAGCTACTATTTATTCATCGCTAGGAGAGAGCATGCAACCGAACCGTTGGGAGAATTGCCAAAATAAATATTTGAAACATGGTGCGAATGCAGTATTGAAAACCTACGAAAATATTGGTCACGGTACAGACCTAAGGATACACAATGATATTTTGGCGTTTATAAGTGAGAACATCTAACAAGCCACTCAAGGCACTCTCCTGGGACGCTAACACATGGGCTGCGTCACTTCGTTCCTAATTTTAGCCCATATGTTATCGCCCCTTAGTGGGAAGTTAGGGGCTTTTGCAGAATTCACAGGACGTTTATGAGACCACTATTCATCTTCGTATTTTTATTTGGCTTGGCTGGGTGTATGAACCCAGCTGCAACTGGACCGAAGTTCTCGGGTGTAATGTCATCCAATAAAGATAAGGCGCAAGTTTATTTTTATCGTCCGTTAGAACATGACGGAGGTACAGTTTGCTTAAAAGTTTTACTAAATGACATCGAAAAAGGCTGTCTAGGCACAAAGGGGTTTCTTGGCTTTTATGGTAAGCCGGGTAACTATCAAATTAAGATTAAACCCGATGCCTTTCCCGTCCATACGCTTTTATAATTTGATGTAAATATCGCGCGTAACGATAAGCGTATGTTTAAAATCTCTATCGCAAACTCCATAGATGTGCCAGAAGTTAATTTGGTTACAAGATATACAGCAGGTGGAACCTGGTTTATAAAAGAAATGCCTTTTAGTTCTGCTCAACAGGAACTCTATAAATTAAATGAGTCAATTGGCCCCTAACAAACACATCATATTCATTCGCTTCTCTCATTGGGACGCATACTCGCTGGCTGGCGCTTCGCGCAAGTATAGCCAGCAAGCCTGCGCCCCATATGTGAAGCGTTATGCGCATATGAAAAATTTAGCTCTTTTTATTCTTATCTCTTTTTCTGCCTCAGCGGAAGAGGTCGAGTTCAGCTCTATTTTTGGTAATAACGACTACCTCAATAAGCAAATCGAATTGATGGGTTTCTTGTCTGCTGCCCCGACTCAAGCCTCAATTAATTCAAACGAGACTTCTATGCTCCCAATCGCGTATTTTCACGCGTCAGAAGAAGCGCTTGCAAGCGGAGATAAAAAGGTACTATTTTTTGATTGGCCTTCTGAACTGTGTCATAAAAACAACTGCGCCAACTATTTGGACAAAACACTGAAAGTTAAATGTGAAATTAGATACTTATCACAACCTGTAAACTTCCATTCAGTGACTAACATTGTCAATATTGAGGTTTTAAATGACTAAGCAAGCGTATAACAAACGCTCAAGTCGCAACCCGCTGCGCGGGTCGCTGGGACAAAAACACAATGCGGCTTCGCCATTTTCGCATTGTGCTTTTGCCCCTTAGCTTAGTGTTATACCTCAAGGAGGAGCATATGAGAAAACTGGTAAGTTCGGGCTCTCCTTTGGAAGAGCCGATTGGGTTTTCCAGAGCATGTAGAGTTGGAAACATGATTTCTGTCTCCGGCACGGCCCCCATAGAGAATGGCGAAACTACCTGCGTTGGGGATGTTTATGGGCAGACCAAGTACTGCCTCGAACTCTCTATTCGGGCTATTGAGAAGGCTGGAGGAAAACCGGCAGATATAATCAGAACTCGCATCATGCTTACTGACATTTCTCGTTGGGAGGAAGCCGCCAAAGCACATGGTGAGCTATTTTCTGCAATAAAGCCCGCGTGTACGTTTGTTGAAGTAAGTCGCTTCATCATTCCGGACTGGCTCGTTGAAACGGAGATCGATTGTGTCTTGGGGCAGGTATAACAAAGCCATTAAGTCTGTTCCGGCCCGATGGCCCTCCACCGGATGTCCCTGTCGGGCCGCCCCTTATTTAAAAGTTAGGCATACGGGATTATCATGCACAGCTCATTGTCACTTTCACAATATGTTAAGAAACGAAATGGCGTTCCTCTGGGTGCAAGTCACTCCTTGAGAAATATGCTTTCTCGTTCTTTCGGTGCCAAATCTTTTCCCGTATTTTGGCACTATTGGAACCCTATATGGGGCTATTATTTATCTCGTAATGTCATGCGACCGCTAGCCACTTTTTTACCCATTCCCATAGCGACTCTCATCACATTCTTAGTCAGTGGCGCACTTCACGATGTGGCAGTATCAATTGTAAAGTGGAAAACCGTTGTATTTTTTACGCCGTGGTTTGGATTAATGGGATTAATGGTTATATTTTCAAAGAGCGCAGGAATAACATACGGTAATTTTGCTTGGCCTGTTCAGGCATCAATCAATACATCTTTTATTTTTATCTCGCTAGGGGCAACGTACTTCGTGGAGAGCATGTATGCCTAACAAGCGCATAAACACTCGCTTCGCTTGTTATTTTAGCCCATGTATTTGTGCCCCAAAGTTGGGTGTTAGGTACTTTTGAGTAAAAATTAGCCCATCCAACACTTTAACGCTATAATGTTTTAACGTTACTTAAGTGGGACTTATTCATGAGTACTTTATCAAAACGATCAACCGTCTATTTCGAGCCAGCAATTCATAATGCTCTGAAACTGCGGGCTGCAACATCAGATACCTCAATATCAGAATTGATTGATGAAGCAGTGAGACTTCTTATGAAAGAAGATCAAGAAGACTTGGCTGCGGTAAGACTACGGGCCAAAGAGCCCGAAATTTCCTATGAGGACTTGCTAAACAGTTTGGAAGCTGATGGAAAAATATAGCGTCACTTTCAAGAAATCAGTAGCAAAAGATTTTATGGCAATTCCCAAATCGGACGTTAAGAAGATCCTCGCCAAAATTGACTTATTAGCTGAAAACCCTCGAAGAGATGGAGCAATTAAGCTTAGTGGACAAGACTTGTATCGTATCCGGCAAGGCCTTTATAGAATCATTTATGAAATCCGAGAAAACGAGCTTGTGGTACAGGTGATAAAAGTCGGGCATCGCTCTGATGTTTATAAACGTACCTAACAACTCAATAAACACACTCACTACGTTCGCCTTCTCAGGACGCCCTTCTCAGGGCGACGTTTATTGCTGGCGTTATATTCAAGGAGTTTAAAATGAGCGACTGGAGCCTCCCGTACACCTTTCAATATAACGGGCGGGAAGTAAAGTACGGAATTAAAGGTGAGGGAGAGCCTATAATTTTGGTACACGGCACGCCGTGGTCGTCTTTCAACTTAAGGCATTTGATTGATGACTAAGCCTGTCATTATAAGGTTTACTACTTTGATCTACTTGGATATGGAGAATCGGATAAAAGTGAAGCCGATGTTTCTCTTGGAATACAAAATAAATTATTGAATGCTTTAGTTAAACATTGGGAATTGGAGTCGCCTTTTATTGTCGGTCATGACTTCGGTGGTACGACAGTGTTGAGAAATCACATTTTAGATAAAGGTAGCTATAGAAAGATTGTTGTCATTGATCCTGTCGCGTTATCTCCTTGGGGATCACCATTCTTTAAGCATATCGAAAAACATGAAAGCGCTTTTTCTGGGCTACCAGATTATATTCATTCAGCAATAGTCGAAGCGTATATACAAACAGCTGCACACCAAAATCTTGCACAAGAAACAATTGATGGAATATTAACGCCATGGAGTGGTGAGCAGGGAAAGCAAGCTTTTTATCGACAGATTGCTCAAGCCGATTCAGTTTTTACTGATGAATTTCAAGATAAGTTTAACGAGGTAAACGCACCTGTTCTCATATTGTGGGGGGAAGAGGATGAGTGGATACCTTGCGAACAAGCTTATGCACTTCAAAGTAAAATAAAGGGTTCCAAGCTTGTGACCGTGCCAGATACGGGGCATCTTGTGATTGAAGAGGCTCCTGCTTTGCTATCTGCTGAGATTAGAGCGTTCTTCGAGAGTTGAATTTAACAAACGCGTCAATTAGGACGCTCCCAAGCTTGCGCCGTTTATGGCGACGTTAGCACTTCAGGTAGAAAACATGGACTTCGACAAGCTTACCGATGAACAAATACTAAATATAGCAAATCCATTAATGGACAACCTCATGGAGGGCTCTACCGAAAGGAATCATCAAAAGCATACTCGCGACTTTACTGATCGCCTTAAAGCAATAGTCACCGAAGACAATCTTCTGGAACAATGGAAGAAAAATAAGATAGGCGAATTTTCGAAAAGGGAATTTCTATCAATTATCCACAAAAGCGACTCTATATTTATATTATGGAAACAGTGGTTTACTAATAGCCATGAAGAATTTTTAGCTGAAATATGCATCATCAAACAAGCTGGTAAGCTTTTAGTAGACCATGTTTGGATAAGGTAACGTGCTACAAAACGCTCAAGCCTCTTCCTTCGGTCGCTGGGACGCCTATACGCAATACGGCTTAGCGTTATATGCGCATGGAAGATTAACGAGATTTATTGTTGTTTTAATTTTTGCTTGTTTTATGTCTGGATGCGCCAGCGGTTATTTGGATCTGTACGGTCAAGATGGCAAAAAGGTAGATGAATGTACCGCGGGTTTCGATTGGCATCCTATTGGTGTCAAACATTCCGTAGATTGGGTGCTTAATTATTGCTACGAATTAGCTATGTTGGAAGGCAATATTGTAAAGAGCGTATCCAATTCGTCTGTCATAGAAAAGGACTACACATATCCTACTCACCCATCGGGAATGCCTTGGAACAAAAAGCGTGCATGGTTATCATTCTGGTCAGATGAAATAGATAAGAAGCAATATGGTTATATCGTTGCGGACCTAGAAAATGAGTACCACCTTGAAACAACACGAATAGAAGCGCAGTTTCTATCTGGTGAAATAACAGAAAACCAATACAAAGCTCTTGTAGAAAAAGCAAAATATGCGTTTTATGGCAAGTAGGGCATATAACAAAACGCTTAACATATTCACAATTCGGTCACTGGGACACAAATACATTAACTCCCTTCGCTTCGCAACGAATTTTAATCTACGGTACTTTTGCCTGTTATGCTGGGTGTCATGTGCTTAAAGGAATTCTTTGTGGTGGAATTACATCTATATCTGTTTTTCTGCGTTGCGTTAAACAATGGAAGTTGCAAGTTAAGCATAACATGCACCTGCATTCATGCTCGCTGAGGTAATTATGAGTTTTGAAAAACCAACAATTTGGGGGAATGGTTCATACAAGCCTTCGGCTAAGTGTCCTAAATGCGCGTTGATAATGCATCTCAACAACCAATGCCCACACTGCCATCATTGGTTAACCGAATTTGAAAAGGGGAAGCAGCAGTATTTTTGGAAACAACAAAAGAAATCTTCAATTCTAAAAGGTATTGTACTATTTCCTGTATTTCTCTTATTGTTGTACGTAGTTTTTACGTTATTTCTATACTGAGATAACTATTTTGCATATTCACACAAGGATGCTTCATGAATATTAATGTAAGTTTCATTTATATCGTTTTAATAGTTTTCGCCATCGCTCCAACCATCCTGTCTGTTTTTCTAGCTCGAAAACAAAAGCGCTCAATGTGGATTGCGGGTCTGGTCACTTTTTTTCTTGGCCTGTTCACATGGATAGGTAGTTGGATTTATCTTGGTGTTATGAATCTCATGCCTCCCAAACATGCAGCTAGTGAGTAGCCGTATAGCATCGCGCTCAACGCTTTACATGACCACATGAGCAAACCATTTGAGCACACGTCAATACGCCTTACACTTCGGCGTCTATCGGGCTAAAAAAGAGTGATAATTTTGCTTAGGTGAGTTATTGAAATATAGAAAGGATTAGAATGGTTACCCTGAGAGACTTCAATCAAAACGATATTGATAGGTTAGTGCACATCTTAAATGATGAGGCGGTCACCAAGTTTCTTTCTACTAAAATCCCTAATCCTTATACAAAGGAGGATGCGGCTTGGTGGGTTAATGAGGGCAGTCAATCTGGCATCATTAAAGCCATTTCTTACGACGATGTTTTAGTTGGTTGCATTGGCGTTAATCGAGGGCAGTTTGAATACGAGCGTTCTGGTGAGGTTGGCTATTGGCTTGATAAGCGCTATTGGCGTAAGGGCATAACAGCCGAGGCTATTCGGCAAATATCAGACTTTGTGTTTACCCATACCAATATCGTGAGACTGTTTGGCGCTGTGTTTGCGGGTAACCACGCCTCTATGCAGTTGCTTTTGAAATCAGGCTTTAGCGAAGAAGCTATACTGAGAAAAGCCATTTATAAAAATGGGCGCTTTTACGACAAGCATCTTTTCGCGAAATTGAACTAGATTCATTACTTACTTTTTAAACCTTCTTGTTGATAAAGGGATCTTGTGCCAGTAAAAAAATGGATGCTTCAGTACTGTATTGCCCTTCCAGTGGTGTTTTTATTATTGGCCGGTGTTCAGTACTTAAAAGGCAAAACCCTTTGGTACTCAATTGAGTTCGGAATGATGTGGTCTTTTATTTCTGTGGGTATTTTTGCCGTTCGAAGGGCTTACAATTTTAAGAAACATATTGATTGCCAACTATGTAGAGACTTACCTGATAACAAAGAAAAGCAGTAGTAAAAAAGCCTAATGTATACCACAGTCACCACCCACCGATGCGTAATCGGAATTTCACGCATTTTTTATAGGGAACGTAAAATAAAACTAGTGTTATTAGGTTAATACTTGTTTTAGTAGGTTGTACTTCCCTCCCCCCCAGAACGATACTCCTCCCCTGTCAGACACTACGGAAATTATCAGACTTGCTACAGAAATTCGCTATGCGGCTGGGAGGCGAATATGGTAACAACATGGGCTAATCAGGCGTAGTGATGGTATAAATAGAAGTATTGTCGCTGTGGGCCCCTGTGTGCTCACAAATAACTGAAAAAATTAAGGTACTAGAATGGATTTTTTACTCAATATTTTACTGTCAGTTGGTTTCGTTATTTTTATCATTTTTATCGTCGGACTGATGGCGGCAAAAAAGCTAAATTCGAAGCAAAAGTAACGGCGGCTCCCTCCCCCGTTATCGCTGTTTTGCATTGTCGAACATCGCACCTAAAAAGGCGCAAAATTATCTTGTGCCTGTGATGGTACTATCCATCGCTCTCGGGCATCAATATCAACGCTTTTCACACCTTGTGGTGGCATTTGCCCGCGATCCCCATACAACCAAAGTACAAAGTTACTTCTTTCGCCACTGGTGATAGGTTGTGCCGCATGCGGTACGTTTCCACGGTGGAGCATAGCGCTACCAGGCGTAAACGTTAATGGGTTTACTTTCCCTGCTTTTACATCATAAAAATCCACTGTCGAACCCGTAAATGTTTCACCCGGAACGTTTAGATTAATATTTAACGTTACTGCTGACGCGTCGGTATGCGGTCTTATCGACGTATCGGTATTTGGCTGGTAATGAATAGAAAAGCCAAAGGTTTGTGTGTCGTACCCCATAATTTCCGGAAACAGTAAACGAGCAATTGGGCGCATGTAAGTGTCTAGCATCATGCGATAAAACGCTTGGAAACTTGGCGCAGCCAAATAGCCTTCCGAACGCTTATCTAGCATGGCACCACGACGGTTTAACACAATGCCGTAGGGCGGTCTTAGCGCTATTTCTGCATCCCATACTTTTTCTAAATAGGCGCGTAACTCAACCAGCCTTTCAGGGTCAAAGAATTGAAATTGATACACATCAGGTGACACCTCTTCTAATAGCGCTTTCACCTCTGTTTCTTTTTCAGGATTTTTCCACGCTTGCGTGACTGCGCTGCGTAATTTGGCATCTAGTAAAGAATCATCAAGGGTGAATAGGTTGTCTTTTTCATTGGCTTCCCACTCGCTCCACGCGTTGCTAAGCAACTCGTTATTTGTACTCCAAAACTGTTGCACGGATGGCGCACGATGAAGCATAGCCTCGCGGCTTGGTAAATCTAAAGCACGTGCTTGCTGTAATTGAGTAAATGTCATAATAAATTATCTCCAATGGCAAAATGGGGGACAGGCGTTGTATTTCAAACCGGGCCCCAAACCTATGCCTATAATCTATTACACCTGATTTAGTTAATAAATGCGGCTATTCTGGAAACAGAATTAAGATTTAGAAGATAATCAAAAATGGATATTCGCTGCGATGATTTGCGATTTTCGCTTCAGTACATCAGTATTGTTTCCACCAGCGGTGTTAGTAAACTACATCGAATAGTTTTGGAAAAGGAGCATACCAATGAAGTTTCTTATTTTTTTAGGCACTGTTCGGGATAGCTCGCCACCTAGGCCCGCTCGTCTTGGGGAGCGCGTGGCAAAAGCGGTAATGGCCTGTTTGCAGCTTCGCTATGACGAGCATGACGTAGAATTGATAGACCCATTAGATTATCCCTTAGACGCTATCTTTAAGCCCCATTTTGCCTATGCCAAAGGTAAGGCGCCTGCAGAATTAAATACATTGGCAGAGAAAATTGCCAATTGCGATGGTTATGTCATGGTTAGCCCCGAGTACAATCACTCTATGAGCCCAGCCCTTGCTAATTTGCTTAATCACTTCGGTAGCTCGTTATTTGCTTACAAGCCTAGTGCTATTGTCACTTATTCAGCTGGGCAATGGGGTGGTATGCGGGCAGCGGTAGGCATGCGTACTTTTTTGTCTGAGTTAGGCTGCTTGCCAGTGTCGGCTATGATTCATATTCCTAAGGCGCAACAAGTATTCGAAGAGAATGGTGAGATGTGTTCAGGGGAAGACCAGTCATCGTGGTTTGACTACTTTTCTCGTACTTTGAATCAATTGATGTGGTGGGCAAAAGCAGCCAAGCGCCATGGTGAAGACGTTAACCCTCATGAGGTGATTAAAAACTTTAATACCGCACCGTCAGAACGCAATTCGCCCTAAGGTAAAGCGCGCAACGCCCCTTAAATTAAAAAAGGCAATCGGGGCTAATTACCCAACCGTTACGTTGACCTGCTTTTAATTTGATTTACTGCCTCAAAGTATGGCGAAACCTATCTACATCGCTTTAGCTTTGCTGTATAACAAGCTTCTTCTTACCTTGTCGAGCGCACAGGAAACAAAATGAAAATATTAATACGTAATTTAGACAGACAAACTACACAAGAAGAGCTTGCTAGTTTATTTGAAACCTTCGGTTCTGTGCAGTCTTGTACAATTGTGGTTGATGAAAAGAGCGGTGCCTCTAAAGGCTTTGGATTTGTAGAAATGCCCAAGCCAGGCGAAGCTAAAGCGGCCGTTAAGTCGTTGAACAATCATGCTTTAGGCGATGCGAATATCCGTGTAAAAAAAGCAGAAGATAAACCCGATACAAAGTAAGCCCGATACAAAGAAAACAGTGGTAGTGTAAAATCCACCAGCATTGTCTCTCATTATAAGTGGAACGTATATCAAGCTGGGGTCATATAAAGAAGTGAAGGTATGTATGAATATAGAAATCATAAAAGCAGATTATTTTGACGACGCTCATAAGCAAGCTATTCCTTATTTGCTAAACGAATATGCGAAAGATCCTATGGGCGGCGCTGAGGCACTTTCTAAACATACCTACGACAACTTAGTCGATAAGCTCTCTACACTACCCCATGCCTTTAGTATTCTTGCTTATGTTGATGGCAAACCCGCTGGGCTAATCAATTGCTTTGAAGCATTTTCTACTTTTGCCTGCAAACCCCTTATTAATACTCACGATATCGCTGTATTGCCAGAGTTCCGTGGTTTAGGACTTAGCCAAAAAATGTTAGATAAAGTAGAGGAAATAGCGCTAGAGAAAGGCTGCTGCAAGATTACCTTAGAAGTATTAAGTAATAACACGGTGGCAAAATCGGCCTATGAAAAGTTTGGTTTTACCAGCTATGAACTGGCGGAAGGTGAAGGCCACGCGCTATTTTGGCAAAAAAAATTAGGCTAACATTTAAAGTAGATTAAACGCTTTTAGTTATTGCTTGTTAAGACAACTTGCCTCATTCCCACGATGGCGCTTTTCTTAAGCGCCACAGATTAAATTATTTAGCCCCATTTCCACCAAACAAACAGTAGTAAAAAGCCAAATAAATATACTAAGCCTACGTAGCTAAGTAGTGTTACCCACCAGCTGGCTTTTGCATCTTTATGTAGCGAAGCGCTTTTTACCAAACGATGATTCAGCCATGCAAACATTGGCGTGGTAACAAAGGCGAGAGTCATAGCAAAGCCTAACATGGCCAGCAGCGCAGATTTGAAAAACAGTACGATACTAAAACTGATGGCAGCCATAGCCAGTAATACGGGAACGAATACCGCATCACGCGCCATTTTATGTGGCGATACCAATGAAATGGCTTCGGCAATCACGCGGGCGTAGCCATCGTAAACTGTTAACGCCGAACCAAATATGCAAAGAAAGGCAACAATGGCTATAAGCCAGTGCGCCCAATCACCAATCGTGTTGGCATATAAGCTGACCAATTGCTGCGAAAAGCCTATGCCACCCGTTGCGAGTGTTTCGCCACTTCCATGTAATACTAAGGCGCCTAAGCCTAAAAAAAGCAGGGCTAAAATGGTGGTAACGGCATAGCCTAAGTTAAAGTCGAACAACGCATTTTTTGGAGTAACAGCGTGGGTTTTACATTGGCGCTTTAACCATAACGATGTAATGCTAGATATTTCTATTGGTGCAGGCATCCACCCCATAGTGACCACTAAAAATCCTACGGTAGCAAGCGTCCACGGTGATGGTGACTCAAAGCTGGCTGGCCTTGGCTCTATATTTATTACCGCTGCACAAAAAGCTGCGATAGTTGCTAAAACCAATACCCCCATAATGGCTTTTGCTACGCCTTCGAGGGCTTCAAAATGCCCTGCCAGTAAGATAAATAAGATGGCGCCGAGAATAGCCGCAGAGGTGATAGCAATAGAGATGTTGAAGGGCAGAAAGTAAGAAAGCAGGCTTGCAGCAAAGAGCAGGAGTGCGGCTGCGTTCACTACTGACGCCAACGCATTTAAGCACAGCGCCACAATCAAATAGCCTTTGCCCATTTGGTGGTAGCCGTATTGCAAGGTTTGCTTCGTACTGATGGTATAGCTGACACCGGCTCGGAAAAAAGGGTACTTGAGCACGTTAACCGCAAGAATAAGCACAACTAACTGCCAACCGAATTTCGCACCTGCTTGCGTTGAAGCAACAAGGTGGCTTCCGCCAACGGCGGCAGTGGCCATTAGAACGCCTGGACCAAGTAACTGCACCATGCGCATGAAGCGGTGATATTGTGTAAGTGAAATACTGAGGCTCAATCCTTTTCCTTTAATCGCAAACTGCTAGAAGCGGTTACGGAGTATACATATTCCCGCCACAAAATTGCGAGCTTCCAGCAGTATTAGATTAAAACGAGTAAGAATTAGCACTTATTTAGAACTTGTATAACGCGCCGGTAAATACAAACTGGCTATCATCAGGGTAATCCCCACGCTCAAACCCATCACCTTTCAGCAGATAAGCCGCACCAATGGCAACCCTCAGCGAGGGTAATATCTGCCAGCGCCACCTTGCTTCCAACTGTTGCCCGATAAAGTTATCAACAGAATCAGGGGCTTTTTGGTACCACATGGCCTTGTAGCTAACCATAATATTATGTTCTTTAGAAGGTTTAGTCACACTTCTCGCGCCAACTGTGTATAAGTTTCTTCGAGGCATAGCCTGATAAACATCCGTTGGACCAAAATCGAAACGCCTTACCCCATAAAGGCTATCAAAGTTAGAAATGGTATTATCTGAGCTATCATTATCACCGCTAATCGCGTCTATTTCGCCGCGTAAGAACGTATGTTCGGTGATTTTCTTGCCTACGTTTGCGTGAAGTAACCAGCTCTCCACGTCTAGCTCCGTGGTGTCACTTGCACTGGAGGTTTGATGTGACGTGCCGGTTTGCCCAATCACTTCAATATTAGCTTTCCAAGTCTCTGCAAACGGCTTGGTGTAATCAACGGAAAGTGTGTATAAGTCACGATTTTTCGTGGCAAGTTTTTCAGAGTCTTCCTCTTTTAACCAGTAACTGTGAACCTTCACGTTTTTATCTGGTGAGGTTATATACAAACCAAAGAACTCACGTTCACTGTAGCTTTTATCAAAAGCACGTTCTGCATCGGCAACCGCCCCACTGTCGCTGGGTAATCGGCTGACCGGCAGCAAATAAAAACCACGGATGTCCCAATCATTAATTTGGTAATCTACCAGCACCCCATCGAATGCATTTTTTGTATTGCGGTACACGCCTTGACCTATCAGCCTGCGACTACCGTGATCGAAGGTAACTCGTCCCGCCGTAATCCCTTTTAAATATTGGCTATCTTGGGGCGTATACCGAGCGAAAAACTGTAGGGGTTCTAACGTATTTACCTGAGATGATTTCAACGTAGGATCGTTGTCGTCTAACCATACACGGGAATCGGCCAACTCAAGGGTGACATTGAATACATCCCAATTGGCTTCAGTTTTAAGTAGCACACGCGACGATACACGACGATTTACTTGGTCCCTGTCTTCGCTTGAGGAAGGAAATATGGGGTTATTTAAATGTTCGTAACGAAGACGCCATGAACCGCTAACGTCGAAACTGAGTTCGCTAGCAAACGACGGAACCGATAACGTTAGAAACACACCTAATATGACTATAAACTTCATAAGAGCTCTCCCCACAAAAACACTATTTCGATTTTTAAATAACCTAATTTCATTTCTATACCTCAATCGTTTTACAACTTCGACTGCTCTTAAGGCGTGAAGTATAGACGGTTAAATTAAAATCACATTACCTCTTTTGTCTACATTGTCTTGCTGTATATCTAACTAAAAATGTATTGGAAAGTCTAAGTGCAAACTTAGAATTCTTGGACTAACCTTTGCCTACGTGATTTGTAGATTAGTGCGTTATTACTAGCTAGGAAGTAAAGGCCATGCTGAACTTTGATAATTTATCTGTCAGGCAAAAATTTGCCGTTCCATTGAGTTTTGTTGCAATTTTAGTTCTGATTGTGAGTACAATAAGTATCAATAACAGTCGATATCTGGCACACAATACAGAGACACTATCTACGGTGTATACCCAATCCATCAGCATTGCCCTAAATGCCGACCGAGATTTATATCAAGCCCATTCGGCGCTGTTAGAACTCATGCTCAACCGCTCAATGAACTCAACAGCTGGCAGTGATCACCTTGCAGATTACGAAGAAAATGCTGATCAAGCTAAAGCTCGGATGATGGAGGTTAAAAGCCTGATTAAAGATTACCCGGAAATGCTCAGTGTTACGCGAGATTTCACCCAAGATTATCAAAACTGGATAGCTTTAAACCAAACCGTCATTGAGCAAATTGAGAATGGGAATATCTCTGCGGCAGCACAGCTATATCGCACCGAGGGGATGGAGTTGTTCGAAACCTTGCGAGGGAATTACGATCGTATCGGTGAGGCTGTTAAAACGCAATCTGATGAAGTTACTCAACAAAGCCTAGATTCAAATGCAGTGCAAACGTGGTTTCTCATCATTGCCATTGTACTAGCTGTGCTGGCTTGTATTGGTAGTATTATTGTTGGCCCCCGACTTGTCACCCGTCGCATTCATATTCTGAAAAACATGCTGGTTTCTATAAGCGAAGGTGAAGGTGATTTAACTCAACGCTTAAACACGGATGGGAACGATGAAATTACCGCAGTGGCTGTAGAATTCAATAATTTCATGAACAACCTACAACGACTTATCACTATGGTGAAAGCCGATGCTGAATCGCTCGCTGACGCACAGTATTCATTAATTAGTGCAGCCGATGCTACAAACACTATTTCGGGGCAGCAGAGCGAAAATTTAGATCAAATTGCGACTGCGGTTACCGAATTAAGTCATGCACTACGTGAGGTAGCAAATAGTACGCAAGGGTCATTGGCCGAAACTCAACTAGCGAACGATGAAGCACTTGCGTCCCAAGAGGCGGTATCACAATCGACCGAGAGTATTTCACTGATGTCAGGAACCATCAGCCAAGCAAGAGACGTTATTGAGGAATTAGCCAAAGAAACATCAAAAATTTCATCCTTGCTAGGGGTAATTCGCGATATTGCTGACCAAACCAATTTGCTAGCGCTAAACGCGGCTATTGAAGCGGCAAGAGCGGGCGAGCAAGGCAGAGGATTTGCTGTTGTCGCAGATGAAGTACGTTCTTTAGCAAACAGAACGCAACAAGCTACAGGCGATATTAACACTATGCTCGTTAATCTTAATAAAGGGGTAGATGAGGCAGTAAACTCAATAAACAGTGGTGCATCACAGGTTACCGATGTGGTGGGTTTATCTTCGGCACTTTCTGAACGATTGCAAAAAGTAGTAGAGGCAGTGAGTGGCGCTAACGACGGCATCTATCAAATAGCCTCTGCCACTGAACAGCAGAGTCAGGTAGTTGATAGCGTAAATGAAAACATTTCTTCACTGAATACGCTAACTCAAAAAGCAGTACACACTGTTACTAGGTCAAGCGAAGCCAGCGAGAACGTTAATAAGGTGTCGAATAGCTTAGGTCAGAATGTAGGGCGCTTTACTGTATAAACGCAGCAAAACTGAAATAAAAAAGGAGAGCGCGCTCTCCTTTTTAATGCCTCATTTCCGGCATAACCTTCATCGGTTAGCGCAACGGTTTAACCGTTAGCGCCTGTCGAAGTTAACCGGCTTTTTAGGATCTTGGTAAAAACCGTCTTTTAACAACCGTTTAAAGCGAGTTAGTTTCCCTTCTAATGTTAGTTCTTCTAAGCCTTTGTTGAAAAGCTCAATAAGAAGCCTGTCGTCATTTCTCCCCTTTGCTACCAGTAAATGCGTGGTGACGGTAGAGATAAACGGGTCGATAGTCATTACCGCTTGGCGCTGCTCGTTAGTGAAGTCTCGTTGAAGCAAGTACCAACCAGTAAGATCATCTATTGGAAATAAATCTATTTCACCGCTTACTAATGCCTCTAAATTCTCTTTGTCTGTAGCGTAAGTCGTTACTGTTGGGGTATTTTTAATATAAGTCGCTAGCTCGTTATTGTACAAATAGCCTTCTGTCACCCCCATTTTTTTGTCTTTAAGTTCGTCAAAACTCGACCATGACGCTATATCAGACTTAGCATTTACATAAAAGACTAAGCTTTCGGCAGTGATAGGGTCGCTGTGCCAGAATTTCTCGCCTCTAGCGCGCACAAAATTACCGTACGACAGTGCATCAAATTCGCCATTCAATGTGGCTTCTACCGCTTCATCCCAAGGCATTGAGACAAATTCAACCACCACTCCGGTTTCTAAAAAAGCCTGTGAAATAATGTGGTTAATATAGCCGTTGTGCTCCATCTCTGAAGAGGTGTAAGGTGCATATTCAGTGGTAGCAATTTTAATTTTTAGCCAGGCATGCCCCCAGCTTTGCAGTGGGACTAACGCCAAAAGTAGTGTGAAAATAGCTAATAAACGCATAATCTTCCCTTAGAAATAGATACCTAAATTAATATTCAATCTGTGTGTTGTTTCTTGTCGACCACCTAGGTCTAAGCCCACGCCTGGACCGCCAGAAAACCACATATTTTTCCCTTGAATACTATCTACATAAACAAACAATTTGTCCCAGCCAAAACTACAGCCATTTATCCATTGCGATGAATCTCGGCCTGACGCTTCGTCACCCTGCGCCACACTGTACTCGGTATAACACGTAAGTGAGTTAATACGGGTGAATTTATAAGGTACGGAATACACCAAATTCGCCGAATACGTTGACCCATCGGCAGCCGCTAAGAATGGAAAGGTAAATGCAGAAAGCGAAATTCTATCTGTGGCTTGTCCCTCAGGCGCAGCTAAATCGTATTCGTAATCAATGTATTGTAGCTCTACTTTAAAATCACCTTGCTGATGACGAACGTGAACGGCGTAAGCTGTCATGTCGCCATCTTCTAGCGTATCTAAGTTTAAGATATCGCCATATTGGTAAGACACACCAATGTCGGTGGTACTCCTAGGCAGCAGCTTCGCGGTATAGTTTGCACGTAAGTTGTATTGGCCATCTTCTTGGTTACGAAACTCACCATCGTCGGCCACATCGAATGAGTAGCGGCCAAATTCAGCGGCATCGTTATATTCATCATTCATGAAGTAAGCGGCTTGAAAGTCCCAATTACCGTAATCATGATTTATCTTAATGCCGGCTTCGTAGTCATCTTCAAAGCCTAAGTAGTAATTTACCGAAAACCAGAAGTTGTTTGAACCAAAGGGCTGCAAGCCGAAAGGAGTTTGGGTGATACCCGCGGTAATGTCGGTCGATTCGTCCCAATGGTAGGTAAGTTCGGCAAAGCGAATAGTGTCGAAATCGGTATTTTCATACCATCGGTATTCTGCTTTATAGCTAAACTGATCTGACTCGCCAGCGACACCTAACTTAATAGATTCAAATTCAAATCCATCTCTTATCTCAGGTAGTTGCCAATCTTGGTGCCCATAATTAACTCGCACATGGCCACTAAGCGTAAAAGGGAGCTCATCTGCCTGCACTGCTAAGGAATTGCTGCCTAGTAGCGCGGCTAAGGAAAGTAGTGGAAGTTGTCTGTTCATTCCTTGTCCTAATGTCAATTTGCTCACAATCTGGACCACCCCATTTTTGGAAGCCCTCGTTGTGATATATATTCCTTCAGTACAAATTATATAGAGTGAACCTTACAAAAAGATCATTGTCGTACACGAAATATGTAAAGTAAGTTTGTCGATGAAGCACATTTCATTTGCGTTAAATAGTGGGTAAAATTTCACAAAATTTACGTAAAACAAGATTCTATGCAGCATCACATTTCAGCTATTACCTTCCTTGTAGACAATTACGACAGCGCTATTGCCTATTTCACCCAAACCCTTAATTTTTCACTTACCGAAGACAGAGATAAAGGGGAAGGATCGCGCTTTGTATTAGTAACACCGAAAGGCAGCGCAACGTCACTCTTGTTAGCTAAAGCTAACTCGTACGAAGATAAAGCGATGATTGGAAAGCAAGCTGGGGGTAAAGTGTTTATGATTTTATATACCGATGACTTTTGGCGCGATCATCAATCAATGTGCGATAAAGGCGTTGAGTTTTTAGAAGCGCCGCGAGAAGAAGCTTACGGTACAGTAGCTATTTTTAAAGATTGTTTTGGCAATAAGTGGGATTTACTTCAACCCGCGCCTGCCGACCTTAATTAGGTGTAACTACACCCTCTGGAGATTTGTTTTGTCCCCCATGAAGCGTTCAATCATTACCGACATTGTGGCTGTATTGGCCATTGCGATACTCATTGCAACGGCGTTTTATGGGCTTGAAGCCAGAAAAGAAGTTATTTATTTATGTGATAACTTTACGCCGGGGGTATCGAAAAATAGTGTTGAACGACAATTAAATACCACTAATTTACTGGTATGGGATACCGAGTTTTTAGCGGTTGGTAGCCGCATAGTGGCCTATAGCCCGCTAAATTTCGGCTACATGCACTGCCGGGTTGAGTTCAACAGGCAAGACATTGTGGTGTTTTCAGTAGTGGAATAGCCCGCTTTTCGCTCAGAAACGGTGCAATGTTTACAAGTCAGCAACTTACCGTTTACTCTGCGGTTAAAAGTCGTAAAGCTGTGCGTACCAATAGATTTTAAGCTAAGCATGTTATCTAACCACAGCCCTGTATACCCCATCAGCGTAAACGTATAATTACAGCGTGTCTTATCAACTAAGAATCGCCACTTATGCAAAACTCCAATCACAGTGTTATCGAAGATATCTTTGCATTAGTTAGTGCCGGGTTATTCGTGGCATTTGGTGTATTTCTATTCCAGTCTCAAGATTTGATGGTGGGTGGCGCTGCGGGTATCGCATTGCTGGGGACTTACGCAATTGATATGGACTTTGGTGTTCTATTTTTCCTAATTAACTTGCCCTTTTATACCCTTGCTTGGACTCGCATCAGCAAGCGCTTCACATTGAATACGTTTATTTCTGTGACCACGGTATCGGTCTTAACTGAGCAGATCCCAGCCTTCGTCGACATTTCTAGCATTGATCCTATTTTTGCTGCCATTTTTGGTGGCTTGCTTATAGGCGTGGGCATGCTGATTATGTTCAGACATAGCTCTAGTTTAGGTGGTTTGGGTATTTTAGCGTTTTACCTGCAGTCTCGATTTAATGTGCGCGCAGGTACATTTCAACTTACGGTAGATAGCGTTATTCTGCTTTGCGGGCTTTTCTTTATTCCATGGCATTTAGTGCTTATTTCGATTCTTGCCGCGTTCTGCTTAAATATGGTCATTTCGTTAAACCATCGCCCAGAACGTTATATACCTGCGAATAAAGAGAGTGAAAAGTCGCCTGAAAAAAAGGGGCCTAGCGTGCAGTCGTGTGCAACAGTAAACACTAATCTACACGCTCAAAACAACTAGTCTGTTAATTTTTCGCCTGCGCTAAACGTAAAAAACCCGGCCATATCAATGCCGGGTTTTTATATTATTCCTAACGTAACGCTTTGTATCCTTGTCGCTACCCTACTGCTTTTTTCTGCACAGGCTTAAACGGTCGACTTACTAGTCCTCGATTCACCCTAGGGCGAGAAAACGAAGTACGCATACAAACCTCACTTACGTGATATACCCACAACAGTCGAAGATGAAATATTCATCTCAATACTGAAAGTGGGACGTTAGTATAGGCACAAGCGAGTGAAAAACACCCCATTGTTTCGGTGAATGGTCATTCATCAGCGCATTTACAAGAATGTAAACTACTGTAAGTACTAGCGATATTTCACTATGCGAGGTACACGGGCTGATACTCGGGTTAACAATTCGTAATCTATGCTACCGGCAGCTTCTGCCACCTCGTTAATAGGTACATTCTCACCCCAAAGTTCTACCCTATCGCCAATGTTAACGTTCGAAATATGGGTAACGTCGATGGTGATCATGTCCATAGACACACGCCCGGCTAGGCCAGCGCGCTCGCCGTTTACTACAACAGGCGTGCCGTTCGGGCAATGTCTTGGGTAACCGTCAGCATAGCCAATACCGACCGTAGCAATGCGGCTATCTTTTTGCGCCACCCAGTTTTGACCGTAACCAACCGACTCCCCTTTTGGCACATCGCGAAGGGCAATAATACTAGAACGTAACGTCATGGTAGGGGCTAATGCCACATTGGCCGTATTTGGCTGGCCGCCGTAAACAGCAATGCCTAGGCGGTTCCAATCGCCACGGCTTTGTGGCCATTCAATGGTGGCCGGAGAATTAGCAATACTAACAGGTAGGCCTAATTGGCTAACAACCTGAGTGAAGGCACTTAGCTGTTGTTGGGTGAAGTCGTTACTGGTGTCGTCTGCACAGGCTAAATGAGTAACTAGCACGGTATCTTGCGTAATAAGCGACGCATATTGCTTAACAATACTCGGTAGCGTGTTCAGCGCGAAACCCAACCGATGCATACCGCTGTCGGCTTTTAGCCAAATAGTAGGCCGCCGGTCTTCAGGGCAGGCTAACATCCATTCTAATTGCGCTTGATTGTGCATTACTAGAATACAGCCATGTGATGCAGCCATAGCGCACTCTTTAGCTTGGTGTGCACCTTCTAACACTACGATAGGCGCTGTTATCCCTGCCTCTCTAAGTGCAATAGCTTCTTCAATAATTGCCACTGCAAACCGAGGGGATACATGTTGTAGAATACGTGAAACGTTAACTGCACCATGCCCATAAGCATCTGCTTTTACCACCGCCATAGAACGGCTTGTAGGGGCTAATTCTGCTAATCGTTTAAAGTTACTTAAAATAGCATCAGCGTGAATAATGGCTTGGGTTTGACGGCTCACAGTAAACAGATAATCCTTTGTATTTGCATAGGGGAAGAGTGTATCACGAGTTGAATGAAATCGAATTCTCGGTACACAAATTTATGAACGCACGTACGAACTATGCTTCTGTTATCTTTTGCCCTATGGAGCACGCCTTGTTGGTTTGCGCCTCTCTGGTTTACGCTACAGGTTCGCCACATTATAATGCGTTGTAAATATGGTTAATTTGCTCTTACACATATATGCAAATTCAGTATGCTAGCCAAGACATCCAGCATGAATGTATAGCAAATTAACTCCCTTTGTCTTTCGTAAGGTATCACCATGCAGCCCACCGACTCATCACGTAGTATTCACCACCTCGCTAAAGATTTAGAACGGGTAGTGTCTGAAGGGCGAAACCCCAATACTGTAGATATTGATACCCTTTCCACAGAAGGAATGCTGGCGCGAATTAATCATGAAGACGCCAAAGTTGCCCCAAGTGTGGCAACCGAAATTCCTGCCATCGCAAAAGTGGTAAACGCCGCTGCACAAAGCATCGCAAAAGGCGGGCGACTCATTTATATAGGCGCGGGCACCAGTGGCAGGCTAGGTATTTTAGATGCAGCTGAATGTAGACCCACCTTCAGTGTGCCAGATGGGGTTGTAATCGGCATTATTGCTGGCGGCGAACGAGCGGTTTTACACGCAGTTGAAGGGGCAGAAGATAATCGAGAAGCCGGCAAGCAAGATGTTATTAATATTACGCTTAGTCAACACGACACACTGGTTGGGTTGTCGGCAAGTGGGCGCACGCCTTATGTTTCAGGCGCCCTTGCGTATGCGCAATCTATAGGCGCGGCTACTGCGGCTATAGCCTGTAGCCCAAACTCGGCCATATTTGAACATGCCGATATTGCCATTTGCCCAGTGGTGGGCCCCGAGGCACTTACCGGTTCAACAAGAATGAAATCTGGCACTGCGCAAAAGCTGGTACTTAACATGATAAGTACCGCCACCATGATCAAGCTGGGCAAAACCTTTGAAAACTTAATGGTGGATGTCAACGCAACTAACGAAAAGCTAAAAGCCCGCGCCCTACGCATTGTGATGCAAGCCACTGAATGTAATGAACACGACGCCGCTACCGCGCTAAAAGCATCGAACAACAATGCAAAGCTGGCTATCTTAATGGTGCTAACGGGGGCTAATGCCGACGACGCGGCTAAACAATTGGTGGCCAGCAATGGCTATTTGCGTCACGCTGTAAAACAACCGCTTTAAAAGGCCACCTTCATAAATGCCTATCAAGTCGCTACTTACATTCGTTTTGCTATTAAGCGCTGCTATTACTTTTAGTACGCCAGGCTATGCCAAAGTTCATGAGGAGGCTGACGTTGCCGAACGTAGGTTACAAGTGGGCGCAGCGCAATTTGATGAATATTTGCCTTTACTTGAAGGCAAACGAGTTACCCTGGTGGTTAACCAAAGCTCAATTATAGAAAGCACGGGGGTCGAAGGCTCAACTATAAAAAGCTCGGCTGTAAAAAACTCGACGGAGCCTACCCACTTAGTTGACGCGCTGCTAAGTCGTGATATCAATGTGGTGAGTATTATGTCACCTGAACATGGCTTTCGTGGTAAGGCGGGAGCGGGTGAAAAAATAGATAACGATGTTGATGCTAAAACCGGTCTTCCTATTCACTCCCTTTACGGTAAAACGAAAAAGCCGACGGATGACATGTTAGCCAATACCGATATTTTGGTGTTCGACATTCAAGATGTAGGCGTGCGTTTTTATACGTATTTAAGCACCTTACATTACGTGCTAGAGGCCGCTGCTCAGGCGCACATTCCTGTCGTAGTATTAGATAGACCCAACCCTAATGGCGCCTTTACTGATGGCCCTATTTTACAGCCTGATTATGCATCCTTTGTAGGCATGCATGCTATTCCTGTATTGCACGGTATGACGTTAGGCGAGCTCGCATTAATGATAGTGGGTGAACAGTGGATTGCGACCGATGCCATTGATGCGAAACAGCCAGCGCAGCAGTATCAATCTAAGCCGCAGGCGCTGTTAACAGTTATTCCCGTGGCAAATTATCATAAACAAATGCCTTACTCTCTGCCTGTTGCCCCCAGCCCGAATCTACCTACTGATGCTGCCATTGCCTTATACCCCACCCTTTGCTTTTTTGAAGGCACGGACGTAAGTGTAGGAAGAGGTACACCGCTTCCTTTTCAACTTATCGGCCACCCTGTGGTAGCGCTTGGCGATGAAAGTATAGACGTAGCTGCTAACCAAGCAGCCCCATCCCCTAAACACAATAACACTGCCCTGAAGACTTCGTTATTCGTAGATGCCCCCTTTTCAGGAATAGATGTTGAGATCCTACTTAGCGCTTATGCTCAGTTTAAAGAAGAAGGCATTACCTTTTTCACTCGCCCAGATTTTTTCGATAAGTTAGCCGGAACGGATTCACTCCGACAGGCCATTATCGCGGGGAAAACCAGCAACCAAATACAAGCAAGCTGGGCTGAAGGCTTGGCTACATTTAAACAGCTTCGCGCTCCCTATTTACTTTACCCGTTTACGGCTTCTGAATTACCTAGCGAAGGAAAAGGCAGCGTTGTAAACCGTAAATTTCAAAGCGATGACGCCCAATGAATAGCCGCAATACGCCGGAAAAAGCTCAAACAGAGATGGTAGTGAATAATGTGGCAAGCACACCTGCTGATGATATTAACTTTCATGCCTTTTTAAAGGGCATTAGTGAATGGTTAGCGCCCGATAATATTATTAACGATAAACCTAGGCTAATTGCCCTTGCTACCGACGCCAGCTTTTACACCAAAATTCCTAAGTTAGTAATAAAAGTGCCTAGTATTCACGTTATGTGCCGCGTATTAGCAATGGCTAATCGCTTAAATATCGCCCTGACATTTCGTGCGGCGGGCACCAGTTTATCTGGTCAAGCAATTACAGACTCGGTATTGGTCATGCTAACCCCAGATTGGCAACAGTTTGAGGTAATAGATAACGGTGAGGCCATATCATTAGCGCCGGGTATTATTGGCGCAAAAGCGAATCGAATATTGGCAGGTTATGGCCGAAAAATTGGGCCAGATCCGGCTTCTATTAACGCCTGTAAAGTGGGCGGGATTGCAGCGAATAATGCGTCGGGCATGTGCTGTGGGGTGAAAAACAACTCGTATCACACTCTGCGTCACATTCACGTATTGTTGCCCGACGGCAGTGAAGTCAATACCGCTGATGCACAAAGCGTTGCAGCGTTTGAGCAAAGCCATAGTGTGTTGTTAGCCTCTCTTGCTGAGCTTCGCAGCACGCTCTTGGCGAATACAGCACTGACTGAAAAAGTGCGTTACCAATATCGCCTTAAAAATACTATGGGGTATGGCCTCAACGCCTTACTTGATTATGAAAACCCGCTAGATATTTTTACACACCTAATGATTGGTTCAGAAGGCACATTGGGCTTCATTGCCAACATTACCTACAACACCGTGCCTTTGCCTAGTGCGCGAGAAACCGGGTTATACTTATTTGAAGATTTTGAAGCCGCTTGTGCCGTTATCCCTGCGCTAAAAGCCTGTGATGTAGATGCTGTAGAGTTGATGGACGCCAGAGCATTGCGCGCAGTTGCGCCGTTGCTAGACGAGGTGGTAGTTAGCAAACGCAATATTAGCAACCCAGATGCTGTTGCTCTACTTATTGATGTAGGTGCCCCTTCACAGGCTGAACTTGATTGTACGCTTAAAACGGTACGCGACATTTTAAGCCAGCCAGCACTGGGTTTAAGTAAAGAACATGAGCACCCAGCTAAGCAAGAGCAGAAGCAAGGCCAGCCTCTGCAAGATTTCACCGCAGAGCCTAGCATCATCGAGAAATTGTGGAACATTCGAAAAGGGCTATTTCCCGCAGTTGGCGCAGTAAGGCCGACTGGCACCACGGTCATTATTGAAGATGTGGCCTTCCCGCTTGAAAATTTAGCCGATGGGTTAAATGCGCTAGTCGCCTTATTCGAAAAGCACGATTACCACGACGGCATTATTTTTGGTCATGCACTCGATGGCAATGTGCACTTTGTTTTTAGCCAAGGGTTCAATTCCGCAAAAGAAGTCAGCCGCTATCAGGCCTTTATGGCCGATATAAGCGTGCTAGTGACACAGCGCTTTGCGGGGAGTTTAAAGGCCGAGCATGGCACGGGGCGTAATATGGCACCGTTTCTTACTGCACAGTGGGGTGAAGAAGGCGTGGCGTTAATGCGCGCTCTCAAAGATATTATCGATCCTAAAGGTATTCTAAACCCAGGGGTTATTTTAAATGACGATCCTAAAGCACATATTACTCACTTAAAGCCGATGCCGGCAGTACAAGACACGGTAGATGCCTGTATTGAGTGCGGCTTTTGTGAACCTCAGTGCCCTTCGCTTAATTATACCTTGTCGCCACGCCAACGCATTGCATTGAAGCGGCGACAAACGTCATTAACAGAACCTAGGGTTATCAATGAAATTAGCGACGCATTTTCACATTTAGCGGTAGATAGCTGTGCAGCAACCGGCTTATGCGCAAGCGCTTGTCCGGTAGGCATTGATACTGGGCAGTGGATAAAACAAATACGTGGCCAGCGTGTTAGAGGTCCTGCGACCAAATTAGTAAGTGACCTTGCCGCTAAACATACCGATAAGGCGTTATCAATTGCACGTTTTTCACTAAATATCGGCCATAAAGTAAAAGGGGTAATTGGCGAAAAGACATTTAATTCTATTACAGGTGCACTTCATTTACCCCAGCTTCATAATGCTGTTCCCCAAGCTTCGAAATATAATAAAAATACTTCGCAGTATAAAAACGGGACAGATTTTAACGCTACTACTCTCGCTAATGAAACAGCATCTGAAGCACATAAAGCGACTGAAAAAGACGCTGAGTACATCGCAGAATTACCTACCCATTTAGGGCAGCAAAACTGCTCTGAAAATACAGCTGAGAAAGTGGCTGGGAAAGCGCTTTCTCAGGCGACTTCAAAAGTAGTTTACATGGTTAGTTGCCCAAGCAAAGTTTTCGGTGGCAACGCTAATGAAAAAAGTGTTATTCAGGCTGTGGTTTCTTTGTGTGAAAAGGCCAACGTGGAAGTGGTGTTCTCTAGCGCAAAAGACCTTTGTTGTGGCCAACCTTGGGATAGTGAAGGTGAAACAAGCACTGCGAGAGATAAACTCGCGGCATGGACACAAGAAGCTTATACACTTTCTGAGCAAGGACGCTGGCCTGTCATCATTGACAACAGCGCTTGTGCTTACAACGTAACTTCAAAAAACACCAATAACTCAGACTTCAACAAAATAGAGATATTGGAAGTTAGCAAGTATTTACTTCAGTACATTTCACCTCGGGTAAAGGTGGTTAAAACAGATGCCCCTACAATGCTTCATATTGGATGTTCAAGTACTAAGCTAGATTCAGGGGTTGCTATCAACGCGTTGACGAACCTTTGCACTTCAAACGTTATTATCCCTTCTGATATTACTTGTTGCGGCTTTGCGGGAACTAAGGGCTTCACTACCCCAGGGCTGAATAAAAGTGCACTGGCACCGCTTGCCAGTCAGGTGCCTGAAAATTGTTATAGAGGGGTATCTAATAGCGTTACATGCTCTATTGGGTTAAGCCGGCACAGTGGGGTGGTTTATTCACACATCGCGGTGCTGCTCGACGAGGTCAGCCAGCCGCTTTTCTAACGTCGCTTTGTGTGTTTTTAATTGTTCTTTTTCATCACCCTCTGCGGTTTCAAGTTGTAGACTGATAGCCGCAATTTGTTCGGCTAAACCTTCTCGATTTTTCTCATGCTGCTCAGCCTCTTCCGCTTTATCAAAAATGATTGCTTCGGGATTACCCTCTTCTTCATCTTGAGGCGCCGCTATCTCTTTCGATGTGCCAGATTGCTGAGGAATCATTTGCAGCCCCTCAGGTTGGGGCCGCTGATTCATAAAAGTGGGCGATACGATTTCAATCCCAGTATTGTGCAATGCATCAAGCACCGACTTGTGCAATCGAGAACGCGCACTTAGCATGCTTTTCACTTCTTTAAGCAGGCCAGCAACTCGGTAGCTTACTGAAAAATCGCCTAGAGAAATCACTTGGACAAAAGGCTCTTCTAACCCCGCATTGGCTGCTGCAGTTAGTAAGTGCTTCTCAACCTCTGAGTGATGAATATCATAACCTAGGCTTAAATCAACCGAGATAATCGCCCCTGAGGCACGAGTCACTCTCACCGGAGTGTTCACCATTAGGGTATTAGAAAAAGCAATTAACTCACGGGTTTCGGTTTGAATTTCCGTATCTAGCAAGCCCATTTCAGCCACCCTCCCGCTGTAGTCTTCCACGCGAATAAAGTCTCCCACTTTAAACGGTTTATTTACCCGCAATACCAAGCCAGCCATCAGATTACCCACCATGGTAGTAGATGAAAATGCAATGACACCAGATAACAAAACACCAATTAGCGCGATCACTTGATTGCGTGTACTTTCGTTCACCGGAAGTGCCATGGAGATGGCGACCAAACCTACAATAGTAAGTACTAACAAAGTAACTTGGCGCGGCAACTTTTGCTCACTGGTTAGGTGAGATTGTCGCGCAAGTAGCACGTAATGAAGTGTGCCCAACCCCACCACTACCAAAATAATCGCTAAGACTAGCGGAATAAAGGGAATGAGAAAAGCCACCATCGTATCCACACTGAAACTCCATTTTTTCTTATTTCCAAGTTACATTTAACTTAGGTTTTCGCCGTATAGCGTTGAATTTTAAATTTTGTTTTTTGCTTCAGCCCATTAGCAACACTAGCGCTAGCTGAAAGTTTTTAATTAAATTTTCAGCCTCAATTGCTTACATACATAGCCTAGTCATTCATCGGCTGTCTGGACGACGCTATGACTTTAACACTACTCAGAGTCGCGATTCCACTGAACAGGTAAGTAATCGTTGGGTCTGTTCAAGCCTAGTAAGGTTTCTACTAAAGCATCGAAGATTGGGCTGTATATTTGACTATCCACGTTGTAACTGAATGTAGCAATAGCAATATCGGTGTGTGGCTGCATTTCTTTTGCTATATAGGGCATGCGAAGCGGCACTAGAACCGTGGTAAGCCCTTGTTTTTTCGCTTTTCCCAAGGCTGATTTAGTATATCTATGTACATCAACCAGCGACGCCCGTGAAGTCATCGCCTCTTCGCTATCGAAGCCTTTCATTTCATAAACGGCATGTTGTGGTGAAATATCTCCCACCATCAATAGGTCGGCTTGCTTCAATGCGTAATCGAAGGTGGCTTTGTTTGGAAGCTTGGTAAGCGGCAGGCAAGCCATTCCTACCTTGGGCGCAATCGTAGATAGGCTTTTTTCAAGCGCTAAACACCTAAGCGCATCGGGCATTAATGCCAGCCAGGTTTTCTGAGTAACGGGTAGTTTTTCGGCGCCAAAAAGTGATGTGATCGCCGCCCTGGAAAGCGCTTTCTCAATTTGAATATTTCTTGTTTTTTTAGCGTTATTATTTACATCAGAGACCCACCAAGAAAGCGCTTTCCCAGCGTAGCTATTCAGGCTGAATTTAGCTTTAAGTAACGCAATGCGTTGTAAGGAAGTTGCAAGCTGTGTTGAGGGGACTTCCCCACTGCTTATCCGCTTACTTACCTTGCCCATTAATGCAGCAAACATTTTAATATCTTGTGGCGTTCTAATGGTAAACGGCATTAGGGCGATGTCGGCACCAGCTTGATAGGCTTTTATCATGGCATCTTCAGGTGAGAAGTATTTAGCAATACCCGCCATATCTAGTGCATCGGTAACAACCACTCCTTGGTAACCCAACTCGCTTCGCAATACATCATGGAGTATTTTACGAGACAACGTTGCAGGGATTGTCATCACCCTTCCCTGTTTGTCTTTTACTGTAGTGCTATCTAATGATGGGTATTGGATATGTGCACTCATCAACATACCAGGCGGATTACCACCGCTGATAATTCGGCTAAAAGGCAATAGGTCTCCTTTTAGCGCTTGAGGTTTTGAATGTTTAACCTTAGGCAGGCCCGTATGGCTGTCTGTTTGCGTATCGCCATGACCAGGAAAGTGTTTAATAGCACTTATCACGCCCGTTGAATGCAACCCGTTTACAAACGATTGTCCTAGCACGGCAACATCGCTAGGTGATTCGCCAAAACTACGTACATTAATAACCGGGTTTTTTGGCTCGCTGTTAATGTCTACCGACGGGGCAAAATTCGTATTTATCCCTAATGAACTCAAACTACTGCCAATACCTTTCGCTACATTTTCAGCAAATGCTGTGCTGTGCTGATAATAGCTTGCCCCTATAGCCAAATTTCCGGGAAAAGGCGTGAGCATAGAAGAGGGTAAACGAGCCACTCTTCCCCCTTCTTGGTCTACAGCAATAAATAGCGGTGGCAAATTCGCTTTTGCCATTGACTGTTGCATGGCGTAATTCAGCTCTATTAGTTGCTTATTGGTTTTAATATTTTCAGAAAATAAGATAACGCCACCAATGTTGTGGGTGACGAGTAACTCTTTTAGTGCATCTGGTAGCCTGGTTACCGGCTTTTTGCACGCTTTCGAGCTAGTGCCATCATCGCAGTAGAATCGAAAATCGAGAATGACTTTTTGACCAATAGCGCTTTGTTCCTCAGAGCTTTGTTTAACAGAGCTTTGTCCAAAAGACTGGTTTATCTGTTCGTATTGGCTTGACTGATTCGCATAAGCGCTCGGTTGCATGACTATGCATAGACTAAACAGGAAGCTGTAAGGTAATAAGTTGGCTAGTAATGGGAGAAGGCGCAAATAGGATCCTAGTTTTTTATAATGGCTTGAACAATGGTTTTGCCAGAAGTTGTGTTAGTTATTTCGGCAATCGCTGCAACAACCACTGTTATTTTGTTGTCGTTAACGTGATAAGCATAACGATAAGTTACACTCTGATACGCATATTAATTGCCATGGTATCAAAAACCAATGCATACAGAATAAATACGTGTCATTCTGTGGAATTAACCGTGTGCTCTGCGTTACGCTAGTCGCTATTGCACATAATCATGCATATGAATTGCTGTTCAATGTGCAAATGTATAGCTAACCGCCCGTTTCGCATTCACGAACAGCGTCGTGTAGATTTAGTATCAACGTACAAGCTCAGATATTCGCTCTATAAGCGAATGGCAGTATTTCACAATAATAAAGTATGGAAAGTAGTATGGATTGGGTATCAATTATCCCCCCATTGGTTGCGATCATTGTCGTATTCTGGAAAAAAGAAGTTATCTTGGCATTGCTACTCGCGGTGCTGTGCTCTGAAGCACTTATTTTGTTAACTGCAAGCCCCGCCACCAGCTTTCTTGCGCCAATCAATGCTATAGAGCGCGTAGTCGATACCGCTTCAAGCCCAGGTAATACCCGAGTCATTTTATTTTCTGTTTTAGTTGGCGCCCTGCTGGCGTTCATTCGCGACTCTGGCGGTGTAACCGCTACGGTTAATTACTTAGTGGGCAAAGGGGTGGCCAAGAACAAAAAACAGGTTGGCAGCCTGACAATGTTTACCGGTATCGCAGTATTTATTGAATCGAATTTGAGTGTGTTAACGGCGGGGATCTTTGCTCGAGGTTTATTCGACCGCTTCGGCATGAGCCGCGCCCGTTTGGCGTATATAATTGATTCCACCAGCGCACCAGTATGCATACTCATTTTACTTAATGGTTGGGGAGCGTTCATATTGAGCTTGCTCGACACCTACGAGCTACCAGCATCTTCAGCCTCCATACTGTGGGGCAGCGTATTCTTTAACTTCTACGCTATTTTCACTTTGTTGATTGTGGCTTACACCATAGCCGCAGACAAAGTGCACGGGCCATTGGCTTTAGAAGAGAAAACCCTATCGAAAACAGACATTCCCCAACAAACTGAAACCGCCACTAAAGCGCGTTACATGTTAGTGCCATTGCTAACCATGGTATTCAGCATGGTGGGTTTTATGTTTTGGACCGGCAATGGCACCTTGTCTGAAGGCAGTGGCAGTAAATCTGTGCTTTATGCAACGGCTCTTGCCACAGCAATCGCTTATGGCCTTTTACTTTGGCACAAACGATTCACTCACAAAGAAGCCGTTGAGATTGGCTTTAAGGGTATGGGCGAATTACTACCACTCGTCACCATTGTGTTGCTGTCTCTTACCTTGGGCAATAGCTTAAAAGACTTAGGGACAGGTGTATTTGTGGCAGGCGTGGTGGGTGAATACCTCCCCCTTGTTTTCATCGTACCTATGTTGTTTATTGCAGGGGCGGTGATGTCCTTTACTACCGGAACCTCGTGGGGCACCTTTGCCATTCTTATTCCTATCGGCGTGCCATTAATTCAAACCCTTGGATTACCCCCTTCGTTGGTTGTTGCAGCCATTTTAGGTGGTGGTATTTTTGGTGACCATTGTTCACCTATTTCCGATACCACTGCTGTGTCGTCATTAGCCGCAGGCTGCGATGTATTAACCCATGTAAAAACTCAGTTTCCTTACGCGCTTGTGGCGGGCGGATTAACCTTGGTGGGTTATCTCATTGCAAGCATTATTATGATTGGCTAGCGCGAGTTACGTAAGGCTAGCGCTAGGTCTTTTTTTCACAATTCTGATAGTAAGTTTTATCAAAGTTTCTAAATTTTAAGGAGTGAGGCAGTGTTGAAGAAAACGTTTTTTCTATTCTCATTTATATTTCTGACAGCATGTAGTCAAACAGGCGGGGATTTAACGCCAACTCAGCAAGAAGCCGTAGCGATGCCCGATACCTTTAGTGCCGACGCCGCTTATGCGATACTAGAAGAGGGGGGTAATGCGATAGACGCTACCATTACTGCACAGTTTGTGCTGGCAGTAACCCTACCTGAAGCGGGTAATGTGGGCGGTGGTGGCTTTATGACCATTGCGTTTGAGGGCAACACTGATTTTCTCGATTACCGCGAAATGGCACCATCTGAGGCACATCGAGATATGTACTTAGATGACGAAGGAGAGGTAAAACCCTACGAGTCACTTTTTGGCGCGAAAGCATCAGGTATTCCAGGCACGGTGGCCGGTATGTGGGCTGCCCATCAAAAATACGGCAGTTTACCGTGGAGTCGCTTAGTAGCACCTGCGGTTGAGCTAGCTGAAAATGGCTTCTTGGTACCAGAAAAGCTTGCCAATAATATAACTCGCTACTTAGCTCGTACCCGCGAGCAAGACTTAAACAGCAACTTTGCAGATTACTTTGAACAAGCCAAAGCCAATACGGTATTCAAGCAACCTGAACTAGCAACTACCTTAAAAGTGATTCAACAGCACGGCCAAGACGGTTTTTACCAAGGCGAGGTTGCAAAGAAAATTGTTTCCTTTATGCATGAAAACGGTGGGCTAATTAACCACAGCGACCTTGCGGCTTATAAAGCCGTATGGCGTAAACCGCTAGAACTTAATTGGCAAGGGTTCACACTAGTTACAGCACCGCCACCAAGTTCAGGCGGCGTGGCTGTAGCCCAGTGGATTGGCATGCTTGAAAGCTATGGTAGCAATCATACACTGCCAGATCATAACAGCGCCGAATACCTGCATGTGATGTCTGAAATTGGTAAACGTGTATTTGCAGATAGAGCAGAATACTTAGGCGATCCTGATTTTGTTGAAGTCCCTGTAGCTAAGCTTGTTGCCCCTGATTATATCAAAGGCCGCGCAGCCCTTATTCAACCCAATAGTATTTCAGACACGCCAAGTGTTAAACCTGGCTTAAAAGAAAGTGAAGATACCACCCACTTTTCTATTATAGATAAATGGGGCAATGCTATTGCTAACACCACCACCATTAACCTTACCTTTGGTAGTGGCGTGGTAGTAACGGGTGCAGGGTTCTTGCTTAATGATGAGATGGATGATTTTAGTGCCAAGCCTGGCGTACCTAATTTCTTTGGTGCTGTCGGCGGTGAAGCGAATGCTATTTCACCTTACAAACGCATGCTATCTTCAATGACACCTACTCTAGTAAAACAGGGCGGTGATGTGGTTTTAGCAACCGGTTCGCCTGGTGGCACTACGATTATTTCGTCGGTAGCACAGTCGTTATTAAACGCATTATTGTTTAATTTTGATGCCACAAAATCTGCTAACGCTCCTCGTTTTCACCACCAATTACTGCCTAAAGATACCATTCGTGTTCACCCAGGGTTTGATGAGTCAACATTGGCTGAATTAACTGACATGGGCTACACCATAGATGCCCGCCGCTTTGGAGATGTGCATTTAATTAAGCGCACAGCGCAAGGTGTAGAGGCCGCTTCTGAAGCAAGCGGACGCGGTAAAAGCATAGTGTCTGCACGCTAAATCGTGCTGTTGTTGTAGCGCTTTCGCCTTTGAAAGCGCTCACGGTTCAATACAGGCTAATCAGTCGCAAATAACTGTTCAATAGAGGCAAATGCTTTGAACTCCAGTGCATTACCGCAATAGTCCATAAAGAACATGGTAGCTTGTTCTCCTGACTGGCCTTTAAATCGAATGTAAGGCTCAATAACAAACTCAATATCGGCAGCGCTTACTTTGTCAGCCAACGCCTGCCATTGAGACATTTCGAGCACGACGCCAAAATGCGGAACAGGTACAGCATAGCTATCCACCCCATTATGGGAAGGGGGTGAAGGCATTTTCTCAACGCAATGGGTGACCAACTGATGACCGAAGAAATTCCAATCAATCCATTGGGTATCACTACGCCCTTTTTCACAGCCTAATAGTTCGCCGTAAAAGGCCTCTGCATTGGCAAGGTTACTGACGGGTATTGCTAGATGAAACGGCTGCGCCATGGTTACGTCCTATAAGAATTTCTTCAATAACGATAGTTTGAATTTAGAAAATGGCGCATATCGTACGGGGGCATCTAAAGCGAAAGCCCGCTTCATTACGGTTTTTACATGACTAAAGGTATCAAACCCAGCTTGGCCATGGTAACTACCCATGCCGCTGTTACCCACGCCGCCAAAAGGTAGCTCTGGGTTAGTCATGAAAATCATCGTGTCGTTGGTGCACACACTGCCCGAGCTCGTTTTTTCAATGATATTATTAAGTACTTTATCGTCATCACTGAACGCATACAGCGCCAAAGGTTTAGGTCTGTCGTTGATAAACCCGATAGCTTCGTCGATAGAGGCGACGGGCACTATGGGTAAAATAGGTCCGAATATCTCTTCTTGCATGATTGCGCTGTCTTTCGCAGGGTCGAGTACCAATGTAGGCGTCATGGCAGGCCGCGCTTCATTTATATCTCCGCCGTAAACTACGTTAACCCCATCTAAGTACCCTTGAAGGCGATGCAAATGGCGGGTATTGATAATATTACCGTAATCTTTCGATGAAAAAGGGTTTTTACCAAACTGGGATTTAAGCTCTTTCTTAATGGCGTCTATTAGCTTTTGTTCAAAGCCTTTCACCACTAGCACGTAGTCGGGCGCAATACAGGTTTGCCCCGCATTCATCCACTTGCCCCAAACAATTCGACGCGCGGTAATTTTCAAGTTGGTGCTACTATCAACAATACAGGGGCTTTTACCGCCCAGTTCCAGCGTAACAGGGGTTAAATGCCTAGCGGCTGCAGACATGACAATTTTGCCAACCGCTTCGCCGCCAGTGTAGAAAATATGATCCCATTTACACGCAAGTAATGCCGACGATTCTTCCTTTCCGCCCTCAATCACTTCTACACATGAAGTATCCATGTACTGGGGAATGAGTTTCGCCACAATCGCTGAGGTTTCAACGGCCAGCTCAGATGGTTTCAACACCGCGCAGTTACCTGCTGCTAATGCGGCAATGTAAGGCGCCAGCAACAACTGAAGTGGGTAGTTCCACGCGCCTATGATAAGCACTGTTCCCAAAGGTTCTGGTTGCTGAAAGCTTTTGCCCGGCCACGCAATAAGTGGGGTGGATACTTTTCGGGGCTGCATCCATTTATTTAAATGCTTTTGGGTATGCTTAATATCCGATAGCAAAAAGCCATGTTCGGCCACGTAGGCTTCACTTTCGCTTTTACCTAAGTCTTGATGAAGTGCGTGCAATATCTCTTTTTCGTTTTCAATCAGCAGGCGCTTTAGGGCGTCTAATTGACTCTTACGCCATTCTAAAGAACGGGTTTTGCCAGACTTAAAACTTGTTTGAAGCGAAGCTACCGTATCGAGAAAGCAAAAACCGGGTTCTACGGCATGAAGCGTTGGTTGATTAGACATAATACATTCCACCTGCATGTGAAGACTGTTGACCTGCTGGGTTTTAAATTCAGGTTCAGGCACAACCGAATAAGCCAATATTCATTTTATAGTAATGAGGGCAATAAACCACAACCCAATTATTTTGTTAATTAATGTTTAATTATTACCTGAATATCAGTTGACTGCCTACACGAAAAAGCCCGGTACTTAAAAATAAGTACCGGGCTTTTAAATGGCCTAACTAGACGGGGCTAGTTTACGCGTCGTATGGGTTGCGTAAAACAATCGTCTCGTTACGATCAGGGCCAGTAGAAACGATATCTACTGGAACACCGGTAAGGTGCTCTAGGCGCTGAATGTAGCTTTTCGCAGCTTGTGGTAAGCCTTCAAACGTCGTTACACCGTACGTGTTGTCGCTCCAGCCTGGCATTTCTTCATACACTGGGGTGACTTTATCGTAACCGTCAGCCGCCATAGGAGGAACATCTTTCACGTTACCGTCTGCATCTTTATAACCGATACAAATTTGTAGTGACTCTAAGCCGTCAAGCACATCTAATTTGGTTAAGCAGAAACCGGTAATCGAGTTAATTTGAACTGCACGCTTCATTGCTACAGCATCAAACCAACCAGTACGGCGCTTACGACCTGTAGTTGCACCAAACTCGTGGCCTTTAACGCCTAAATGATTACCCACTTCGCAATCGAGCTCGGTAGGGAATGGGCCAGAACCTACACGAGTTGTGTACGCCTTAACAATACCCAATACATAATCTAACTTTAACGGCCCAAAACCAGCGCCAGTGGCTACGCCGCCAACAGTGGTATTAGAAGACGTTACATAAGGATACGTACCGTGATCGATATCAAGCAATGTACCTTGCGCACCTTCGAACATGATTGGCAGACCCGCTTTATGGGCTTTATCTAGTTCGTCGGTTACATCAACAACCATTGCTTTAAGAATGTCAGCAACGGCCATGGCACCTTTTAAGGTTTCATCGAAATCGACTGCTTCTTCACCATAGTATTTAGTCAATGTGAAGTTGTGTACATCAAGTACTTCTTTGAGCTTAGCTGCAAAATCTTCTGCATTGAACAAATCGCCCACGCGTAAACCACGGCGAGCCACTTTATCTTCGTACGCTGGTCCAATACCGCGACCAGTAGTACCAATAGCTTTAGCGCCACGGGCTTTTTCGCGCGCTACATCTAAAGCAATGTGATAAGGAAGAATAAGGGGGCATGCTTCACTGATTTTCAAACGCTCACGTACCGGAACACCACGCTTTTCAAGCATCGTCATTTCCGTCATGAGTGCATCAGGGCTAAGTACTACGCCGTTACCAATAATGCAGGTAACGTTGTCACGCAGAATGCCTGATGGAATTAAGTGAAGAACGGTTTTTTCACCGTCGATTACTAGAGTATGACCTGCATTGTGACCGCCTTGATAGCGAACCACATATTTTGCTCGATCAGTAAGTAGATCTACTACTTTGCCTTTACCCTCGTCACCCCATTGAGTGCCGAGTACCACAACGTTCTTTGCCATGAATCATATTGTGTAAGAAAATTAGGCGGGGATTCTACCAAAAATTCATACCCTTTATCATCTGTTTTATGCGCAAAAATACGCCAGTTATTGAAGATTCATAGTCTTTATCAGTCTAATCCTTGCTAACCAACTGTATATTAGACCAATTTTTAGTAATACATTTAAACTTATTGTGACAAGTAAAAAAGACAAACCACGCCTATCACAACTAAAACACCGCCGGTTTGACGTAGCTGATTGGTTGGCATTTGACTTATTTGTAATAAATACAAGCGCCAGCGCGTAGGAAATAACAAAGGGCCAATGCCCTCTACAATAAGCACTATTGCTAGCGCGGGCCAAAGCCAATCCATTTAAAACCTCGTTGTTTTATTTAAATTCATTTACACAAACCGCGTAAACTTCCATAAAGCTTGGTAGCAGCTAGCAGCGCCTAAGGTAATCACTTAAGCATAGAAATGACTCAATAGGGATAAACACTCGCACACACATCCCATTTTGCTAACCTGATGGTCATTCGAATATTTTATATTCAACCTACTGAAATTTTTCATTTTTAAAACGCTAAATAGTGCAAAAATTCTATCATCTGCTATACGTAGAGTATTGCACTTAATCACACGGAAACAAATTCATGCGTTTTCCCAAATATGGAAATTATACGTTAGATATCTCTGGGAATGTATTGGAAGTGTTTGCAACGGGTGCGTGGAATTTTAAAACCGCAGAAGCCTTTACTGAAGAAATACATGATTTAGTAGTTAGATTCGATGATAAACCATGGGGAGCACTTCTAGATGGCCGCAGATGGGTATTGTCTACACCAGATACACAACAAGTCGTCATTGACGCTATAAAATATAGCATTACTAAAGGGCTACGACGCTCTGCCTATGTATTAGACACAGGTATGGTAAAGCGCGCGCAGTTAGAATATACCCACCCTGCTAAAGAAAGAGATTTTAATCTTCTAGGCTATGAAAGGAACTACTTTCAACATTACTTTGCAGCGCTTAATTGGCTAGACAAAGAAGGCTTTTCACCTATAACTAAAAAGTAAGGGCACATCATGGCCCTTACTTTCAATGCTAATAAAGCAAGCTGTAGACCTTGCGTCTATATTCAGATTTCAGCGCATCGCCGTCGGTTAATGCATTAATCATATCCAGCATAATTTTACGTGCATCTCCAAAACCAAGCTCTTTTTTCAGTACGGTAAGCAACAAGGATAACGCTTCTTCAGATTTATTGGCTTGGTGTAATTGCACGGCCAAATCCACTTTAAGTTGTAAGTCATCAGGATTGGCTGCTACCGACGCCTGTAATTGGCGAATTTCAGGTGTATCGGCGGCCTGTTCAGCAAGTTCTATTTTACCGTTAAGGGTATTATAACGCGCATCCTGATCGACTAACTTAATCTCGTCCAACAAGGCTTTAGCCTGTGTTATCGACCCTGTCTCAATGTAGCAATCAATCACCATGTACTTGGCATTGATGTTGTCAGGGCTCATCTCTAAAACTTGTTTCGCATTCGATAAGCCTTCTACATAGTCGCCCCGTTGAATAGCTTGTCCTGCCGCGGCAAGAAAATCGTCTTCAGGGTTGGGCAGATATTTAGCTAGCATTTCACGAATTTGCGCTTCTGGTTGAACACCCGCAAAGCCATCTACAGGTTGACCATTTTGCACCACCATCACAGTAGGCAAGCTACGAATACCAAATTGACCTGCAACTTCTTGCTGCGTTTCACAATCCACTTTGGCAAGAATAAGGTGCTCGGCATACTCCCCTGCAATCTTTTCTAAGATAGGCAGTAGATCTTTACATGGTTCGCACCAGTCCGCCCAAAAATCAATAAGCACCAGCTTTTCTTGTGATGCTTCTAAGATAACTTGCTGAAAATTCTCAACAGTAATATCAACGATAGTTGCCGCATTGTTCGCAACAAGATTGTCCATAAAGTGGGCCTTTTAAACATTTATTTTCTGACAATGAATATGGGGTAACTGATAGCAAAAAACAACCGCTACAAAAAATCGGCAACAATGTCGTATTCGCGACATACTTACCTAGGTTGACGTGTTAATTTGTTGTTAACTTACGCGTAACGACACTCACTGGAGGGCTACGCCATGGCTACCGAGTCAAACGTTCACAATCAATTTCAATCTTTTAGCGAGTTCTATCCTTATTACCTTGCGGAACATGCCAATTTAACTTGTAGAAAATTACACTTTATTGGTTCGTGGTTAGTGTTAGGTGTCATCGCCAGTAGCATAGTTACAGGTAACTTAGCATTATTGTGGCTGATTCCGGTAGTTGGCTATGGCTTTGCTTGGGTGGGACATTTCTTTTATGAAAAAAATAAACCTGCGACTTTTCGCCACCCGCTCTATAGCTTGTTGGGCGACTGGGTGATGTTTAAGGACATCTTAATAGGTAAAGTCAGCCTTAGGGCTTAACAATTGCTAAAAACTTAATGGGTGCGAAAAAACAAAAACCAGACGCACCCAGTGCGCTGGCTTTTTAAGTTTTTACCGCAGTGCCTCGCTTTTAATCTACACACTAGAAATAGCGCTGCACTGACCGTTTACTTGGCGGGGGTGAGTTTTAACACTTTGCCGTTGGTAGCATCGGTTAGCAGATAGATAGCACCGTTAGGCCCAACTTCTACATCACGAATACGGGCTTGGTTATCACGCACATATTCATGTTGCTCACCAGGCTTACCGCCATCCATCTCGATTCGTCGTAAATGCGTGAACTTTAACGAGCCTACCAACAAATCTCCGTTCCACTCTGGAAACAAATCACCTTGGTAGAACGCCATACCGCTTGGTGCGATAGAGGGGTCCCAGTAAAGTATTGGTTGTTCCATACCGTCCATATGGGTTTTGTCACTGATAATGTCACCGCTGTAATCAATACCATAGGTAATGACAGGCCAACCGTAGTTAGCACCTTTTGACAACACATTAACTTCATCACCGCCTTTTGGCCCATGTTCCATGGCCCATACATCCCCGGTTTCTGGGTGAATGGTAATACCTTGAACATTTCGGTGGCCGAAGCTATAAATTTCAGGGGCTTTCCCGTCAATAAAAGGGTTATCACTAGGCACGCTGCCATCGCGGTTAACACGCACAATGGTACCGAAATGGTTATCGGTATTTTGCGCTTCCTTCATATATTTATAACGGTCGCCCAAGGTGATAAAAAGCTGCTTGTTGGCATCAAACGCTAAGCGACAACCAAAATGAAAGCCGTTATCAATAAGTGGAGCGGCACTAAAGATAGTTTCAACATTTGCTAGCGCGTTGCCGCTAAGCGTTGCTTTGGCAACGCTACTGCTGCTTCCACCTTCACCAGGTTGGCTGAAACAAAAGTATACCGAATTGTTAGTTTCAAACTCGGGATCGATGGCAATGTCTAACATCCCCCCCTGATTGTTCGCTTCAACCTCAGGCACATTTGATAAGCGCGGCGATAGTTCACCCGATTGGCTGAGGCGTCTGATGCCGCCCTCGCGCTCGGTAATCAGCATGTCGCCATTAGGTAGGAAGGTCATCCCCCAAGGGTGAACTAACCCTTGTGCTAATTCAGTAACCACTAGATTTTTATTTGTCTGTGTTTTAGCGTCTGCTTGTTGCGAAAACGCTGGCTGAGTTGCCCCAGCCAGCGTTAATGTACAAACAGACAGCACGTTTATCATAGTGCGTGTCATAATTTATCCGCCGTAAAGAGTATTTCGGCTTATTTTGCCAACATTGCGCGAAGCATCCAAGCAGACTTTTCGTGAACGCGCATACGATCACCAATCAGTGCAGCAGAAGACTCGTCATCTGCGTCTTGCGCTAACTTAAGTGAATCACGCGATGTTTTAACCACTTGCTCGTGACCATGGGTAAGTAATGCCACCATTTCTGATGCTTCAGGTACGCCTTCCACTTCATCAATTGCGCTTAATTCAGCGAATGACTTGTAGGTACCTGGCGCTGAAACACCTAGTGTGCGAATACGTTCAGCAATCTCATCAACTGCCTCTGCAAGCTCTGTGTATTGTTCTTCAAACATCAGGTGTAGTTGTCTAAATTGTGGACCTTCTACATTCCAATGGAAGTTATGGGTTTGTAGGTAAAGCGTGTAAGAATCTGCTAATAGTTTTTTAAGGCCTTCAGCCACTGCATTACGATCTTCTTCTGAAATGCCGATATCAATCTTGCTCATATGTCTCTCCTTGGGTTAGCAACTAATTCACTAATTTAGAATTGAAAATACCATTCAAATGTTACCTTAATGATACTCTAAGAATATTGATTTGGATTATAATTATAGCGATTGTGCACATCTACTTTGTCGATTCACTTCAATGATGATGCTGATGGCTCGCTTCTTTATCCATTCCTATAATCGGTAAATCTACGGTGTAATCTGGGGCAGCGTCAAAAGACAGGGTAAGTGACACACTATTGCCTTCAACTAGCCCTTTTTCTAACCCCAACAACATCACGTGATACCCGCCCGGCGCAAAGGAAAGCGATTCACTTGGCGCAATGACTATTCCCTCTTTTACTTCTCGCATACGCATCATGTCATTATTCATTTCGGTGGTATGAATTTGCGCGTCGCTGGCAATATCATTGCTTACGTTTACACCTGTTAATTTAACCGGTGTTTCGCTTTTATTACGCAGCGTAAAGTAAAGGGCGGCAGATTGTGCCATTGGAAATGTAGCGCGGGCGAAGCCGTCACTAACAGAAACAGGGTGCGTAGCTTGAACACTGCACGCCGTCAGTGCAAACATAAACACTGAAAGTAACTTAAAGGATAGTGAATGAGTATTGGGTGTCATACCGCCGCTTCCAAAATAAAAAGTTGGCTAATAGTGTACGGTAGGTTTATTCAATAAAGAAGAAAATATAGAGATTCTGAAAATGTATCCCGAAAGGGAAAGCTATAGCGAGGAAGTTAACCTAGAAAGGACTAGATAAAAACGCGATGTGAAAGAATGGTGCCGACTGCCGGAATCGAACTGGCGACCTACTGATTACAAGTCAGTTGCTCTACCAACTGAGCTAAGTCGGCACACTTTTCACACCCACTGGGTTAACAGCGGATGCGTATAATAGCCACAATTAAAAGGTTGTCAACCTTTTAAACGTTTTGCCTCGCCAATCAGTTTCGGAAAGTACTCTAACGGCAAATATTGGCTCAAATCGTGTAATTTTTCGCCCAATTTTTGGTAGCTGTCAGTGGTAACATTGATATGACCCATCTTGCGTTTTTCACGCACCGATTTTCCATACCAATGTAAATGACTGCCATCAATACTCAATAGCTCTCTTGAAAAACTACTGCAGCCAATAATATTTATCATTGCGCTTAACCCAATAGCCGATGTGTCACCCAAAGGTAAGCCACAAATTGCACGAAGGTGATTTTCAAATTGACTGGTTACTGCACCTGATTGACTCCAATGGCCAGAATTGTGAACTCTTGGCGCAAGTTCATTAACCAAGAGTTCATCACCACATTGAAACAATTCAACCGCTAACACGCCGACATAGTCCATACCTTCAGCCAGTTTCACAAAAATATCGTGAGCTTTGGCCTGAAGCGCTTCATTAACATGAGTAGCAGGGGCAACCGACACATGTAGTTGGCCTTGATAATGTAAATTTTCAGCGAGCGGGTAAGTGCGCACATCGCCTTGCTTGTTGCGCACGCCAATTAATGAAAGCTCACGTTCAAAGGCCACCATCTTCTCTACCACAAGAGGTACTTTTTCTAAATTTAAGGTGGCTAAAGCCCGTTTAAGTTCAGGCAGCTCATCTTTATTGGCTAATCGCCATTGCCCATAGCCATCATAACCATCACGACTGGATTTTAGAATCAGCTTCTCGCCCAATGCTTCAACACATTCATCAAGCTGATCTAAGTGAGTAACAATACGGTGCGCACTGTTAGCGACTTTCATGCCCTCAAGTAATGCTTTTTCTCGCACTCTATCAGCGCCAACCAAAATGCTTTCAATACTGGGCATTAACTTGCCCGTTTTGGTCGCTTCTTCAAGCAAGCGCTCTGGCACATGTTCAAATTCTACCGTGAGTGCATCAGCACCTTCTAAGGCTTGATCTAAGGTGGTATCAAGGGGGGTTTTACTTACTGGGTGCACGACAGTATCGTTGTTTACGTCGACAGCCTGCACGTCAATGCCGAGCGGACTGCCCGCCAAATACATCATTTGCGCCAATTGGCCTGCACCGTAAACGACTACTCTCATTCGTCAAGCTCCAAGGTATTGCTTGAAGCCAATACCGTCTCGGTTTGTTGCTTTCGAAAGGCAATGACTGCATCGCGCACATTCTTATCTTGCAAAGCCACCACTTGAGCCGCTAGCAGACCCGCATTGGCTGCACCTGCTTCGCCGATGGCTAATGTGCCAACCGCTACGCCCTTAGGCATTTGTACAATTGATAACAGGGAATCAAGACCGCTTAATGCTTTAGATTTTACCGGACAACCAAATACTGGCAAGTGCGTGTGCGCAGCAATCATACCCGGTAAGTGTGCTGCACCACCAGCGCCAGCAATAATGGCACTAAAGCCTTCATCTGCTGCACCTTCTGCAAATTCAACCAACAAGTTTGGCGTTCTGTGTGCTGATACCACTTTTGCGTCGAATTCAACACCAAACGACTTCAGCATTTTCGCTGCTTGTTGCATGGTAGGCCAGTCTGAGGTTGAGCCCATAACTATTGCGACTTTCGCCATCTAGAAATCCTCTGAGATAGGTAAATTGGATAACCGGAAAAGCCCGCGATTGTAGCCTAAATCGCCAACAAATCCCACATATTAGCCGTAAGTGATCTAGCCGAGCCCTCATTTTCGTAAAACACTTATATAATTACAAATGGTTAATACTTCCAGTGCCACTTGGTAATCTTTACGACTACCTCTTTTTTCTCGACTGGTTGTAAGCCTTTATTTGGCTAAGGTAAACGGAGGTATCAATAATGTCGAAAGAGCATCAAACAGGCGTAATTGATGAAGTTATTGAAGAAGTGCAGGACGTAGTATCAGATTTTCTTAATAGAGAAGCCGCGCCTGGCATTTTACTGATGATTGCTACTGTTCTGGCGCTTATCATTGCTAACTCTCCTCTTGATCACCTATACGACCAATTAATTAGCCTACCGGTGCAAATTTCAGCAGGCACGTGGGCGATTGATAAGCCCTTACTTTTATGGATTAACGATGGCTTTATGGCCGTTTTCTTCTTTCATGTTGGGTTGGAGCTCAAACGTGAAATATGTGAAGGTGAACTATCAAACCCCAAAGATATTGTTTTACCTGCCACCGGTGCCATAGGCGGCATGCTATTACCGGCCTTAATTTACGTTGGAATTAACTGGGACAACCCTGTAGCAATTGCCGGGTGGGCGATTCCAGCGGCAACCGATATTGCCTTTGCATTGGGTATTTTGGCGTTATTAGGAAGCCGTGTGCCCACTAGCCTTAAGATCTTTTTAGTCACCTTGGCCATTATTGACGATATTGGCGCTATTGTGATTATTGCGCTTTTCTATACCAACCACATCACTATGGGTGCGCTGTTGGTGGCAGCGGCTTGCTTACTGCTGTTATGGCACATGAACAGACGCAATGTAGTGGATATTCCTGCTTATATGATGGTAGGCATTATCTTATGGGTGGCGATGCTCAAATCTGGAGTACATGCCACGCTAGCCGGTGTTATTTTGGCGGCCTTTATACCCATGCGTGACAGTAAGGATGAAACCTACTCGCCGGTAACCCGCTTAGAACGTAGCTTAAATAGCACAGTGAGTTTTGCCATTTTACCCCTCTTTGCTTTCGCTAATGCAGGGATAAGCTTCGGTAATATAAGCCCAGAGGGCATTTTTCACCCCGTTACTTTTGGCATATTTTTGGGCCTAGTGATAGGCAAGCAAGTTGGGGTATTCGGCTTTTGCTATTTAATGATTAAGCTCAAGCTGGCAACCTTGCCTGATGACCTCAACTTAAAACATATTTACGGTTGTGCCCTGCTGTGTGGCGTGGGCTTTACCATGAGCTTGTTTATTGGTGGTTTAGCCTTTGAAGAAACGGGTATTAATCAGATTTTCGACGAGCGAGTGGGTATTTTGGCCGGCTCAATTGTATCGGCAACCTTGGGCTACATTGTATTGTATATGGTAGGCAATAAACCTGTTAACAATAGAGGAAAAGTAGCGTCAAACGCGAGCAAGTTCACGGGCAATACTGTCGATTAACACCTGTTTTCTAATCGGCTTGCTTAAATGTGCATTCATACCGGCGGCTATACACGCCGCCTTATCATCGGCATAAGCATTTGCCGTTAATGCAATAATGATCACGCTATCTTTGTTCAGCGCATGCTGACGAATCTGTTTCGATGCAGTAAGGCCGTCCATTACAGGCATTTGGTAATCCATTAAAATAACATCAAACGTATGACGTTTCGCAGCCTCTATCGCTTCAATACCATTTTTAGCCCTGATGCGTTTAACGCCAACAGAGCCAAGCATATCCATGACAATATCAGCGTTTACATCGTTATCTTCAGCAAGTAATACTCGTAGTGTGCTTGGTAAAGAATGCGCTTTTACATTGGATGTAGCTTCTTGCGTTTCGCCTTTTTCACACGGAAAACTAAAATAAAAAGTGGTTCCTGTGCCTTCAGTACTTTCAACTGTAATACTGCCACCAAGGAGCTCTACAAGCCCTTTCGTAATGGCCAACCCCAATCCAGTCCCCCCATAATCACGGGTTATAGAGGCATCAGCCTGTTCAAACTGATCGAATATGCTATCAATCTTTTCTGGTGGTATGCCAATGCCTGAATCTGTAACCGAACAATAGAGCTCGCCTTGGGTGTAGCTATAATTGGCTTCAACCAAAATGGTGCCTTGATGGGTAAACTTAATCGCATTGCTTACCAAGTTATTAATGATTTGGCTAAGCTTGCCTCCATCGGTAATCACCACTTGTGGAACATTTTCATCAATACTCACGTCAATCGAAATGCCTTTCTTGCTTGCACTTCGCTCGTACAGCACACTGCACGCATCGATGGTTTGTGCAACGGAAACACTTCGCTTATCCAGTAGCATTTTACCTGACTCAATTTTTGACCAATCTAAGATGCTGTCGAGGATCATTAAAAGGTGGCTGGCAGAAGTCGATATCGTTTCCGTTCTATGGCGTGCCCCGTCAGGTAAGGGTAACTCCATCATTAATTCGCACGATCCAATAATGCCATTCATTGGGGTACGAATTTCATGGCTCATATTGGCTAAAAATTGGGTTTTAGCCACGCTCGCCGCTTTTGCTTCTTCAAGCGCCGTGGCCAAGTGTCGCGTTTTCTCTTCAATCTTATTTTCTAAACTATGGTTAAACTCAGCGAGTTCAACATTTAGCGCTTGTTCTTTGGCGCGGGCGAATTCAAGGGCTTTAAAAGCATCAAATAAGCGCCCTTCTAAGCTACTAAACTCATCATTAAGAGAAGCAAGTTCTTGTATGTGCAACGTACTCCCCGCTAACGTTGCCTCTCTACGTACTTCTGAAGGCGTAAAATTGGCTATATAGCGTATTAGCCTGCGAATGGGAGACTCAATCATTCGTGCCACCACAGAGCCCATGAACGTACCAAACACTGACAAGGCGAGGAGCAATAATAAGTCAATCAACAAATACTCGCTCATTGCCGACAAAAAACGTCGATAATCGTAGTAATAGCTAACCTGCCAATCTGCGGTAGGCAGCTGACCTTCCAGCCTCAACCATTGCTTGTTAAGCGGCCCATCTTCAATTTTGATATCGCACTCACCATCGCATGAATACGCAGGCGCCTTGTTCAGTGGCTTTAAGCCTAACGCGTCTGACGCGTAAATAACCTCACCTTTAGCATCTTCGAGTAAAAGCGAAAAACCATCAAGATTAAGTGCATCTACTGTCGAGAAGCTTCGAAGGGATAATGAGCCTTCTACAATACCAATAGGTGCGCCATTGTCATTTAGAATAGGCGAGGACATGGCAACAATGGCATCGTTTCCAAACCCTTGCCCTTGGAAAACATTAGAAAGATACGGCCCGCCCGTTTCCATTGCCTGAGAAAAATAAGGTCGGTAAGCCACATTGCCAGCACCGACTGCCTGTGCTTTGTTCAATAGTCCAGGTGGGTAGGAGTGGGTTATATTTCCACTTTCATCGGCCACTAAAAAAGTGATGAATTCAGGGTAATGCGCAGCTAAAACTGAAAGCTGATTGCTGCTAGCCTCTTCTAACTTTTCAATTGCATAGGGCGTAGATAGTGATTGCGAAGCAACAGCGATCGCTTTTTGATGTTGCCCTATAAAATCGGATAATTGTTGCTCTAATACCGCAACACGTTGTTGCATGTACCGAATGATTTGTGCTTCTTGATCATCTTGATATAGCGCGACAGATAAATACACCACCGCCATGGAGGCTGCAAAAAAACAACCTGAAAAGAAATAACTGAACAGAAAATGCAGTGAGACTTTTTCTTGCGACCCCGTATTGGTGTGTTTAAGCCCTTTATTCGCTAGAAACACAAAGTGCCCAGAGATAAGCCCAAACACACCGCTTACCCAGGTGACAAGCACACCCGAAAACATCATTGTTGGCTGGTCGGCTTCGTAAAGCGCATGTTCTAACAATAATATGGGTAGGAAAATAAGCGACCAAAAGCCAGCGCCTACTTTAATTACTCGGCTCAGGGATTTTTTGTACCCGAATAAGCTTACTACGATTGGGAGTAAAGACAGGCTTTCTTTACCCACAATACTGCCGTGAGTTAGCCATAAAGGAACGCAGATAACTAACGCAATCGGTATTGCGATTACAGGAGGGAACCGAAGTGCGGCATATACGCCAACCCCAACCCCGAAAACAGCGATACCGCTGCTATCAAATGGCGCAGGCACTGCGTTTAAAGCAATACCCACAACCACTACAAGTAACAGGTGTAATACCAGAGTTAACGACCACTGATGTTTATCGTACAACAACGCCCCCCTCTGGCATCACCATGATTAATGTTGCGCCATGTAATCTAACGTAAAGTTAGTCAGTAATTTCACACCTAGTTTCATACCCGAATCGTCTACATAAAACTCAGGGGTATGGTGAGCAGGGCTATCTTGCTCGGAAACATCCAGCGGCTTCCCACCAACCCAAACATACAAGCCTGGCACTTCCTCTTGGAAAAAAGAAAAATCTTCCGCTCCCGTGACAGGTTTAGACACGATGGCATTTTCAGCCCCTGCAGTACGTTGCATGGTTGGCACCATGGCTTGCGTAAGTTCGGGGTCGTTATAGGTAATGGGATAGTAGTAATCTAAAGGAAGCGTTAGTTCTGCTTGAGCACCCATACTCTCAGCGATAGCGTTCACTTTACGCGGAAGCGATTCGTAAATATGTTCACGTGCTGCTTTATTTAACGTGCGAATGGTGCCTACCATTTCGACTTCGTTGGGAATAATGTTTGAACGGTTTCCGCCATGAATTGAACCGATAGAAACCACTGCAGCATCATCAATGAGCTTAAGTTCACGACTAACAATGGTTTGAATAGACATGATCATTTGCGCCGCAGTGACCACTGGGTCGACACTTTTCCACGGGTACGCGCCATGGGCTTGCTTACCGTGAATAACAATTTTGAACGGGTCTACCGCAGCCATGGTGCCGCCAGAGTTGTAGCGCACTGTGCCTACATCGGTGTTTGAACTAATATGTAACCCGAAAATAACATCGACATCAGGGGTTTTAAGTACCCCTTCTTTTACCATGACTTCAGCACCACCCGTCTCACCAGAAGGTGCACCTTCTTCAGCAGGTTGAAAGATGAACTTCACTTTACCTTTAAGTTCATCTTTAATATTAGTCAGTATTTTTGCCGCCCCCATTAGCATGGCCATGTGAGTATCGTGTCCACAAGCATGCATAACTGGCACGTCTTGGCCGTTATATTCGCCCATTTGCGTAGAGCGGTAGGATAAATCACCCTGCTCTTTAACCGGTAAACCGTCCATATCAGCTCGCAGCGCGACAACAGGGCCGGGTTTGCCGCTATCGAGTATCGCAACTACACCTGTGCTAGCTACGCCGGTTTCAACTTCCAGGCCTAGCGATGTAAGGTAGTTTGCTACGTATTTCGCGGTATTAAATTCACGATTAGACAGTTCTGGGAATTCGTGAAAGTGGTGGCGCCATTCAATAACGTCTGCTTCAACTTCCGTGGCCAATGCATCAACATCGACTTGTGCAAAGGCAAAAGTGGCACAGCTTGCCATAGCGAGAGAGATTAACTTTCGATACATAACATCTATTCCGTTGTAGAGTAAAACGCCAGAATAAACTATCTGGTAGCTAAAAAATACGAGTACCAATTGCGGTGTGACTTCTGAAAGTAACCTATTCAATGGCCAGTGAACATTAGACAGAAGTCTAATAAGAATTGTTTCTATTAAGTGGGAAGTAAGATTCGGGCACAAAAAAAGCGCCCTTAGGCGCTTTTTCTATAAAAACGGGTTAGCTCTTTTGACGCTTCATGGCGTTGAAGAACTCATCGTTAGTCTTAGTCATAGCGAGCTTATTGATAAGGAACTCTATGGCATCAATCTCTGACATCTCGTGCACAATTTTACGTAAGATCCACATTTTCTGTAGTTCTTCTTGCGACGTTAATAGCTCTTCGCGACGAGTACCTGAACGATTGAAGTCAATAGCTGGGAAAACACGCTTTTCAGCAATCTTACGATTTAAGTGTAATTCCATGTTACCGGTACCTTTAAACTCTTCATAGATAACTTCATCCATTTTAGAGCCAGTATCGATAAGCGCTGTAGCGATAATCGTTAAACTACCGCCTTCTTCAACGTTTCGAGCAGCACCAAAGAAGCGCTTAGGCTTATGTAGTGCATTGGCATCAACACCACCGGTAAGTACTTTACCTGATGATGGGATTACCGTGTTGTAAGCACGTGCTAAACGAGTAATTGAATCAAGTAAGATAACGACATCTTTCTTGTGCTCAACTAAGCGCTTCGCTTTTTCAATAACCATTTCAGCTACCTGAACGTGACGGCTTGCAGGTTCATCGAACGTTGAAGCAACCACTTCACCTTGTACAAGGCGATGCATTTCTGTTACTTCTTCTGGACGTTCGTCGATAAGCAATACCATCAATTCAGCTTCAGGGTGATTCGCTGCAATAGATTGCGCGATGTTCTGAAGTAAAAGGGTTTTACCGGCTTTAGGTGGTGCAACGATAAGACCACGTTGCCCTTTACCAATTGGTGAGGCTAGGTCTAATACACGCGCCGTAATATCTTCTGTTGAACCATTACCACGTTCCATGCGCATGCGAGATGCAGCATGTAGAGGAGTAAGGTTTTCGAAGAGGATTTTATTACGGGAGTTTTCAGGCTTGTCGAAGTTTACTTCGCGAATTTTTAACAGGGCAAAATATCGCTCACTGTCTTTAGGCGGGCGTATTTTACCAGAAATGGTATCGCCCGTTCGCAAGTTAAATCGACGAATTTGGCTTGGTGATACGTAAATATCATCAGGCCCTGCTAAATACGAAGAGTCTGCTGACCGCAAGAAACCAAAACCGTCCTGTAAAATTTCCAGAACCCCGTCACCGAAAATATCTTCGCCGCCTTTCGCATGCGATTTCAGTATCGAGAATATGATGTCTTGTTTTCTAGCGCGAGCCATGTTTTCCAGGCCCATTTCTTCGGACATGGCGACTAATTCGCTAATCGGTTTGTTCTTTAATTCTGTTAAATTCATACTGGTGGGTCTTTGTGCTTGGGGTTTGCTTACAGGACTGGTAGTCACTCTGTTCTAATTTTTGATTTGATTATGCCTGAATAGAGGCTAAGCAGAATGCTGCTCGGGTGAGCGCTAAGGAAAAGTTAGCACTAAAATTAATCAACGTCCAGCGTTTTACTCGTCAATTGTTAAATAACTTGTATTCACACTGTTGCAGGCGTTGTAACTGCTTATTTTTCATGTGTAAATAAAAAACCGGCAGCTAAGCCACCGGTTTTTTCTGAATTACTATTTTACTAAAGGTTTTCGTTTAAGAACTCAGCAAGTTGCGTTTTAGATAACGCGCCTACTTTGGTTGCCGCTACGTTGCCGTTTTTGAAAAGTAGTAATGTAGGAATGCCACGAATACCATATTTAGGTGGAGTTTCGTTATTTTCATCGACATTCAACTTGCCAACTGTTAACTTGCCTTCAAACTCGTTCGCAACTTCTTCTAAGATTGGCGCGATCATTTTACAGGGGCCACACCATTCGGCCCAAAAGTCAACCAGTACAGGACCTTCAGCATTGATAACATCTGCTTCGAATTTATCGTCAGATAACTGGATAATTTTGTCGCTCATTCTTTTCTCCATTTTTGGTCGGTCGCTGATTTGTTTCAGCTCTACCATAAGTGTTATATAGAAACCGTTTTTAATGCAAGCACTGATAAGCTATAAGCTATGCCTACTCACTTAACTGATACTCATTTTTCCGACCTGCCGATTAATAGCAAGGTTGTTGACGCCTTAACGGCGGCAAATTTCAATAATTGTACACCAATACAGGCGTTATCTCTGCCTCCATTACTGGAAGGCTTAGATATTGCCGGACAAGCTCAAACGGGTACAGGTAAAACTATTGCCTTCTTGGTTGCTACTTTTCATTATTTGCTAAGCAAAGCAGATAATGACGAGAACAGCAAATCAAAAGGCCCTAGAGCCATCATAATGGCGCCAACCAGAGAGTTAGCCGTCCAGATTTTCAACGATGCCAAATTGCTCAGTGAGCATACCGGTTTGTCGCTTGGATTGATTTATGGGGGCGAAGGTTACCAAAGTCAACGTGAAACCCTTGAAGAAGGGGTAGATATCATTATTGGTACGACAGGACGCATTCTGGATTATTACAAACAGAACGTGTTTACCTTGAATAACATTCAAGTTGCCGTACTTGATGAGGCCGATCGTATGTTCGATTTAGGCTTTATTAAAGATATCCGCTTTTTGTTCCGACGCTTACCGCCTGCAACTGAACGCCTAAGTATGCTGTTTTCAGCTACACTTAGTTATCGCGTTCAAGAACTCGCTTACGAGCACATGAACAACCCAACTCACGTTCAAGTGGCACCAGAGCAAACGACAGCAACACGGGTATCGCAAGAGCTGTTCTACCCCTCTGATGATGATAAAATGTTGCTGCTTCTTACGCTATTTGAAGAAGAGTGGCCAGATAAAGCCATTGTGTTTGCTAACACCAAATACAGCTGTGAGCGCGTAACCGACTGGCTTACTGCCGACGGTCATCGTGTTGGCTTGTTGAGCGGTGACGTACCACAGAAAAAGCGCTTGGGTATTTTAGAAGACTTTACCAAAGGTAAGCTAGACATTTTAGTGGCCACGGATGTTGCCGCACGTGGCTTACATATTGATTCGGTCACTCATGTGTTTAACTATGATTTACCTGACGATGCAGAAGACTATGTTCACCGAATTGGCCGAACCGGTCGTGCGGGTCAAAGCGGTATCGCCATCAGTTTCGCCTGTGAAAAATACGCATTGAACTTGCCAGATATTGAAAAATATATTCAGCATGCTATTCCTGTTACCGATTACGATGCGAGTGCCTTGCTTGATGATGTAAATGCGCCTAAACCAAGACGCAGACGCACACCAAACACGAGAAACTCGTCTCGACGTGGCAATGGTAAAGGTCGTGGTAACAGCGGTGGAAATAGAGGTAAACCGTCTAATCGCGGAAACAGTAACTAACATTCGAGACAATATGCAGGCAGAACTTCAGCACGACTCTGAAAGCTATGGCGAATATTACGCCGCAGTAGACTTAGGCTCTAATAGCTTTCACATGGTCATTGTTCATGTCGTTAATGGTAGCGTTCAGATCATTGGCAAGGTGAAACAGAAAGTACGTTTAGCGGCAGGGTTGAATGACGACTTTGCACTAGATGAAATGAGCATGGAGCGTGGTTGGCAATGCCTGCAAACCTTTTCCGAACGGTTACAAGATATTCCCCCCTCAAATATTAAGGTAGTGGCTACCGCTACCTTACGTCTTGCGACTAATGCCCAAGTGTTTATTGGGAAAGCCGAGCAAATTCTCAAGCATAAACTCAACGTGATAAGCGGCGAGGAAGAAGCACGCCAGATTTATCTTGGCGTAGCCTATACCTCGGCAAATCAAGGTAATAGCTTAGTGATAGATATAGGCGGTGCCAGTACTGAAATTGTTATTGGCAACGACATGCAACCCATCCACTTAAAGAGCTTGGATATGGGGTGTGTGACCTTTATGGAACGCTATTTTGATGGCGGTAAGATCACCGCTGAAAACTTCGAAAGTGCTAAAAAAGCCGCGAAGGCATTACTTTCCCCTGTAGCGGACGCTTTTCTTTGTTTTGATTGGGAAAATTGCTTAGGTGCCTCGGGTACACCGCAGGCCATCACTGAAATATTGGTGGCGCAGGGCATTAGCGATTCAATACGACTTGATTACCTTCATCACCTAGAAAAACAATGTGTTGAATGTGGTGAAATTAACCAGCTTAACATTGAAGGTTTAGAAGAAAATCGCAAGGCCATTTTTCCTTCTGGCTTAGCCATTTTAATTAGCTTATTTGAAGCGTTAGCCATTCAAAATATGAATATTTCTGGTGGTGCGCTGCGCGAAGGGCTTATTTACGGCATGTTAGATAACATGCAGGAAAATGACCGCCGCGACCAAACACTTAACCAGACCATGGCTCGATACCATATCGATAAAGCCCAAGCGAATTCAGTAAAAAGTGTATCAACACAGCTATGTACACAGTTATGCGCACAGCAAAACATCTGTCATCTTGATACCGAAGCTATTTTAGGTGCAGCTGCGTTACTCCATGAAACGGGCTTGCATATAGAATACAAAAAGCATCATGAGCACGGCGCTTATATTCTGTCTTTTATAGATTTGCCTGGCTTCACACGCCTGCAGCGGGCGGCTATTCGAGACCTTGTTGCCCATCATAGATTAACTATTCCAGCTGATGCTTTTAGTAATTACCATGATGACTCTCAACCTATGTTATTGGGTTTACTTAGGCTATTACGTATTTCTGTGGTGCTGTGTTTGCGACGACAAAACAAGCATATTCCCCATGTAGATTTAGTCTGCGACGGTGATAAATGGGAAGTTACCTTCCCTGAGGGCTGGCTGAAAGCACACCCGCTGATTAACGCTGAGCTAGCCAATGAAAGCTGGTTACAGCACAAAGCAGGCTGGGAACTTATCTGTAAATAGTCAGTGCTGAAAATTGCAAAGAACAAAAAAATGGGATGTAACCTAAGGTTGCATCCCATTTTTGTTTTTAGCCTATTTATTGTTTCTTTGATTTTCTATTCACGGCTCTAGTCGCCAGCGAGAAGCGCAGCCGCTTTCGGAGCAAAGTAAGTAAGAATGCCGTCTGCTCCAGCGCGTTTGAAAGCCAGTAAAGACTCTAGTATTACTGCCTCTTCGTTTAACCAACCATTCGCAAATGCCGCTTGATGCATGGCATATTCGCCACTGACTTGATACGCAAAGGTAGGCACCTTTAGCTCGTCTTTACAACGGCGCACAATGTCTAAATAAGGCATACCAGGCTTAACCATTACCATATCAGCACCTTCTTGTACGTCTAACGCAATTTCGTGTATGGCTTCATCGCTGTTTGCAGGGTCCATCTGATAGGTTTTCTTATTACCGCCTTTTATGTTCGCTGAAGAGCCAACAGCGTCTCGAAATGGCCCATAATAAGCAGATGCATACTTTGCTGAATACGCCATAATGCAGGTGTTAATAAACCCCTCGCGCTCAAGTGCATCACGAATAACCCCAATGCGCCCATCCATCATGTCAGAAGGTGCAACAATGTCTGCGCCTGCTTCTGCATGTGAGAGCGCTTGTTTTACCAACACGTCAATGGTGACATCATTCATCACATAACCGGTCTCATCCACCAAGCCATCTTGCCCGTGAGACGTAAAGGGATCTAACGCGATGTCAGACATTAACATCACATCTGGAAACTGTGCTTTTATTGCACGCATAGCCGTTTGTGCAAGGCCATCTGGATTGAACGCTTCTTTGGCGCACTCGGTTTTAAGTGACATGGGGGTAACAGGAAACAGGGCTAGTGTACGTATACCAAGGGCTACCCATTTTGCCGTTTCCTCTAATAACAGATCGATAGACAGGCGCTCTACCCCAGGCATTGAAGGCACTTCTTCACGCTGACCTGTGCCAGGAAGAACGAATACAGGGTAAATAAGGTCGTTAGTAGTAAGACGTTGCTCGGCAACTAGATCTCGCAGTGCATCTTTTGCACGAAGGCGTCGCATGCGACGAGCGGGGAATGAAGCATTCATAAATTATCCTGAAATCGGTTTAAAGAGTACTTTGTTTCGTCCTGATTCTTTCGCAGCATAAAGCTGCTCATCGGCCAACCGAAGCAACGCTGCAGCATGATCTTCATCCGTGATAACACTGGTAGCCAGCCCTGCACTTATGGTTAGTTGTATTGCTTCTCCATCAAACATGATAGGAGATTTTTCGATGCGCTCGCGAATGGCCTCTACCACATGGTAGGCACCTTGGCTGTCGGTATTCGGAAGAATAAGTGCAAATTCCTCCCCGCCTATTCGACATAAATCATCGGATAAACGAAGCAACATACTTTGAATAATGCCCGTTATATGAATAAGACAGGCATCTCCACCAGCATGTCCGTATTTATCATTAATACGTTTAAAGTGGTCAATATCGATGACTGCAATAGACAAAGGAGTTTGCTCTCGGCGACTTCGTCTGCCTTCTGATTTTAACTTTTTATCAAAGTGACGACGATTATTAATTCCGGTAAGTGGGTCGATTGCCGTTAGCCGCTCTAGCTCTTGGTTTACTTCAGACAGCTCACGTAAGGTAATCTCAAGTTCTAACGTTCGCTCTTCTACTTTGTATTCCAAGTCATCTTGATAACGTTTCTGCACTTCTAGCAGGTCTTCTTTTGCCTTACTCGCCTGCTGCTCTTGTTCAAGGGCAAATTGTTGCGTGGTAATAAGTTCGTCGTACCTGTGACTATAATTAATTGCCAAGATAAGGGCTAAAATCACCGTTTCAACGGTACCTGCAATTATGAGTAAATAACTCGTAGAAATGCCTAAATTTATTATATTCACGCTATCTAGGCTAACGACAAAGCCGCTAAACAATAAAAATAGCCACGCCACAGAGAAGTATCGGGCAATAGGCACGCCTTTAAATGATAACCAGCCACCTGTGAACATTGCCACAAACACGATTATCGACAACATGACTAAATAAAGTTTTATGGCAAAGGGGTAAGGCAGTATCGCACTCGTGAAAATACAGCCTGCAAATGCCCACGCCGCTACCTTAGATATTTTATCTACTACTGCGCTAAATTCGGCAATAGGCAGTAAATGCCGGGAGAACAGTACGGCAAATAAAATCGTCGCATTACCAAAAATGAGTACCGCCTTGCCCTGCAACCACGCCTGCTCAGGCCATAAATAGGCATAGCCCAACCCCTGCAATGAAGCCAAGGTTAAGCCTAAGCTCAGTGCATAGCCGGTATAGAATAAAAACGAGCGATTTTTGGTAGTAAAAAATAAAAAGATATTACTGATGGCCATGGCACATAAAAAACCAAAAAACAGCCCCAGTGCTATATTTTGGCTTGCTGCGTATTCTATAAATTCTTTTTCTTCCCACACCACAATAGGCATGCGAATAGTGCCGCTAGATTTGACGCGAACTACTACGGTTTGCGGTTTAGCACTTAAAGGTAAGGAAAAAAGTGGCGTGTTATTCGCGATGGGGCGTACATTAAATGCTAGGTTGTCTCCGGCCTGGTAACGTACAACAGGCGAACTTGCTAACGGCGGATAAACCGCAACGTCAACACTATCTAGCAAGGCGTAGTCAATCTCGAAAAGGTAACGTAGCGCTTGAGATTCGTTGGGAGTGACAACAAAGGAGAACCAATGTACATCACTGCTCATTCCTAAATTTATTGGCGACACCGCTGGCGTCCACAGTTCTCGGGGTTTATCGAGCACTGTTTCGAAGGTTAACTGGTTCTCGGGATCGCTAACAAAGGCTAACTGAGAAACTCGGCTATTTGTGGTTCGCTCTGGTACTACACTTAGTGCAATGAACGCAAAAATTGACACCGCAACAACGGTAATAACGAAGAGGTAAAGATCGTAATTGCGAACTTTTTGACGATATATGTGCATTACCATTAATCACTGATACAAAATAAACGACAAGTATTAGCATAACTGCAATCTCGTAATTTATCAGGGGCAACCTGTATTAGTTCGCTAATTTGTTCACCAATATGAGGCAATAGCGCAGGCTCATTGTTGCGCTTTCTAGGCCGAAGAGTTTTCGGGAATAAGTAAGGGGCATCAGTTTCTACAACGATACGGTTTAAGGGAATGGTTGGAATTGCGTTACGAAGAACCTCTCCGCGCTTTTCATCACATGCCCAACCAGTAATACCGATGTACAACCCCATATCTAAATAGGCACCTAACTGGGTGGTATCGCCTGTAAAACAGTGTGCGATACCACCGCTAAGAGACGGCAGCACTTTTTGAAGGCAGGACACTTGTTGTTCAAACGCATCTCGTTCGTGAAGATACACAGGCAAGTTCAATTCTACCGCCAACGATAATTGGGCTTCAAACACACTTATTTGAACATCTTGGGGAGAAAAGTTGCGATTAAAATCTAAGCCACACTCGCCCACCGCCACTACGCCAGGCTCTTTTGCCATGCTTCTTAATCGCTCGTAATCACTATCAACGACATCTTTAGCATTATGGGGGTGTATGCCTAAGGTATAACTACAAATCTGCGGAAACTGGTGATGAAGTGCAGCTGCTGCATCCCACTCGTTGGGATGAGTGGTAATAATACACAGCCTGGAAACACCGGCGTCCACGGCATTTGAAATAATCTCTTGAGGATTAAATCTGCGATCTAATAGATTAACGCCAGCGTCAAACCAAGGCATATTATTTTACACGTTTTACTTTCATGCGTTTGTTAAGCCCTTCTTTTTTCAAATAGAAAGCGCCTAATAATCCACGCTCAATTAGCACGGTTTCACCTTCTTTTACTTTCAACGTGGTATCTGTAGTTTGCTGCCAAACCGAGCCGTTATCGAAGGTTAAAATAAACTTCCCACGTGCAGTTTTCTTAATCTTAGTTACCTTACCTGCAAATGTGTCGGCCAAGGTTTCCGTTTTTACTTTGTGCTCTAAACCAAACTGTTCGTCTTTAGGCGCTGGGGTTTGGCTTACCGGTGCTTCGCGGCGACGTTCAGCGGCAACGGTTGGTGTGTGGCTAGGCATTGTAACCGGCAGACCTGCCTGCGCACCTGAGAGGCGATTGACTTGTTTTTCAACGCGGTCGTAGCATACTAAACGTTGAAGACTATTTTTGGTTTCGCTACATTTGGCTAGCGCTTCGCCTACGGTTTCTGCCTGTGCTAAAAACGCACTGAAAGGAAGTACACTTATTAGCAGTAATAATGTACGTTTTTTCATGGTAAATCCTTTGTTTTAATTAATTGTTATTCGATTTCAGTGCCCGTTTTTTCATCGTTATCTCGGCGGCCTTTTCCCGCATACAAGCTACCTACCACAACACCTATTTCAAACAATATCCACATAGGGATAGCTAAAAGCGTTTGAGAAATGATATCCGGCGGCGTAAGTAACATGCCCACCACAAACGCACCAACAACCACATAGGGGCGTTTTGCTCTAAGTGATTTTGCGTCGGTTACCCCCGTCCAGCACAGTAAGATAATGGCAATGGGAATTTCAAATGAGACCCCAAAAGCAAAGAAGAGTTTCAATACAAAATTAAGATAACTAGAGATGTCGGTACTGACCGTAACACCTTCTGGGGCCACACTATTAAAAAAGGCAAACGCGATTGGAAATACCACAAAGTAGGCGAATGCCATGCCCGCATAGAACAATAGAGTACTTGAGAGTAAAAGCGGCGCAACGAGCTTTTTCTCGTTACGATATAGGCCTGGCGCAACAAATCCCCACACTTGATAAAGTACGTAGGGAATAGCGATAAAGAATGACAACACCAGCGTAAGTTTAAACGGTGCGAAAAAAGGTGAGGCGACATCGGTGGCAATCATGCTAGCGTTTTCTGGCATAGAATCAAGCAACGGCAACGCGAGCCATTGATAGAGGTCTTGCGAAAAGTACGCCAAACACAAAAATACCACCAGCACACTTAACAGTGCTTTTAGAATGCGGCTACGAAGCTCAATTAAATGAGATATTAAATTGTTTGCGTCAGACATTTACTGTTTTTTATATGGTTCCTGAACCGACTCAGCCGCTTTTTTAAGCTCATCAACACTTTGTTCAAGCTCTGGCGAGAGATCTTTCAAGCCTTGCTGCTCAGCTTTCTTCAGGTTTTCGTGTAATTCGTGCACGCGCAGCTGATGCTCAACTTCTTGCTTAAAGCCAGTTGCTGTATTTCGCACACTTCGAATAGTGTTAATGGTGGACCGCATGGCACCTGGCAAACGTTCTGGACCCAGTATCAACAAGGCCATCACACCAATTACCAATAGCTCCCAAAAGCCAATGTCAAACATCAGGATTTTTCTTTAACGTCGCTCTGCGTTTTCGTTGAAACAGTGTCAGCGGTATTAGCGGTGTCTGTATCTTCTACCTGCTTCTTCTGCTCGAAATCGGCATCTTGTTCGTTTTCAGTTACTGCTTTTTTAAAGCCTTTGATTGCGCCACCTAAATCGGTGCCAATCCCTTTCAAACGTTTAGTGCCAAAAAGTAAAACTACAATTACTAAGATAATAAGTAACTGCCAGATTCCAATACCGCCCATAAAAATAATCTCCGATACAACAGTTAGGGTAGTATGCCACCCAAAGCGCTAGCTTTCACGTGAATATTTGCGTGGATGAATAATCGTTGACGTTTATTATCACAACACGCATCCTGATGGTAATTAATTGATACGGATATCATTTCACCGCGAAATCGTTAGAGGGAGTTTGGGTTGTTATGTTGTGTTTAGCAGTCTCATTGTGTTTATTGCTTACTGACCAGAGTGATAACCGGCCTGTTCCTACCCACGAGGTAGTGAATAATGCACAAAACAATGTTGAATATCATCAACCTATGCAATGGTTTGATGTGTGGCAACGCAGCTTCACCGACTCTATGGACTTTACCGTAAGTAAGTTCGATGGCTTATTCTCCGATGGCTCAAAAACCAAAGAAAAAGCAAAAGCAGAAGGGAGAATTCAACTTAGCTGGGAACCTAGAACCAGAGATATCGCTGAAACCGATCTTCGGTTTCGTATTCGTGTTTCCCTCCCCCACCTCGAAAATCGCGTAGACTTGCTATTAAGTGATAATGAAGACGAAACCCAAAGTGATACTATAAAAGCGGCGCGCTCTCCCTCGCTGGGAAGGCAAGACAATACGACCATTTCACTACGCTTTCGCCCAGATCAAAACTCTCACTATTCATTTCGTGTTGGTGCAGGAAGACGGGATCAGCTGTATGTAAAAGCTCGCTACCGTGATGCCTATGCATTTAACTCCCATTGGGCCATGCTATACGACACTGAAATATATCAATACACGCGGGATCAATTTGGCGCAGAGTTAGGTACCTCTATCCAGCATGTTAGCAGTAACAATAACGTCACTCGGTTAAATAACCGCTTTTATTTTCGAGACAATAGCAACGACTGGTTGTGGCGACACGAGTTACAACACTTATACCCTATCAACAACAACAACGCCTTGGTTTACAGCTTTATGGTGGAAGGCTTGAACAAACCTACCTACCAAGTAGAAGAGGTTTACACAGGTTTGCGTTGGCGCAGCAATCCAATAAGAGAATGGCTTTACTTCGAGGTAGAACCATTTGTATTGTGGCTTCGACGTGAAGACTTCTCGCCGTCTTATGGTATGGCACTTCGCTTAGAAGCTTATTACGGAAAAGGCGAGTAACACTCGTTACTCGCCCTTTTTCATTTCTTTAGCGCTTTATGTGCTTCGCTTTGCACGTTAAATGTCACCCGTTAAGGGCGTAATGCGCGCTCGCCTCGTGCTAAACCACACACACCAGTGCGTGATGATTCAATTACTTCCGCACATTGGGCCATGGTAGCCGCAAAAGCGTCTAGTTTGTCGGTAGTGCCCGTAATTTCAATGGTGTAGTTATTCGCATGAACATCTAAGATGCGCCCACGGAAAATATCACTATTACGCTTTACTTCAGCACGCACAGATTCAGTACGAGTAGCCACTTTAATTAGCATCAACTCACGCTCAATATGTGTGCCTTCAGTTAAATCCACCACTTTAAGCACATCAATAAGCTTGTTCACTTGCTTAGTAATCTGCTCAATGACTTTATCATCACCATGGGTAATGATGGTAAGGCGAGATAAGCTACCATCGTCAGTAGGGGCTACACAAAGAGAGTCTACGTTGTAGCCGCGCTGTGAGAAAACGCCCACAATACGAGATAACGCGCCAGGTGCGTTTTCCATTAATACAGAAATGATACGTTTCATTAGGTACGCTCCGTCTTACTTAAGCGCATATCATCCATAGCGCCAAACTTAATTTGCATTGGATATACGTGCTCGTTCTGATCTACCGCTATGTCCATAAACACAAGGCGGTCTTTAAGACTGAAACATTTTTCCATCGCTGCATCTAATTCGTCTAATTTATCTACTTTGATACCTACATGGCCATAAGACTCTGCAAGCTTCACAAAATCTGGCATTGAGTCCATGTAAGAATGCGAGTGACGACCTTTGTAAATCATATCTTGCCACTGACGAACCATGCCTAATGCGCGGTTGTTCAAGGTAATGATTTTAATCGGCAGGTTGTACTGCAAACAGGTAGATAATTCCTGAATATTCATTTGAATACTACCGTCACCCGTTACCACTACCGAGGTAGACTCTGGGTGTGCGAACTGTACGCCCATCGCCGCGGGTAAACCAAAGCCCATGGTGCCTAAGCCACCTGAGTTGATCCACTGGCGAGGCTTATCAAACGGATAATATAAGGCAGCGAACATCTGATGCTGGCCTACGTCAGAACTTACATAAGCTTCACCATTGGTATGCTTATAAATAGACTGGATAACTTGCTGTGGCTTGATTACCGTATCGCCTTGCTCGTAATTCAAACATTCACGAGAGCGCCACTGAGTAATTTGTTGCCACCAATCGGCTAGCTTCTCTTTTTGACCAGATAGGTCTTTATTAACAAACTGTTCTAAAATTTGGTCGAGTACTTTATCTACCGAACCAACCACCGGAATATGTGCGTTGATGGTTTTAGAGATAGAAGCCGGGTCGATATCTACGTGAATAATATCAGCATGAGGGCAAAATTTCGCTACGTTGTTGGTAACGCGATCATCGAAACGTGCGCCCAAGGCAATAATGCAATCGGCATTATGCATGGTTTTATTTGCTTCAAGGGTGCCGTGCATACCTAGCATACCCACGAACTGCTCATGTGTACCTGGCATAGCGCCTAGCCCCATTAACGTACAGGTAACTGGTGCATTTAACTTTTCAGCTAATTCGATAACTCGTGACGACGCTTCAGATGTAACCGCGCCACCACCAACATAAAGTACTGGACGTTCGGCTTTCATCAATGAAGCGACCGCTTTCTTAATTTGCTTTGTATGCCCACGCTCGGTTGGGTTATACGAACGCATGGTTACATCGGTTGGGAACACATAAGGGTGATCTTCAGCCACATTTACAATGTCTTTGGGTAAATCGACTACCACTGGGCCCGGTCGGCCAGTATTTGCAATGTAATACGCTTTCGCAATGGCTTCTGGAATATCTACCGCACGCTTTACTAGAAAGCTGTGTTTTACGATTGGGCGAGAACACCCTACCATATCGGTTTCTTGGAAAGCATCTTCACCAATGTGCATAGAGGGAACTTGCCCAGACAATACAACCATTGGAATTGAATCCATATAAGCGGTAGCAATACCCGTTATGGTATTGGTTGCACCAGGGCCTGAGGTGACGAGGACTGTGCCGGTTTTGCCAGTTGAACGTGCATAACCATCCGCCATATGAGCGGCTGCCTGTTCATGACGCACGAGGACATGTTCGACATCTTGTTGCGCATATAAAGCGTCATAAATGTCTAGTACGGCACCACCTGGGTAGCCGAACACATGTGTTACTCCTACATCTTTTAGCGCTTCTACCACCATGGCAGCGCCCGACATCATTTTCACAGTTCTCTCTCCTGTATCGGTTTGGTGTATTGTCAGCGAATGTTGACGATGAGCGGACTATAACGAAGGAAGTAGGAAGATAAAACACCAAACCACACAAAAGTGAGATATATATCCCAATATTCAAGATAAATAGGATAAACCTTTCGTTACGATGAAAATAATGGCGCTTATTAGGATGAATTTCACAAGAAATTAACAACTAATCGTCATCAATGTCTATTTCAATGTCGCTGTTATCCTCTATTCCCATATTATCGTCTGCATCTTCTGTTACAGCACGCTTAGAACCATAAATACTGGCCGCTTTGGGTCGGTTAATTCGGTTTTGATATTTTATCCATGCTTTTGCCTGAGGCGTTTGTGGCTCACATTGCCCTAACGCAGCATTAAGATAGTTAATTTCGACATCAGAACTAGGTTCAATCTTGCCATCTACTAAGGCTGCAAACAAACTACCATGGGCTTGTAATAACTTACTTTCAGAAATTGAAAAGTCACCGGAGCGAGCGAAGCCATATGGGTAATGCTTTTTATCTGCAAACGGACGGTTAATCAGTTTCTCTCTGGATAACGTTGTCATATGACCCCCTATCTCAGCCTTTCTAGCTATTATCATACTCCGCATCGTGCGCCGATGAGGACCCATTAGCCGCGCGCCTGTGCCGCTTGGCTTATTACACTGATAATTAGATAGTTGGGATCAACAATGCTGTCAAACAGAAAAACGTGATAAGAGAAAACTTAATAAAACTGTAAAATGCTTAGATTGAACATGCGCGTTGCATAAGCAACGCGCACATGGTAATCAGGCGTACTCGGCCTAATTTTTAAATACAGGTACTACTTCCTGCTTTTAGGCACCCAAGCCCAAATCATTTCACATAGAACAGGCTCGATACCTTGAGCATCGGTTACTTTAACCGCTACCGTAACTTCACCTTTCTCTTGAGTTTGCATTAACGCTATTTGTTCATCGGTAAGGTGCGCTACTGCATGCATATCGCCCTGTGCGCGCTTCACATATTTAAAATTCATTTCTTTAATCAGCGGTAACTTGTCGCCAGGTAGGTTAACTCCAACAACAAAACCCGTAGAAGACTCCGCTAGCAATGCCATAGCAGCCGCATGCACACTGCCAATATGGTTCTGCGCCTTCTTGTAGTTTTTTTGACGAAACGTTACCGACTTTAAATCGGTTTCCAGAATATCTATGCTGACCGTGCCCGTTAACTTTACTTTGTACCTGAACATCCACGTGAGCATGCGTTGACGTAGCCATGTTGGATAGGTATTGGCTTTTTTCACAAAGTTGCGCAACGGGTTTGGTACGGACATAATTTTCTCTCTGAAATTCACTTCTTCTGGTTAGACCAGTGAGGTTATGCTGCCACCGCAAAGGATGCAAGTAGTTTTAACAATACCCTAACAATTTCTGGAGCGAATTGGTGTGGTTGCTATACTGCTTCCAGCGCCCAATCGAACGCGTATTTATTGCTTCACGCACTTGTACTTTGCTCGCCGTAGACACTGGCAATGTGTTTCGCTCTACATGCAGACACTGCTCTTCCCAGGCTAAATCACAAAACGAAAGTAATTTGGGGACTTCTTCATTAGGATTTATCGCCAAGGCTTCGTAAGACTGAATATGTACGTTGCCAGGAAATTTCTGCGCCCACGCTTCCATTACCTTGTTAAATCGCAAGTAAAAACGTCCAACGGCATTCAAATCATAAGCATAAGCGTAGTATGGGCTGTGAATAGAAAATAGTTGGCGGTAGTTGCCCACACAGGTATCCATGGGGTCACGCATCAAGCAAATGATTTTGGCATTCGGTAAAGCACGACGAATAAGATCAACATAAAAGAAATTAAACGGCAGTTTGTCTACTAAACGCTGCCCGTCTTGTTTAAGATAAGCGGTTCGCGCTAGGTAGCACTCCCCAATTTCTTGCATATTAAGGTTTTCCGCTGCTTTTAGGGTGTCTAAATCAAGTACATGTTGTGAGGGCGTGTTGGCCAGCGATTTTACTGCCACTCCAAAATCTTGCAGTTCACCGCCTGAAGCAACTTGACTATGGTGGCTTAAAATACGCTCTACCAAGGTAGTGCCAGAGCGGGGCATGCCTATTACGAAAATTGGCGAGCTGTCTTGGGCGCCATGTGCTTGAATGCTTTTAATTAAGTTCTTATTAGCGCTTCCACATGGGCTATTCGCCTGCTGCTGTAGATAATCGAATAACATTTCATAATCAGCCAAGGCGTCTTGACTAGCCTGCTGCTTAGGCGCTTTGGCGTACTGTAGTGCTTCAAAAGCCTCATCGTATTGCCCTAATGCTTCATATTCTTTTGCTAGTGCATGGCCAATATGTAGTCGTCCTTCTACGTGTTTTTCACAAGTGCGTGATGCGTTCAGCAAACGGTTGATATGGTTTTTCTCAGCTGTGATCCCCCCTAAATCAGACAGCGCAAAATGCGCCTGATAAAAATTGGGGTTCAGTGAAATAGCTTGCTCGAAGTGGTCTCTGGCTTGAGTAAAACTACCGGCGAACTTACTACTGACGCCATAGTTATAATGAAACTGTGGATTGTCATTATTAATAGATAACGCGCGCTTGAAGTAAGAAAGTGCCCCTTCATGATCGCCTACTCTGCTTAACGCTACCCCAACGGTATCTAAATCAAGCGCTCGGGTGAGTGACGTTGGTGGGGCGAGTTTAGCGGCGGCTTGGGCAAGATTAAGATCGCCAATGAGGGCAAAGCATTTGGCAAGATAAGCATAGGTGAGCGCCCTAGCATCAAGGCTATTCGACTTCTCTAACAACTTAACCGCTTTATTAATTTGTCCTAATTCAATGTGGATGATACCCAGAAGAAAATAAGCATGAGGGTCATCGCCGAAGGCCTGAATAACCTCTACGCAGGCTTTATGTGCTGACGTATAATCTCGTTTGCTAATGGCTGTGGTGGCCACATTGAAATGCTGTTGTTTATCTATCATTGCTGTCTATCATTGCTGTCTATCATTGCTATTATCATGATGCGCCTGAAAAAAAGGCACTCCATGGAGTGCCTTTATTAAGTACTGTTGGTAATACTACTACATATCAAACTTGTAGTTGAACTTCAGACCTACTGTACGTGGCGTAAGTATGTAATGCCCATAGTTACGGCTTAATTCAGTACCGTTTGGTTCAAGCACACTGTCATAAACACCTTCGCCAATATCACTTACGTTGCGTCGTGTAGACACAAACGCGTACTTGTCGAATAGGTTGTCGATGTACAAGGTTACCGACCAAGTTTCAGATGAAATACGCGCATTTAAGTTACTGATTGCATATCCTGGTAATGCTTCACCGTCCTGGCGTAAACCAACCGTAGTATAAATATCACTTTGTGCAGTGATACCATAATTCACGTCTAACATCTTATCGCCAAATACTTCTTGGCTGTATGTCATACCAAATGAAAATTGATGCTCGGCTGAACCTGGCAAACGATCACCATCTTTACCATCATAAAAATCTTGTAGTTCAGATCCCTCTTCACCTTGGGCTGTAAACAAGAATGGCGCATCAGCGGTTAACTCTGCTTTCGTATGAGCATAAGTAGCATACATGGTTAAATAGTCGTTTGCGCGACCACGCAACGATAACTCTAGCCCTTTAGATGCAGCACCTTCAGCATTAACCGTAATGGGTTGCTGACCATTTACGGTTGCACCAGTAACTTGTGGATCTTCCCAATCAACATAGAACAATGCGGTGTTCACTTGTAGTTTGTTGTTGAAGAAATTGGTTTTAACCCCAAGCTCGTAGTTGGTAGTGGTATCCGCTCCGTAAGTCTGCTCATCCGGTAATGCGCACACTATTTGGTTATTCAAGTCATCAACATTGTCGGGGCACGCCGGGGCACCATTAGCGCCACCAATTCGGAACCCTTCGCTGATTGTCGCGTAAGCCATGGTATCGCGGGTAAACTTATAACTGGTATTAAATTTAAACAGTGTACCGCTGTCATCCTCGGTAGGCGCTTCGGTGAGTTCTAAATCGATGGAATCAGAAGCTCGACCTTCAAATACTGAGTAGTAAAGCGGCAAGTCTACGCCTGAGCGGGCTGACACTTCATAGTCGTAGGCTCTCAAACCGATGGTAGCATCCCACTTATCGGTAATTTCATAAGTGAGCTCACCGAAAAGGGCTTTTTCAGTAATATCGATTTCGTCTGCTGAGAAGTATTCAAGGCTGTCTGGACGATAGTTGCCGTCAACGCCCCACACTTCAATAGCGTACACGTCAAAGTTTGGGGTAAATTCTTTACTGGTACCTTCGCTGTCGGTGTCGTAATAGAAACCACCCACAATCCACGATAATGGACCATCATCTAGCGACACTAAGCGCACTTCTTGCGTCAGCGTAGAGCGTTCTGTTAATTCTTCCGTGTAAGAAGAAAACGCCGGAAATTCTTCGTAACTGTAGTCTAAGCGAATAAGCAGGTCAGTTTGGTCCCGTTGACCGTCTGATTCAAACTTCGAATAACCTGTAGCCGACACCAATTCAGCAAAACCAAGATCGGCTTTAACTTCTAAGCTTAATAATGAATCTTCTTTCTCACGAGGCTCTTCGTAACGATAAGCCGACTCGTATTTACCTACTAACGCACTTAACCCGTTTTCATCAGACAACGCATTGTAGTGGCTGATTGAACGGCCTTCTACGTCTTGTGTCTGGAAGAAATAAGTCAGCGTAGCGTCAATGGTGTCGGTGGGTAACCAACGTACTGCTACGCGACCTGTTAGCGTGTCTTCACCGTTAGCATCTTCTACTTGGCGTAAGTTTTCGCTAATAGCCGTGCTGTCGGTCCAATCAGGATCGGGCAGTGAAACACCACCTTCTTGCACAACGTAATTGTAATCAATAAACCCCGGATTATTGAAATAATTAAGTGATGCACGAACACCCAATTCACCTTCAATAATAGGCGCGTTGAATACGAAACTTCCTTCGCCACCTAATGAATCACTTTCTTGAATGGTGAACACATCACCGGTAATTTCAGCAGTAGTAAAATCTAAATCTACTGTTTTAGGTATATAGCGAATGGCACCGCCAAGCGTACCAGCACCATATAAGGTGCCTTGCGGCCCAATGAGTACTTCAACACGATCTACATCAAGTAAACGCATGTTAAGGAATAATGGAATTTCACCAAAATAAGTAGCTACCGTCCCCCCATCTGAACCTGGGCCAGATGAGTTTGTATTTAAGCCTCGCACGATAATAGGAGAATCGTTTCGACCACCCTGATCGGTGACGGTCAAGCCTGGTACCCAGCGAGCTACTGAGTCAAGGTCTTCAATATTTTGTTGGGCCAACACGTCCGATGTTATGGCGGAGATATTAATTGGAACTTCCTGCAAAGTGCCGCTTCGGCGGGTTGCAGTAACTTCAATTGTTTCTACTTGTTTTTCATCTACAGTAACTTCTTGGGCGACAACTGCACTGCTACTTAAAGCAGTAAATACAGCGCCGGCAACCAAAGAGTACCCGAAGGTGCTGCCTTTATAGTGCATGCTTGTGTTTTCTCCTGGCGGGGCTTCTATCTTTGTACCCGTTAATTTTATTGTTGGGTACGTGCATCAGTGTTTTCAGCATGATCCGTAGCAGAATCTATGCCGTTAAGGGCGCGCATTCTAAAGCAAAAACACATAAATTTTTAATTATTTTTGAATAAATATGCTCTAATATCGCGCATGCATGCACTAAATCTGAATTAAGAGTAATAAGCAGCGGATCTAATGCAGCATTAGAAGTTGATATATAAGGACTTTTATAGATCATCACCAAAACAGTGAGTACATGCTCGAACACGGTGCAAAGCTGCGGGAATAAAAACCCATTCAAAAAAAGGAGCCTTTTAAAGGGTGTAAAAAGAGAAAATTTACACTCGCTGACGCTAAAAAGTGCATTATTGGCATGAATAAACATAGAAAGCTTAAATAAAGACAGCGGGTTTAAGCTGGGAGATGATTTAAATATTAACGCTGATTAAATTCAGATAAGAAAATTTGAAGCGAGAAACGAGACTTGTAACTGGCCGACACTCGCTGGGCCGACATTCGGTCGCCGGGAACCGGTCGTGACCCGTGGGATCGCATTAATCAAACTGAAGTAGGTTGATTTAATTTTATATATGAAAATTTGGAGCGGGAAACGAGATTCGAACTCGCGACCCCGACCTTGGCAAGGTCGTGCTCTACCAACTGAGCTATTCCCG
>NZ_JAESDJ010000018.1:0-72545 GCF_019249255.1 Alteromonas lipotrueae | reverse complement strand
CCAACCACGGATTTAGCTCAGAGGGTAGGAAGCACCATGATAGACCTTCCACCGCATGGATGCGGTGGCAGAGCCCCCATGGATGGGTTTACGGCGAGTCTATCATGGTGCTTTCTGCCCTTAGAGCGGAAAACATCCTCAGCGGTTGCGTCCATATTGTTCGTGAGACGACACCCAATCTGATGAGCTAATGGCTGAGGCTAACGATATTTCCCCCGCTAAGGCTACCGAGGCAACGATTTCGGCGAATTTATACACCTTGTTTTTGCCATAGCAATCGATAAGTTCTAAGCACTCACGCTGAGTGCCCATTCCAGTGCCACCACCATAGGTGGCCACTATTAACGAAGGAATGGTGATAGACACATACAAATCGCCCTCATCAGTAAGCTCTGAATACATAATAGCAGCCGATGATTCCGCTACGTTCGCAACATCTTGCCCCGTAGCAATAAACATGGCGGTAATACCATTAGGCGAGTGTAAACCCGTATTGTTCACCCCAGATAGAAACGAGCCTACTCCTGCTACCCTGCCGTGATAGTCAATTTGCTTAGGCTCTACCCGCATAATTTGCAGTAAATGCTCACGCTTTATCGTGGCCTCTGCGGTTACCCGTTTACCACGTGTACGCATAATATTTATTTGCGAGGCTTTTTTATCGGTAGCAAAGTTAGACTCTAAGTAGAAGTTTTCAACACCTTCATAATTATCTAAAATCCACCCGCACGCCGCAAAAGTAGCCCGCCCCACCATGTTTTGCCCTGCCGCATCACCGGTTAAATAGTTGAAACGCAAAAACGCAAATTTGTTTGATAAGAAGTGGTCAATATAAGTGAGTTTGGCAATACTCGAGGTTGCTTCAGCCTCTTCGCGAATTTTGCTGATGTTTTGGTTTACCCAAGTAACAAAATCTCTTGCACCACGGGCATCGCTAAAAATAAAAACCGGAGCTCGCTGCATGGCATCATCTACCACCGTAGCCTTTACCCCACCACTCATATTAAGCAGCTTCATCCCCCTATTATACGACGCCACCAAGGTGCCTTCTGTTGTTGCCAATGGCACAACAAATTCACCCTTAGCATGCTCGCCATTTATAGTTAATGGCCCTGCAATGCCAATAGGTACCTGAGCCACCCCAATAAAGTGCTCAATATTCCCTTTTAATTTGTCTGGATCGACTGAGTACTTGCCCACATGATCAATTTTGGCGCCAGTAAAACTTTCAAAGTATGACTGACGCTGCTTAATGATTTTATCGCCATAATCGTCGTGATCGTCGCGGGGAATATGCAACTTGCGACTCGCTGGTGACGTTACATTATCTTCTACTTCGAACTTAAGCTTTCCAAAAGGAGACGCTGAAAAACAAATACCTATTTTGCGTTTTTCAGGGCTGACTTCTTCATTCAGTTCTAGGTGTACGGTAATGACTTGTCGTAATGAAAACGGCATGCCGCCGTTATTATTAAGCGCATCAAAACTAATGCCACTGTCGTTGCTGCTTTGAATAGAAATTTTATGGCTTGGAACTTTCTCACCATCAAATGAAATCCATTTAAGCTCCTTTAGTGTGGCATCTTTTAAACGGTTTTTTAGTGCAAAGGAAATGCCGTTGTCAGTTTTGGTTAGGCTTCCGTGAGTATATAGCTGCTTGAGTAAAATACTTGGTACAAACATGTGAGTTCCTATTCCGTTTTGGTTAAGCCACTGCGTGAATTAAGTACACTACTTTTTTATAGTACATCCTTTGTACAGTATCACTAACCTTTTGCATTTCCATCAATTTTTAACCACATTTAAATTTGAGCCATTTCATCAAAACTTCATTAAATTTTGCGCCAACACCCTATGAATAAAGGGCAGCAAACGCCCTGACTTCGCTTTATTCGGTATACCGAAGTGCCTTCATCTAACGTTTACATCGTCAAGGCTTTACCCAAGACCACTTGTCGGTATTCAGGTTTTCGCTGCTTAAAAAGCATCGATTGCTGATTAAGTGCTATGTCCATAGGGAAATGGCAACTGAATACCATTTTTTTAATTTCATGGGATGAACTGTTATGAGAAAAGGACTATTCCGTCATCAGGCAATGCAGCCTACCTCGCCATTTCAAGGTGAGCTATTGATGACGCCTCGACCATTCCATATGGGGATAACGGCAATACTACTTTTATGGATAGTGGGTGTGGGGATATATCTCACACAGGGTAGCTATGCTCGTAAAGCCACTGTTGAAGGGTGGCTAGAGCCCTACCGCGGCGTATTAAGACTGTACGCCGACGCCCGAAAAGGCCGCATATCACAAGTGTATGTAAACGAGGGGCAAAAAGTTAAAAGAGGCGAACCATTATTGTCGATTGAATACGGGGTTCAGCAGCCACAAGGCGAAACCGTAGAGCTAAAACTGCAACAAGAGCTTCTTGCTAAAAAACAGCGGATAAGCGACGCGTTGGCACGCAGCATTGGTATTCACCAAAATGACAAAACGCAGCTTTTAAAACAACTTCAGCACGCGCAAAAAGACGCTGAATCAATACGCCATATTTTAGCGATTTCTTATCAACAGTGGCAGTTAGCGTTCAGTCAATTTACCTCATTTGAGGTGCTACGCAATGCTGGCCATGTAAGTAACGCAGATTTCGATAACTATAAGCTTGAGCTTTTAAGTAGCCAGCAACAATGGAAACAAGCTGAGCGAAATAACCTGAAAAGCGAAGCTGAAGTAAGCCGGCTGACACATGAAATTGCCAGTTTACCCGAGATTCAAGCCAATGAGCGCACCGTACACGAAAACCAACTAAGTGATATCAATCAGCAGTTGCTGACATTAAATCGCGATCGGCAGCGCATTCTATATGCATCGCAGAACGGTGTGGTTTCAAGTCTGCAGGCGAGTGCTGGGTTGATGGTCGATCAAAACAGACCGCTACTCAGCCTACTTCCAGAAAATTCCCCTATAGAAGCACGATTGTTAGTGCCTGTGCGCGCCGCTGGGTTCATCGCCAAAGGGCAACAACTCGCTATTCGCTACGATGCCTTTCCTTATCAGAAGTTTGGTTTGCAAGAGGGACAGATAATTAGCATTTCCGAAACCATTTTACTGCCTGGTGAATGGGCGAACGCGCCTTTAACCGTGAGCGAACCCGCTTATTTGGTTACCGCTCGAGTAAATAGCGACGCCATTATTGCCTATGGAAACCCGGTAATGCTTAAAGCTGGAATGACGTTTTCTGCAGACGTAGCACTTAGCCAGCGTAGCTTACTGGAATGGATCTTAGAGCCGCTGTTAAGCGTCACGAAAAGGTTGTAATTATGACTATTACTCACGGGTTTGCTTCACCTGCACTTAGCGCCTTATCACCTAAAAACAAAGTGCCGGTTGTGCTTCAAACTGAAGCCGCTGAATGTGGTTTGGCCTGCGTCAGCATGGTGGCTCAGTATTATGGCGACAAACGGGATATGACCCACCTTCGCCAGCACATTAGCGTTTCACTTCGTGGTATCACACTTAAAGATATTATGGATATTGCGCAGCAAATGGCATTTCAATGTCGTGCACTAAAAATTGAGCCTCAGGATTTATCTCAACTAACCCTGCCAGCAATTCTACATTGGGATATGCGTCATTTCGTTGTACTGACTAAGGTAAAGCAAGAGCGATTAAGCATACACGACCCTAGTATTGGCAAACGCACCTTCACCTTTGATGAGGCGAGTAAACACCTAACGGGAATAGCGTTAGAAATTACGCCTAAAGACAATTTTTCGCCGCCCCCCGCAAAGCCTTTATTAAAGCTAAGAAACTTCTTCACTCGAACGATAGGGTTTAAACGTAATTTAGCCACCTTGCTGGCGCTATCTGCACTACTTCAACTTTTTGCTTTAGCGTCTCCTTATTACGTGCAAACCGTGGTTGATGATGTGTTGTTGCAAGGGAATCAAGCATTGTTAACCGCGCTTGCCATTGGGTTTACTTTTTTGCTAGTAATAAGCATCTTCACTAGTGTGTTGCGTCGCTTTCTTATCCTGGCTGTATCGAGCCGGCTTCAACTTCAAATGTCGGCTTCCGTCTTTCAACATTTACTCTCGCTACCGCTGGATTTTTTCGCCAAAAGGCACGTGGGCGATGTGGTGTCTCGCTTTGGTTCCCTTGCACATATTCGTGAGTTCCTCACTACGGGCCTTGTGGCTGCATTTCTCGATGGCGTATTGGCCATTATCACGCTTGTCGTGATGGGCCTTTACTCCGTTAAACTTACCTTGTGTGTGGTGCTAGTGGTGGCAATATATTTACTTTTCCGCATCGCGTTAATACCTGTCACTAAGCGGCTTACAACAGAGAAAATTGCACTGGCCGCTACTGAACAAAGTCACTTTATGGAAAGCGTTCGGGGTATGCTGCCTATTCGTGTATACCATCAAGAATCCCAACGCCATAGTCAGTGGCAAAACAAGTTAGTCGCCACTTTGAATAAAGATATTAGTCTGGGAAAACTCAATATTGGAAGCGACGCGGTAAACCAAGTTTTATTTGGTATTGAAAACATCATTGTGATCTTTATTGCGGCATCTTTGGTGATGGATAATATGCTGACGGTAGGAATGATGCTTGCCTTCATCGCTTACAAAACAAAATTCACTGCCGCAGTAGACGGGTTAGTTTCCAAATTTATCGAATTGCGAATGCTGGCCGTACACTTTTCTCGCCTGAGCGATATTGTTCTAACGGAGCCTGCTGAAACCACGGTGCTGTCAAAACAATCTAGCCCTTATTCAAGCGTAGCATCAGTATCAGCAGTGGGTTCTTCTCATGCCATCGCTTCAAATACTCCAGTCATTCACTTAAAGGCCCACAACCTCAGTTATCGCTATGGTGAGGGATGTAAATGTATTTTCGAAAACCTCAACTTATCAGTTACCGCAGGGGAGATAATTGCCATCGTTGGTGCAAGCGGCAGTGGAAAGAGCACCCTACTTAAATGTCTGATGGGCCTATATGCACCTTTTGAAGGAACGGTTAGTCACAATACTATTTCATCAAATCATGCCCCGATCATTGCTTCTGTATTGCAAGAAGACATGTGCCTTTGTGGCTCTATGGCTGAAAACATCAGTTGTTTTGATGAGATACCAAATCAAGAAAAGGTCATACGTGCCGCCCAATTGGCCTGTATCCATGACGAAATTTGTGCCATGCCTATGCAATATCACTCGTTGGTCGGTGATATGGGAAGTAGCTTAAGTGGTGGTCAAAAACAACGGCTACTTCTCGCGCGAGCGCTATACAGAGAGCCAGATATCTTGTTTCTTGATGAGGCGAGTAGCCATTTAGACATTCAAAATGAGCACGTTATCAATACACATCTAAAGGCGCTCAATATTACCCGCATCATGGTGGCCCATCGCCCTCAAACGATTGCCCTTGCAAATACTGTCTATCAGTTGGTAGACGGCATTCTGCAGCACTGCCCAGCTTCTGAAATAGTAGAAGAAAATGATAATACCCCACTAGGAGATTCATAATGATAACGCCCGAAGTTAGAGAATCTACACCCTTGCTCACCGATATTGAGCGTCAACAAATCGTTAAGCATGTAGATAACTTAAATAGTAATGCCCTTCCTATCGACACCCTGTCTAAACGCGAGCTTCAGGTTGCGCGAAAGATCATGGAAGGCTTGTCGAATAAAGCGATAGCAGCAGAGCTATTTATTAGCGAACGCACCGTTAAGTTCCACTGCGCCAACATCTACAAGAAACTGAAAATAAGCAGCCGCACTGCGCTCATCGCGAGTTGCTTTCGATCCATTTACCACCCCCTAAGGTTGGTCTAACCGCTAGCCTTTTTAACTACACTAAAACGCTTATATAAGGAGCGAAAAATGCAACATAACACGCATAGCTATACACAAGAAAATACACAGAACGGCTCTGGCCTTCACCTTGAGACCCAAGAGTTGCTGCAAGTGACGGGCGGGAAGTCTGGGGTATCTGCAGGCGCAGACAAAGACCCCATTCGCTTTGTTAAACCACCTGTCTATATCACCTTAGCCATTGGTGAGGACGGCGGACAATTACCCGATTTATTGTCATAGCAGATTAAGGAGGTTAAGCAGTCCTCCTTTTACCATTTAAAAAGGATATTTCAATGCAGATTGCATTAATAGGGAGCGAGGCCGACCCGCAAATTGTACATGTGGCTGAAGCCTTAATTGCCGATAAAAACGACCCCTATATTATTAATACCAACTACTTTGGTGAGCACTGGCAACTCAGCTACGACCCAGATTTTAATGATGGCCTGTTACATTTTAACCAGCCTATCCGCAACGGACTGTTTCGAATTCCTCTATCAGACATCACATCTGCCTATTGGCATCAATATATTCCCCCCTCTGTGAAAGCCTCTGATAGTGTGTCTTCACAATGGTTAGATCAGGAATATGCCAGCACCTTGTTATGCTGGTTTTTATTCAGTGAAACTAAGTGGGTTAATGGTATTGACGCCATCCGCGCCCATCACTGCAAACCAATTCAACTGCGGATGGCAAAAAAGCTAGGCGCTAAGGTGCCATATACCTACATAGGTAACGCTTGTGATGTAGCTTTACAGTTTTGTGCGAACATAGGCGAGGTGGTCTATAAACCCGTTAAAGGCGGCGAAACAGCGAAATTTGTGCAACAGGGGGACGATACTCGCGGCTTAGTGCAGGCTTTGTTAAAAGAGCGCCCTGTCACCTTTCAGGCATTTGTTGAAGGGACGAATATTCGAAGTTACGTACTTGGCGATGAAGTAGTCAGTGTACAAATAGACTCTCACAATCTCGATTTCAGAGAAGATATAAACGCACGTCCTTTGCTAACCCCTCTTCCTAAACCAATGCAGGATTTATCACGAAAGATATGTACCGGCTTAGGCATGCATTGGTGCGCTATCGATTGGCGTAAAAACACCAAGGGTGAATATTATTTCTTAGAAGCCAACCCTTGCCCGTTCTTCTTGTTCGTCGAAAACGAGACTGGTGTTGATATTACCGGCCGTTTAGTGAAATTATTAACCACATAAAAAAAGAGCGCATTTAAATAAATGCGCTCTTTTGTGTTACTAGCCTTAGGGCTTTATAGAATGAAGCGCGATAGATCTTCGTTTTCTACAAGCGACTCTAAGTGGCTGTTTACGTAGTCTTCGTCAATCACGAAAGACTCACCGCTTTTTTCAGACGCATCAAACGAAATATCTTCCATTAAACGTTCAAGTACCGTGTGTAAACGGCGCGCACCTATGTTCTCAGTACGTTCGTTCACACGCCATGCAGCTTCAGCAATACGCTGAATTCCCGATTCTACGAAATCGATATTTACGCCCTCGGTCAGCATAAGGGCTTTGTATTGCTCGGTAAGCGACGCATTGGGCTCGGTAAGAATACGTTTGAAGTCACCTACTTCTAAGGCTGATAATTCAACGCGAATAGGCAAACGACCTTGAAGCTCAGGAATAAGATCTGACGGCTTGCTCATTTGGAACGCACCAGAGGCGATAAACAAAATATGGTCTGTTTTCACCATGCCGTGCTTGGTCGATACCGTTGACCCTTCTACCAAGGGTAGTAAGTCACGCTGCACACCTTCACGCGATACATCGCCTGACGTATTGCCTTCACGCTTACAAATTTTGTCAATTTCATCAACAAACACAATGCCGTGTTGCTCAACCGACTCAATCGCTTTTTCTTTTAAGTCTTCCTGATTCACCAAACGTGCGGCTTCTTCTTCCACCAGCATTTTCAGTGCATCTTTAATTTTTAGCTTCTTCTTTTTCTTTTGCGAACCCGACAAGTTTTGAAACATGCCTTGAAGCTGATTGGTCATTTCTTCCATCCCAGGAGGTGCCATAATTTCAACGCCTACTTGTGGAAGTGCCACATCAATTTCAATTTCTTTGTCGTCTAAGTCGCCTTGACGAAGCTTTTTACGGAACGCTTGGCGAGTGCCTCTATCTTCAACGTCTTCTTTCTTGCCCCATGCATCTTCAGGGGGTGGAATAAGCACATCAAGAATACGTTCTTCCGCCGCTTCTTCAGCGCGGAATTTCACCTTTTTCATTTCCGTTTCTTTGGTCATCTTCACGGCAATGTCAGCAAGGTCGCGAATAATGGTTTCTACTTCTTTACCCACATAACCGACTTCGGTGAACTTTGTCGCTTCAACCTTTATGAAAGGTGCATTCGCTAATTTTGCTAAACGGCGGGCAATTTCAGTTTTACCCACACCGGTTGGCCCAATCATAAGAATATTTTTAGGCGTCACTTCTTGGCGCAAATCAGGCTCAAGCTGCATACGGCGCCAGCGGTTTCGAAGTGCAATTGATACCGCACGTTTAGCATCTTGCTGACCAATAATGTGTCGATCTAGCTCATGAACAATTTCTCTAGGTGTCATTTCAGACATGCATAAACCCTTATCTGTTTTGGTGCCACTGCATTAATAGCAGGCACAAGTGGCTGTTAATTGTTAATTAAACAGCCACTTAGTAATCGAGTACGTCTACCGTTTGACTATGGTTAGTGAATACGCAGATATCACCAGCTATGGTCAAACTTTTCTCCGCAATTTCTTTCGCGGTAAGTTCGGTGTTTTCTAGCAACGCAGTAGCAGAAGCTTGGGCATAGTTGCCGCCTGAACCAATAGCAATTAAGTCATTTTCTGGCTGTACGACATCGCCGTTACCGGTAATGATGAATGACGCGGTTTCATCGGCTACGGCCAATAGCGCTTCTAATTTGCGCAGCATGCGATCGGTTCGCCAATCTTTGGCAAGTTCAACCGCCGCCTTGGTCAAGTGGCCTTGGTGAGCTTCAAGTTTTGCTTCAAAGCGTTCAAACAAGGTGAAGGCATCGGCAGTGCCGCCTGCAAAACCAGCTAATACTTTATCGTGGTACAAGCGGCGCACTTTACGTGCATTACCTTTCATTACGGTATTGCCGAGTGACACCTGACCATCGCCAGCCATCACAACTTGATTTCCACGTCTTACAGATACAATCGTTGTCACGTTTAATCCCCATTTAAGGTGGGCGCTATCGCAGACTCGGGCGATAACTGAAAAAAGACTTTGTTATGAAATGGGGGAAGGGTTTTGGTTTTCAAGGGGAGCAGTTAAAACGGGCAGCTAAAAGGGGCTGTTAAAAGAAAAAGCAGTGAAGACATATAGTAAACGGGTACGTATTAAAGCGTTAAGCGCTGCAAAGTAGGATGTGGTGGCTATTATGAGATGATTATAAGGCATCCACCACATCATGCGGTGAATGCCCAATCAATAGATGAGTGAATGAAAAACGTTTACGCTTATAAATTCCAGTACCAAATTTGGCAGGTCGCAATATTCACTTTACGAAGGCTGTGCTTGGCTTTCTCGGCATCTCGTTTCGATTCGAATGGCCCTAAAATAACCCTGAACCATTCGCCGTTGCTGCCAGAACTCTGGCGAATAAGTGCTTCTAAACCTTGAAAGGCAATTTTCGCTTTCATTTCTTCAGCTTGAGCGCGGGTTCTGAACGACGCGCATTGCATAAGATAACGTTTGTCCGACTTTTCCTGCTCAGCAACATCTACTTCCACTTCATACCCCGGCAGAGTACGAATATATTCCCACTCTTCTTTAGGCAATTCAGGCAACGCTTCTTGGGTAGGCGCAACAGGGCGTACAACTTCGGTATCTACCTCAGAACTGGCGTTATCTTTAATAGACCATAAGAAAACCGCAAAGCCTATAAGCAATATCACCACAATGACAAGGCGAACAATAGGGAATGAGGCAGTGGCGCCACTCTTCACCTGTGATTTACCGCGCTTTTTGTTTTCCGGCTTCTTTTTTTGTGGTGCTTTACCACGAGATACATAATCGCGTTGAGCCATATTCGGCAGTTTTCCTACTACTTATCGTTATTTTAAACAGGTGGTGCCACCAGACGAGGACATAGTGCACAACCCTGAAACACTTGTATACATTAGTGTTGAGATTTTACCGTATTCCCAACCTGTGCGCTAACTGAAATCGGTGGGGTCGATATCTACCGACCAACGTACTTTTGCCGCCTGCGGTAGCCCTTGTAAATACGGCAGAGCTAGCCGCAATGCGTTATGTAACGGCGCTCTTTTTTCATGACTGCACACCAGCATAAAGCGAAAACGCCCTTGTCGTTTTTCAATTAAACAGGGAAATGGCCCACTCATCTGCGGAACTAAGCCCTTAGAATTTGCATTTGCATTTGCAGTATTTGAGTTTGAAAGTACACCCCTAGCCTGTTGCAGGAATGCATAGGCCGATGAGCTCTCGGTTGCCTCAGCCCGAATCACAAATTGACTAATATAAGGAGGCAATGCAGACGCTTTTCGCTCCATCAATGCATGACGAGCAAAGTGGGCATAGCCGTTGTTCACTAAATCTTGTAATAAAGGGTGGTGAGGATTGTGGGTTTGCAGCCACATTTCTCCGGGTTTGCTTGCACGCCCTGCTCGCCCTGCAAGCTGCGTAACGAGCTGCGCTAGCTTTTCAGGAGCTCGAAAGTCAGCACTAAATAGCGCCCCATCGCAATCTAACACCACCACCAATGTAACGTGAGGAAAATGATGCCCTTTCGATAGAATTTGGGTACCTACCAGTATTTGGTGTTCTTGGCGGTTAATCGCATCGAGGGTTTGATGTAGCTTGTCTTTTCCTCTTACCGTATCACTGTCTATGCGCACGTGTTTGGCATCAGGGAAGAGCTTCATTAAGCCTTCTTCTACCTGCTCGGTGCCCGTTCCCGCCGTTACCATTTCATGACTGTGACAAGCTTCACACTCTTTGGGCATTGAACGGGTAGCGCCACAGTGGTGGCATTGCAGTCTGTTTTGCCCTTTATGCACGGTATAGGGTCTGTCGCAACGCTTACACATTGCCGTAGTACCACAGTGATGACATAAAAGCGCGGGGGCATAACCTCGTCTATTCACAAAAACCAGAATCTGGTTCCCTGCATTTACATGCTGACGCATAATTGTCAGCAAGCCTTCTGAAATGCCGTAATGAATAGGTTGGTCTCTTGCATCTAGTAAATACTGCTTGGTACTTTGCGCCCCTGCTGCGCGCCGTGTTAGTTGCAAATGCGCAAAGCGGCCGTTTAACGCGTTATTAAGCGTTTCAAGCGCTGGGGTAGCACTGCCGAGCAACAAAGGAATACTGTGCTCTTTGGCTCGCATGGCCGCTAAATCGCGCGCGTGATACCTAAGCCCGTCTTGTTGTTTAAACGATTCATCATGCTCTTCGTCTACAATGATCATGCCGGGGTTTTTAAGGGGCGTAAAAATCGCTGAGCGAGTACCTATAATAATACCTAGTTCGCCTGCCCTTGCCCGCTGCCATACCGATAATCGCGCTGCGTCCGTCAATTGAGAGTGCAATACGCCTACAGGAATATTGAAGCGCTTTTCGAAGCGCGAAACGGTTTGCGGCGTTAAACCAATTTCAGGCACTAATATAAGCACTTGTTTACCGGCTTTAAGCAAAGGTTCAATAGATTGCAGATACACTTCGGTTTTACCGCTCCCTGTCACCCCTTCAAGCAAGCTAATCGCAAAGGTGTCATGTTGCTGGTTTAATGCCGCTATCGCTACCCCTTGCTCTTTATCAGGCACGGGTTTTTCACCAATTTCGAAGGTATCTAACCACGCTTGTGCAGTGAGTTCAGGCGTAATGTCTACGAGCTCAATAAGTGCTTTATCTAATAACGCTTTCACTACTGCGGGTGAAAAGGTCTTACGCGCTTCGCTAGCAATAAGTGATGTGGTTTGAACCGCTTCTAAGCAGCTCATCTGCTTCGGAGCTCGGCTTAAACTCTTAATATCGGTATCAGCACCTTCTGGCGTGACTTGAATATATTGTGCGGGTGATGGCGTGGCTGTCTCACCTTTACGAAGCGGCACAGGAAGCATGGCATGTATCACTTCCCCTGGCGCATGGTGATAATACTGCCATAACCAATGCGCCATTTTTCTTAGCGATTCGTCGATAACAGGTGCGCTATCTACCACCTCAATTATGGCTTTGATTTTACTGGTATCATCTATGTCTACACCGGATTCAACCACAATGCCTACCAGTTGACGTGGCCCGAAAGGCACTTTTACCCGCACACCCGGTTGTAGCGTATCGGTATGAGAATAGGTAAATAGCTGGCGAAGTGGCACAGGTACAGCCACCTGAATGAATACCATTAAAATTGATGCCCCAAAATTGATGAACCTAAAGTGAGTAAACGTAAATTCAGAATCGCTAATGATCTGGCATTTAAACATAATGTCAAATAAGGGAAGGGGATTTATTTTCGCCAGTGGGCTTAATTAACGCTGCCCCTGTTTACTTCGCATACAAAAAGTGCTTGATCACTTTAGTTGCTTCCTTTATTATGCGCCGCTCTTTTGCGGCTGACTGCAATTTCTGCGGTCGGTCATTGAATTTAAAGTTGCGTATGGTGTTTGGCTTCGGGCCAAATAGCGATACGGCCTCATATTGAAGGTAATCCAAAATGAAAAATGGTATCCACCCAGAATACGCTGAAATGACAGCAACATGTTCTTGCGGCAACGTAATGAAAATCCGTTCTACTCTAGGTAAAGATATTAACCTAGACGTATGTTCTGCATGTCACCCATTCTACACTGGTAAGCAACGTAACGTTGATACCGGTGGTCGTGTTGACCGCTTCAAGAAACGTTTCGGTGCTTTGGGCGCTAAATAAGCTCAGTACTCAGAAACACTATGTTTCTTTAAAAAAAGCGCCTATCGGCGCTTTTTTTGTGTCCGCGATTTACATCTGCACTTCATTCTGTATTCAACCAATACCGTGCTCGCCCAGTATAGAGCAGCGAAGTGGAATGCTCGGCTAATGCAATGCTCTATTATTGAAAAGCTCTGTTAGTGAAAATCCCGGCGTTTTAGATGTCGTTCCCAGTTGCCGTTACTTTGCAAAGTGCATGCTTGCTCGCTGTCGTAGCGAACTCCTTTAATGTGCACCTTCAATTCGGGGCAAACATTATCAAGTTCAAGTTCGAATGCTTGGATCCAGTTTGTTGAAAGTGCTTCGCTTTTTTGCTTTTCGGTTTTAAACACCGCAATAATTTCTGGCCTGCGCCAGTGTCCCATATGCGTAAGCCATTCAAAGCCTACCGACTCAGATTTTGCCCACTCACACACCGCAGTTAGCGCTTCAATCAGTTTCTTTTCAGACATGTTAAGTTACGCTTTCTTCTTCATGTTTACTATTATACCTATTCCACTCACCAGCGTCTTGAACGGTCGACTTAGTGCCTTTTTGCAAAGACCTATTCGATACCCACTATACATATGTCTATAAAATAGAAATAATGTATTAAATTCAAAAGTGTCATTAATGTGGTGAATGGCAAATATTCGACGATGTCACTGGTCATACAAGCAAGACTGTCCTAGATTGAAAGGTATTAAGGGCAGATCAGATATGTACTTAAATGACCCTGTGATAAAGTCGAAGTCATTCTACTGCGGCAACGCAGATTGCCCCTACGGTAACGAAGATTGCCTAACCCCTACATCGAAGGATATGTTTACTAATGTCAGATTTCAGACAACGTGCGCTAGATTATCATGCCAAACCCACGCCAGGTAAAATTAGCGTGGAGCTATCGAAACCAGCAGATAGTGTGGATGATCTTGCTCTGGCTTACAGTCCAGGGGTAGCTGAACCGGTACGAGAAATTGCTGAAGATCCTGATAATGCTTATAAATATACCGCAAAAGGCAACATGGTAGCGGTGATCAGTAATGGTACCGCTATCTTAGGTTTGGGTAATTTAGGGCCGTTAGCTTCTAAACCAGTTATGGAAGGTAAGGCACTGCTGTTTAAGCGCTTTGCAGGGCTTGATGCTATCGACATTGAAGTAAAACATCGTACAACAGAAGAGTTTATTAATACTGTTGCGAACATTGCAGACACCTTTGGGGGTATCAATCTTGAAGATATTAAAGCCCCAGAGTGCTTTGAAATAGAGCAAGAACTCATTAAGCGCTGCAATATTCCTGTATTCCATGATGATCAACATGGTACTGCTATTGTTACGGCTGCAGGCATGTTGAACGCCATTGAAATTCAAGGCAAGAATATCGAGAGCGCGAAAATAGTTTGTATGGGTGCTGGCGCAGCAGCAGTAGCATGTATGGAATTGCTAATTAAGTGTGGCGCACAACGAGAGCGCATTTACATGCTAGACAGAAAAGGGGTTATTCATACCCGCCGTGAAGACCTTACTGAACACAAACGCATGTTTGCCAATAATACTGATAAACGTACGCTAGAAGATGTGATGGAAGGCGCGGATATTTTTGTTGGTGTATCTGGACCTGATGTATTACCCCCAGAAACCCTAGCTTTAATGGGGCCTAATCCGATTGTTTTTGCCTGCTCTAACCCCGACCCTGAAATTAAACCTGAACTAGCACATGAGGTTCGAAGTGACTTAATTATGGCAACAGGGCGTTCTGATTACCCCAACCAGGTAAACAATGTTCTGTGCTTTCCGTTCATTTTCCGTGGCGCATTAGATGTTCGCGCAACGGCCATTAATGACGAGATGAAAGTGGCAGCGGTAGAAGCACTTCGCGCTATTACCAAAGAGCCCGTACCTGAATCTGTGTTAGCGGCTAGCAATAGTAAAAGCCTGACCTTCGGCAAAGAATACATTATCCCTAAGCCAATGGACCCCCGCCTTTGTGAACGCATTGCTACTGCCGTGTCGAAAGCGGCGATTGAATCTGGCGTTGCAAGGCTTCCAGAAGTACCTAGCCGCGCAGAGTAAAGGCAATATAGAAGTAGAATTTAGCGCGCAGCTTAGTATTCAAATATTATAAAAAACGGCAATTTTCATTGCCGTTTTTTTTAATCTTCTTGTTCGTTCTCGATAGAAACGTCTATACCCATGTCTTCCATTATACGTCTAGCTTCAGCTGGTACACGGTTAGGGTTGTCTTTTCGCAAATCTTCGTCATCCGGTAGAGGCTGACCTGTGAATGCATGAAGAAATGCTTCACATAATAATTCTGAATTCGTCGCATGACGTAAATTGTTTATCTGCCGACGGGTACGCTCATCGGTTAATGCTTTTAGCACGTTAATAGGAATAGAAACGGTAACTTTCTTAACCTGTTCACTCTTTTTACCGTGCTCTGCGTAGGGGTGTATATACTTACCGTTCCACTCTGCCATAATGCTAACTCTGTCTGATCTTATTTATGTTATGAAGAGAAATTCTAAACAAGTTGACGAAAAGGTCAATTGAGCAGTGTAAACCTCTTGACGTCTAGACGTAAATTCTTTAATTTAGACGTCTAAACGTCTATAAAAGAGTAATTTACCATGGTTTCTTACGCACAAGGTGTTGATGCACTCAATCAGTCCCTTTCGGAACTGCGTGACATTGATGTGTCATTTGAGTTTTTTCCGCCAAAATCAGAGAAAATGGAACAAACCTTGTGGAAGTCAGTTGAACGTTTAGCACCATTAAAGCCGAGTTACATGTCGGTTACCTATGGTGCAAACAGTGGTGAGCGTGATCGCACCCATGACGTGGTAAAACGTATCCAACAACAAACTGGTGTTGCAGCCGTGCCTCACCTTACATGTGTTGATGCTAGCCGAGACGAACTTAAGCAGATTGCAAAAGACTACTGGGATTCTGGCATTCGTCGTATTGTTGCCTTGCGCGGTGATTTACCGCCTGGCGTGAAAGATACCGAAATGTATGCCTCTGATTTGGTAGCACTACTAAAAGACGTGGCTGATTTCGATATATCAGTGGCCGCCTACCCTGAAAAGCACCCTGAAGCCCCTAATGCCCAATTCGACTTACTGAACCTTAAGCGCAAAGCAGAAGCCGGTGCGAGCGAAGCAATTTCACAGTTTTTCTTCGACACCAGTGTATTCTTGCGTTTTCGTGACCGTGCGGCAGCAGCGGGTATCGACCTAGACTTAGTACCTGGCATACTGCCAGTAACTAACTACCAAACCTTGGTAAAATTCGCTGGTTTCACCAATGTGCACGTACCTGGTTTTTTGCACAAAATGTTCGATGGCCTTGACGATGACGATCAAGCTACTCGGAACCTCATTGGTGCTAACATCGCAATGGATCAGGTTAAGGTACTCGCCAAAGAAGGCGTGAAGCATTTTCACTTTTACACCCTTAACCGAAGTGAATTAAGCTACGCTATTTGCCACATGCTAGGTGTTCGAGCAGGTTAATTTCGATTAAACCTTTGCTCCTATAGGGCAGACCAGTATACCATTTACCTATTATTGGGTATTTGAACGACTCGTTTGCCTCGTTGTCACCTTCCTGCGCTGCTTAAATGCCAAGGTGAGTAGCTAATGACCAAGGCGAGTTATAACTAGGAGTAAAGTGTGAATTGGGATCGGGTAAAAGCCATCTATCATAAGCTCGCACCACAAGTTGTCGATCTTTTCACTATCTTCATCAAGCGTTGCCGTGAAGACAATATTACCATTTCCGCAGGCCACTTAGCCTACGTTACGCTACTTTCTCTCGTTCCTTTTATCATGGTGACTTTCACCATCATGTCAGCGTTTCCTGCGTTTGCTTCTGTGCGAGGTAAATTAGAATACTTTATCTTTAATAACTTTGTGCCTACCGCTAGCGATACGGTTCATGAGTATATGTCTGACTTTGTTGGCAATGCTTCTGAAATGGGCGCAATTGGTATTCTATCGCTACTGGTAGTGGCACTAATGTTGATATCCAACGTTGATAAAACCCTCAACCGGATTTGGCGTACGCAAAGCGATCGACCTATCATTTATACGTTTGCCATTTATTGGATGGTAATTACCTTAGGCCCCATGCTGATTGGCTCTAGCGTTATTATCAGTTCTTATTTAGCAGGCCTTGCTGCTTTTGCGGAAGAATATACGCCAGGGTTAGGCACATTTTTACTTACTCTTGTACCTAGCTTCGCAGCCATGCTGGCTTTCTTTATTTTATACATGATAGTACCCAACCGACGCGTTTTTGCCCGCCACGCTATTTCAGGAGCCATATTGGCCACTGTCGCGTTCGAGTTAACGAAGTCTGGCTTTGCCCTATATATTACCAACTTCCCTTCCTATGAGTTGATCTACGGAGCGCTAGCTGTGGTGCCTATCTTGTTTTTGTGGGTCTATATTTCATGGATATTGGTGCTATTAGGCGCCGAGTTTACGTGTAGCTTAGGCCAAGCGTTTGAAAACCGAAAAGCGGAAGACGAGCCAAGGCAAATACCAGAGGAATAAGAAAAGGCGTTGTAGGAACTACAACGCCTTTTTAGTAGGGTACTGGCGTGTTATCGGTAATAGCGAGCCTGTCACTCTGTAGTCGGACACGCTTTAATTAGACACTCATTAGTTAGACATAGCGGCAATAAACGCATCAGATTCAGCAATCGCTGAATTCATTTGTTCGATAAGTTGGTCAACATCATTTTGAATAGTTGAAAGTTCACCTTGCAACGCGCCAATCGCGCTAGCGTTCAAGTTATGTTTTAAGTATAAAACGTTGTCTTGAAACGCACTTAATACTGGGGCCATTCTACTTTCTGCTTTACGCATGGTTTTAATGAGTGCGCTGTATCTGCGCTCAGTATCACGCAATTTCGCAGTACTTTCTCGTTTTAACGATGCATTTTGATACTTATCAAGCTCGTCTTCCCATTCATCAAATAACGCTTCAGCCACGCTTTCTACTTTATCGATACGATCAGTTACGTCATTAGCAGCAGAAAGACTGTTTTCATACTCGCTGTTAAGCTTGTTATAAACATCTTCTAACTCACCACCTTCAAATGCCACCACAGCACTAAAAGCTTCCAGCGCAGAGCTAAACTCTTCCTGAGCGTCTTCTTGCGACTCTTTTGCGTTTTCAACACGGTCAACAAGGATATCCCGTTTCTCAACGCCTACTTTCTCCCACGCTGCGTAATACGCAGATTGGCAGCCAGTTAATACCAACATAGCAATAATAGCGGTTGCTATTAGCCTCATAACATCTCTCTCCCTCGATAGCGGGCCGCGCTAATAATACAAATAATGTGCAAAATAACGCCAAGTGGCCAAAATACAATTGCTAATACTACGGTTGCGGCAAGCGCATAGCTCACTCCCACCACAATAAAATAAAATAGCGCGCCAAGTATTCGCCCTTGTACTAAATGCCCTAACCCTGGGATAAAAAAGTTACAAATTGCAGCAATTACATTGCCGCCAGATCCTTGCCCTGACATATAAACTTCCTCGCAATTGTTATCAGAATATGATTATGTAGTATTTCATAAGAATAAACTAAACTAAAACAGGCACCCGCACAACGCGCGGAAATAAAATGAAACGACTTTACCCAGATGTTACCTGCTATCAAAATGGATTTATCGAGGTGGGATGTGGGCACTCTCTATATTACGAGCAGAGCGGCACCCCTGAGGGTATTCCAGTACTATTTATTCATGGTGGTCCAGGTGCTGGTTTACCGCCGAATTATAAATGTTTCTTCGACAGTAACCGATACCGTATTATTGGATTCGAACAAAGAGGATGTGGGCGTTCAACGCCGTTAGCGAGTACAAAAGACAACGATACATGGCTAAATGTAGAAGATATTGAAATACTAAGGCGCCAGCTCAACGTACCGAGTTGGTTAGTGTTTGGGGGGTCATGGGGTTCAACGTTAGCGCTCCTTTATGCTTTTAGGTATGCTGCTCATGTCAGCGGCCTTATTCTTCGTGGCGTATTCTTAGCCCGCCAGCAAGACAGAGACTGGTTCTTGTCACCGCAAGGTGGCGCTGCTCAGCTTTTTCCAGAATACTATCGCCAGTTTGTTAAAGGGGTAGACGCCCCACTAAGTACTTCCACTATTTGTGCGCACTACCTCACTACATTGAAAGCCGATAACGAAGTACAGCGTCATGCAGCGTTAAAGCGCTGGTATCAGTGGGAGGAGAGGCTTTCTCGGATATCCTTACCTCCTGGCACTGGCGATTCCACCAGCCAATACCCCCTATCCCTTGTCACCAGCTTAGCCACTCTCGAATGCCATTTTTTAACGAACAAGTGCTTCATAGACGAAGGCTACATACTTGATAATATAGAAAAAATACGCGATATTCCTGGCACTATTATCCATGGTCGATACGACATGATATGCAAAACTGAAGCGGCAGAATCATTACATAAGTCGTGGTCAGGAAGCCAACTTCAAATCATTCCTGATGCTGGCCACAGCACGTCTGAGCCGGGCATTGCTTATGCGCTGTGCCGCGCAACCAAAGATATGGCAAAGTTTTTAAAGGAGCAAAAGCAATGATTGGGTTAGTTCAACGGGTGTCTGAAGCGAGCGTGTCAGTGAACAATGAAATCATCGGAGAAATTGCGCAAGGTATGCTAGTGCTGCTTGGTGTTGAGAAAGATGACGGCCCTGAAGAAATAGAAAAACTAGCTAATAAGTTATGCCGCTACCGTATTTTTTCCGACAGCGATGGAAAAATGAATTTAAACGTCGCGCAAATTGGGGGAGAAATTCTTGTAGTATCGCAATTTACCCTTGTGGCCGACACGCAAAAAGGAAATCGTCCTGGCTTTTCTAGGGGCGCGACACCTGAACATGGTAATGCTATATATCTGCAATTTGTGGAATCTCTTAAACAGAAAGGCATTCCCGTGGAAACAGGTCAATTCGGCGCTGAAATGAAAGTGGCCTTAGTGAATGACGGACCCGCTACCTTCCAGTTTCAGGTATAATGAACATACCAGAATTAATCTTGTGCAGTTTTCATGCGTAAGGTTAAATAGTTTTTTCACTCTTTCATACAAGGCCTCTCTATTGTGTATAAGGTTGTAACTCCTAAAAGCGATACTGAATTCGAAGCCTATTTTCATTTTCGCTGGGCTTACCTTCGCCAGCCATGGAATTTTCCTCCTGGTTCAGAGAAAGATGAATATGAACAGGTGGCAGAGCACCGCACCATAGTGAATGGTAAAGGCGACATTGTTGCCTGTGGCCGTGTCCATTTAAATACCGCTGAAGAAGCACAAATTCGTCATATCGCCGTACACCCTGACCATCTGCGTAAAGGGCTTGGACAGATGATAATGGATGCTTTAGAGAACGTGGCGAAAGAATTGGGTGCTATACGTGCGGTGACAAACAGCCGAGAAGTTTCTATCGACTTTTTCAGTTCCTGCGGCTTCGTTGTTGAACGTGAAGCGCCTAACGAATTAGGCATGCTAAGACGCCAGCAAATGGTGAAAAAGCTAACTGAAAATAACACCTTAGTGCTGCATCCTAAATGGTGTAAATCATTACAGCAAACCTGGACTGATACCATTCCCATTACAGAACATATGGGCATTAAATTATATCAATATACAGGCAGGACATTAGAAACCCGCGCGTCACTTAATAAGAATATTAATGTTCACGGCACTATGTTTGCCGGCAGTATTTTTTCGTTAGCCACCTTAACTGGCTGGGGAATGATTTACTTACAGCTAAAAGAGCGTGGGCTAACCGGTGATATTGTATTGGGAGACGGCGATATCCACTATCATAAGCCTATTACCATGAAGCCTCGTGCAATCTGTAATATAGAAACCTTATCGGGCAAATTTAAGCCTTTGGAAAAAGGGGAAAAGGCGCGATTCGCTTTGAACGTAGATATCTTAGATGGCGATAATGCCGTGGCAGAGTTTGAAGGGGTGTTTTGGGTGCTTCCAGAGCAAACTGAGGCGTAACGTGCAAAGGTATATTATTAACCGCTTCTTGCTTTCATAATTGACACGTACAAAAAAAGCGCCAATAGGCGCTTTTTTCAATTAAGTTTAACTAGGGCAGCCTTTTTTAAGCAGCTCTTACTTAAGCCACCATGGCAGCCTGAAGTTTTTTCATCGCGTTCTTTTCAATTTGACGAACACGTTCAGCAGATACTTCGTACTTATCAGCAAGATCTTGAAGTGTAATTTTGCTGTCAGCCAACCAACGAGTCTCAATAATATCTTGGCTTCTGTCATCTAACGTTTTAATGGCTGAATACAAACGCTTGCTCGCATTAGTATCCCAATCGTTATTGATAACGTCCATTTCAACATCAGTTGATTTATCTTCAAGAAATTGAACCGGCGCAAAATTGCCCGTTTCGTCTTCGTCAGCAGAAAGATCGAATGCTTGATCTTGACTGCTCATTCGCGCTTCCATTTGAAGCACTTCCTTCGTACTCACACCCAGCTCGCTAGCTACCGTTTGCACCTCTTCGTGGGTAAACCAACCAAGACGTTTTTTCGCTTTACGTAAATTGAAGAACAATTTACGTTGCGCTTTCGTAGTAGCAACTTTAACAATGCGCCAGTTTTTAAGTACGAATTCATGAATTTCAGCTTTGATCCAATGTACGGCAAAAGAAACCAAACGAACGCCCACTGTTGGGTCGAAACGCTTAACCGCCTTCATCAAACCAATATTACCTTCTTGAATAAGGTCGGCTTGTGGCAAACCATATCCTGAATAAGATTTTGCTATATGCACAACAAAGCGTAGATGAGACATAACCAGCTTACGTGCTGCTTCTAAATCTTCATCTTCACGAAGACGCACCGCTAATGCGCGCTCTTCTTCTGCAGTTAGCATATCAATACGACTTACAGCTTGTACGTAGCCTTCAATGCTACCGCTGTGAGGAACTGATAGTGCTAGGGATTGCAATTTATTGCTCATTATTCACCTCATTCGTTGCAACTCGATATTAGCAAAGTAACATCAGCCGCGCGAGACTTAATTGCGATGAGAAACTAAACCAGTTATTGGTATGTAGTACCCATCTTCTAAAGATCAAGACCACAAACCCAAAAAACAGTTCAATTAGCGTCTATCTCTTTCCAAATCACTCATACGTTGTATATCGAATTCATTATTACGCTACAACGCTCAATAAATATCGCCGAACGCTTCACAGAAGAATAAGCGCTTCCCCAGAGGAAACAGCTTATCGAAGCAGATATTCACGATACGCCACCATTATACATTCAAAATGTATATAAAACATGCCATTCATCTTTCAAAAAGTTATATCAACCTTAAATTCGGTCGTATTCTTTTCCTGTATCAACAAATCTATATTACCCACTCTCAGATACGAAGACTATTACAAAGTTTCGATTGCTAGCATCGCTTTTTTACTTACAATGAGATATAAATTTTATGTTTTAGAATCGCTCGGCATAATAACAATAATAAGATTTTCATTTTCTTTTTAACGACTTCAATCGCGTTTTTACGCGGCGAGAGCAAAGAGGCACTCGATGTTCGCATACGTAGCAAGACAACCCATATTCGACGTAAACAGGAACGTTTACGCTTACGAATTACTTTTTCGGGTAGGGGAAGATAATTGCTTTCCAGATATTCCGCCCGATGAGGCGACCTCTAAAATTCTAACGTCTACCCATTTAAGCTTGGGTATTGAAGAAATAACAGGTGATAAAAAAGCATTTATTAATTTCCACCGCGATACCTTAATGTACCGATTTCCTACCTCGTTAGATGCAAGCAAAGTGGTTATTGAGATTGTTGAAACCGTTGATGTAGATGATGCCCTTATTGCCGCATGCAAGCACATTCGAGGGCTCGGCTACCCCATTGCACTTGATGATTACGATATGAAGGATAAATGGGATGCCTTTGTCCCGTTCACCAGTATTGTTAAAATCGACATTACGGAAATTGCTCACGAAACCATACCTTCGTTGGTTAAACGCTTCAAATCGCATAACATCAAACTTGTGGCCGAAAAAATTGAAACCTACGAAGAGTTTCACAAGTTCAAAGAAATGGGCTTCGACTATTTTCAAGGTTACTTTCTAGCTAAACCCGAAATAGTACGTCATCGCAAATTAGGTCCAAGTGCGCTTACCATGATGGAGCTACTCACATTAAGTAGCCAATCCAAGCTAAATTTTGATGAAGTAAATCGAATCATTGAGCGCGATCCTTCCCTTACCTATTTGCTATTACGCTTCATCAATAACCCGCTTATTAATAAGCGAAATAAGATTACATCCCTTAAGCATGCGCTTAACTTTATGGGTGAAGTTGAAGTTAAAAAATTTATCGCGCTGCTTGCTCTGGCCAACCTTAATGACGGTCAACCTCAAGAGTTGATGCAGATGGCCCTTGTGCGGGCAAAATTCTGTGAGCTTGTGTTTATCTCTTTTAAAGAAAGAGAAAATCCGCTCACCGGCTTTCTAACCGGTCTATTATCTATGCTTGATGCCATGATGGAACAGCATATCGACGAGTTGGTTAGCAAAGTACCCATTAGCGATAATGTAAAAGATGCGCTTTGTGGTGAGCCTGGCGTGTTGAAAGACTGTCTTACTCTGGCTAAGTACTTTGAAAGGGCAAACTGGGCAGGCATCAAGAAATTTTCAGGTAAATATAAAATTCAGCAGACTCTGCTTCACGGCTACTATAATGAAGCGATGAAATGGGCTCATCACGTACATGTTTCAGCTCAGGTAGAGAAATAACACTGAGGAATATCCATTCATTAATATAAGTTACGAAATGTAATGCGCAAATTAACGCGATTTCCGTAAATGCATGTTATGGTGGTGTAAATTGCAATAATATTCGTTGATGATTGTTCAACGTGCCAGTAGGGAACTCGTATGTTCGCGTTTATCGCTCGCCAACCAATTTTGGATAAAACAAAGGATGTATTTGCTTACGAACTTTTGTTTCGAGATGGCAAGGCTGGCGCGTACCCCGAACACTCTCCTGAAAAAGCGCAATATATTTCTGAGCACTTTCATCCTTTAGGGCTAGACGACATTAGCGGTGAAAAGACCTCGTTTATCAACTTTTCATCTGAAACCATTATTTCTCGCTTTCCTACCACACTGAACCCAGAGTCAGTTGTGGTTGAATTAGCTGACAATCCTTTCGCTCAAATCGGGTTGTTAGAAGCGTGCCAACACATTAAGCATCTTGGGTTTCGTATTGCTATTGACGACCCTATGATGCTAAGTGCCAAGCATGAAATTCTGCCCCTTGTTGATATTGTAAAAGTGGATGTCTCGCAAATTCGTTTCGAAAATATAGAGAAGAATATCCCACGATACCTTGATGCAAACGTTAAACTAGTGGCCGAACAAGTTGATACCCAAGACCAATTTGCTACCAGCATGGATTTAGGTTTTGATTTCTTCCAAGGGTATTTCTTTGCCCAACCGGAAGCCCGCATCCTGCGCCAATTACCTGCGTCAAAGATGAATATTGTCGACCTTATTGGCGAATGTTCAAATGATAAATTTGATATTAATAGAGTTAGCCAAATTGTTGAGCGTGATGCCGCGCTGAGCTACCTATTGCTTAAATTTATCAATAACCCAATGATAAACAAGCGCCACAAGATAACCTCGCTCAAACATGCCCTTAATTATATGGGTGAAGTGGAGGTGAAGAAGTTTATCGCTCTGCTCAGCCTAACTAATTTAGGTGATGATAAGCCGTTAGAGATTATTCACATGTCGTTAGTTAGGGCCAAATTTTTCGACTTATTGTCAGCAAAGCGTGGCTTAAAAGCTAACCCACCTATCGGCTTTTTAGTTGGGTTATTTTCGTTACTCGATGCGCTATTAGATCAATCCATAGAAGCTGTGCTTAAACAACTTCCGCTATCTGAAGACCTAAATGACGCTATTTTAGGAAAGACGCCTGAATTCAATAGCTACATGAGCCTAGTACGCGCTTTTGAAGGAGCGCTTTGGATGAATGTGATTAAGCAGGCGAAAGTATTAGATATTGACCAAAAGCAGCTGCATATTCTTTATAACCAAGCCATTGTTTGGGGTAACGGTGTGAGAAGCGCCATTTCTGCGCACTTCCCACGTGCTGCCGTTCAAAGCTAGCCAGTAAACTAATGCTTACTTTGGTTCGATTTGTCTTACATGGCGTTGCACTGAAATAAGCGACCCAAGCAACCCTAATGCAATAGATAGTCCCAACATCGTTAATAGTGCTGTACCGGTCAGGCCAGTGATATTGAAATCTTTTTGATACATGGCGGCAAAGGTCTCAATACTGCTATCCATCCACCATAAAATGATAATGACAGCAAACCATGCCATCAGCCCGCCAAGCAAACCATACCAAAAACCAGTATATAAAAATGGCCGATGAATAAAGGCATCGGTTGCACCCACTAGCTTCATTACTACTATTTCATCGTGCTTATTAAGAATGTTCAGTCGAATAGTGTTGCCAATGATCAGCACCACAGCGAAGAACAACAAAATTCCAATAAAGGTGACAAGGTCGCTTGCGATATCAATAACGGCATACAAGCGCTCCAGCCATTCTATATCTAACTTACCTATATCAACCTCACGCTGCTGCTTAAGCTTATCAAGCAGTGTTTTAGCCGCATTCGGCGTGGCATGTTTATCAATGGGTGTCACTAAAACAACATCAGGCAGTGGGTTGCTTTGCAAATACGCAATAGCGTCGCCTAGCCCTGATAAATGCTGAAACTCTTTTAAGGCATCATCAGCAGGTATAAACACCACAGAATCGATTTCTTCCCATGTGTTTAACCTAGCGACCAATTGCTGTGAACTGGCGGCTGAAATATCAGGTTTCAAAAACAAAGATATCTCTGATGCTTGCTCCCACCCTGCGGTAATTTTTTCGGTATTTTTAACCATGATATAAAGGGTGCTGGGAAGGGTAATACTTAACCCCAACACCCCTATGGTCATTAGTGATGCAGCAGGCTGACGCCATAGTTCGCCCAAGCTTGAAAGGGCTTGCCTGACATGGCTTACGAAGAACATTACAATAGATTGTACTAGCCCTACTTTTCTAGACGACGCGCCTTGGCTCCTACCTTTAAATAGAATACTCATTGCCAATTCCCATTTAAATCATCGGTTAAGCCGTCGGTAATCATTTGGCCATCTTTCAACGTCAGTGTGCGATATTTCATTCGAGCAATTAGCCCTAAATCATGAGTAGCGATGAACACCGACACGCCGGCTTGGTTGAAATCTTCAAACAAGCGAATAATTTCCATAGACAGTTTCGGGTCGAGGTTTCCGGTAGGTTCATCAGCAAGAAGTAATGGTGGCTTGTTTACCACGGCGCGGGCTATACCAACACGCTGCTGTTCGCCGCCCGATAACATAATGGGTAAGTTACGGCTTTTATCTCGCAGGCCTACCATTTCTAATGCAGCATCGACACGCTTGCCAATTTCCTTGTGGGTGTAACCTTCTATCACAAGTGGTAGCGCCACATTGTCGAAAACTGACTTGTCCATCAACAATTGATGGCTTTGAAAGATCATGCCTATATCGCGACGAATGTAGGCAATATCTCTTCGGGTAATAGCATTTAGATCATGACCATTAATCAGTACACGACCTACGGTTGGGCGTTCCATAATACTGATAAGTTTAAGCAGCGTACTTTTCCCAGCGCCAGAATGGCCAGTAAGAAAAGCCATTTCTCCAGGGGCGATGTGAAAGTCGACCTTACTCAGCGCACGTTGTCCGCCGGGGTAGGTTTTGCTTACTTGCTCAAACTTTATCATGCATGTTTCCTACTACCCTATTCCCGTAATTAGCTATTAATGCTGTCTACTCGCCGCTCTCAATTTCACTAAATAGCGCATCAATAAATTCTTGGCCGTCGAACTGGCGTAAGTCATCAATACCTTCGCCAACCCCTATATATCTGATAGGTATACCAAACTTATCAGCAATTGAGAAGATAACGCCACCTTTTGCAGTACCGTCTAGTTTGGTAAGGGTAATACCGGTTAAACCAACAGCCTGATTGAATAACTTCGCTTGGCTAATGGCATTTTGCCCCGTTCCCGCATCAAGGGTAAGCATAACTTCGTGAGGCGCGTTAGGGTTCAACTTTTTCATCACGCGAACCACTTTCTTGAGCTCTTCCATCAAGTTATCTTTATTCTGCAAACGACCTGCGGTATCGGCGATAAGAATATCTGTTTTGCGCGATTTCGCGGCTTCTAGCGCATCGTAAAGTACTGACGCACTATCCGCTCCCGTATGCTGCGCAATAACTGGAATACTATTTCGCTCACCCCATACTTGCAATTGCTCTACTGCAGCAGCCCTAAAGGTATCACCCGCTGCCAGCATGACCTTTTTGCCTTGCTGCTGGAATTGTTTAGCCAACTTACCGATAGTGGTGGTTTTACCTACACCATTTACACCAACCATTAAAATAACGAAGGGTCCTTCATCGCTGTTATGAGCATTAATGGCATCACTCAACGGTTCATTTACCTTTGAGAGCATACCCGCCATTTGCTGTTTCAAGATATCCAGCAAGGCTTCTGCGTCTTTAAGATCTTTACGACTCGCGCTGTCTGTTAAGTGAGTAATGATTTTTTGCGTGGTATCCATTCCCACATCAGCAACCAATAGCTGGGTTTCTAAATCTTCGTATAATTCATCATCTATCGCCTTGCCTTTGAAAAGGCTAACTAGCCCGCTACCTAAGTTTGCTTTAGTGCGAGACAAACTTTCTTTAAGGCGCGAAAAGAGTGATTTTTTCTCTTTCGGAGCTGGCGCTTCCTCAACAACAGGCTCGCTGACGACTTCAGTAACTTCTGCTTCTGCTTCTGCTTCTGCTTCTGCTTCTGCTTCTGCTTCTGCTTCTGCTTCTGCTTCTGCTTCTGCTTCTAAAACGCTAGCCGTTTGAGTAGAAGATTCAACAACAAATACTTCGCTTTCTTGCTTTGGTTCAAGATCTTGAACAGGCGTTGAAAGTAACTCCTCGGCATTGTCGCCATCTTTTGCTGGCGCTGACGGGCTTGCTTCATCGGCTATTTCTACAGCATCTAACTTATCTGGTACCACACTCAATGGCGTAGCGTCTTCTTTCTCTACAGGTACTGGCACTGGCTCGTCAGCCACTGGTGCAACGCTTTCTACTGAATCGCTCTGGGCTGTATCTGTTGAAACGCTCTTGGCAGTTTCAGGTAGATCGCTCTTGGCAGTGCTATGTGACTGCTCAGCATCTGAAGTTTGTGATTCATCAGGCAAAACGGTGCTTTGATCAACTGATTTTTGATCTTGGTTTTCCTGTGCTTTTTGCTTATTTGCTTTTTTGTTCTTACCGAACCAGCCAAAAAGTTTCGACATTGTTAAGACAAATCCTTATAAATACTGGGCAATTTCGGCTACACTTGCCGAATATTGAATAACCCCATGATACCATTGTCAGCGACTATGAAGCGAGTTTCTCGCCCACTCAGGGCACCTTCAACTACAAAAAAAACCCATTCTACCCACTCAAAAGCGAATGGCGGGCATATTCGCATTATTAGCGGTCAATGGCGTGGAAGAAAGCTACCGGTTCTCGACGCCGAAGGTTTACGCCCCACCACCGACCGAAATAAAGAAACCTTGTTCAATTGGCTTATGCCTTATTTGAATGACGCAACGTGCTTAGATGTATTCGCAGGCTCTGGAGGTTTAGGGTTAGAAGCCCTATCGCGCTATGCCCTTTCTTGTGACTTTATTGAATTGGATAAATCGGCAAGTGCGCAGTTAAAGAAGAATTTGGCGTTGCTATCACCTAATGATGCTCAAAATGCTAGTGTCCATCAGGGCGATGCCTTAGCAATACTGCCTACCTTTTCAGGTAAAAATTTCGACATTATGTTTGTCGACCCGCCTTTTAACAAAGGACTGGTTGAACCAACCTTATCGGCTATTGCAAGTAATAACTTATTGTCTAACGATGGGGTACTATACGTAGAACACGAAGCGAACCTTGCGCCTATTGCCTTGCCGAGCCACTGGCAAATTATAAAAGAAAAGCGCACATCGGCGCTTTGCTATTATTTGATAAAGGCTGTGTAGTAAGCTTTTTGTCTCGCGGTGAAAGCGTTAAGCCAAATCGAGCCCTATATTCGAAATACCCTCTTCTAGCGCAATCACTTTAAGCGCATCAGCAGTGCTAGCAGGAGACTTTCCAGCTTCAACACAATCAAGCAACGCTTCTTGCACTGCTACTTCAAACACCATTAGTGGGTGTTCTTTTACCGTTTCATCGTCGGCTTCGCCGCTTTCTAACAAGTAAGCTTCTACACTCCCTTGAGAAAGCTTGCTAACGACCACCGCACCTTGCGGATCGTCGCCTGCGATAAGATTAAGCACAGCGGCTAACCCAATTGCGGCATCAATCGCGGGGTAAACACCGTAGGTATCAAAATCGCTAGTATCGGGCGTCGCCACTTCCACTTTTTCAAGCTGTACTGCAAGGTTAAATTTACTTTTAGGTGCTTTCACCGACTCCCATACAAGATTGAGACAGTTGCGAATACCTTCTTTATCACCAAATTCGGTAAGGTCACAGAACAGCTCGTAGTTAGGGATCATTCGCTCAAGCAAGGCTGCACTAAACGCAACTGCTTTAAATCCTTCAAGCGCGCGCACGCGCCCAAATGTATTAAGTTTTTGCTTTGCCATTAATTAGCTCCGGTGGCATGCATAAAGTATTGAGTAGCACCATCAAGAAGCATTTGAATGGCTATCATGACGAGGATCATCCCCATTAGTCGTTCCATCGCAATAAGACCACGTTCGCCTAATAGCTTATGAAACACATTTGAAAACATCAAAATTACTGCACTTATCAACCAAGAGGCGCCAAGCGCGAGTGCCCAGTCAGACATACGTTCTGGGTTTTGGTTTGCCAGAAGAATGAGAGCCGCTAATGTTGAGGGCCCTGCAATCATTGGAATAGCAAGCGGCACCAAGAACGGCTCTTCACCTACGGCAAGCCCGCTAGGGTTGCCTGCTGACGGAAAAATCATTTTAAGTGCAATCAAAAATAGGATGATACCACCAGCAATGCTAACCGTTTCTTGTTCAACATTGAGAAAATTTAACACCGACTGACCACTAAATAGGAATAAAAACAAAATTCCTAATGCAAACAGTAATTCTCTAATAAGAATCATTTGCCGTCTTCGGGGTTCTATTGACTTCAAAACCGACATGAACACAGGCAAATTGCCAAGAGGATCCATGATCAAGAATAACATGACGGCTGCTGACCAAGTATCCATTTTTTCTTATTCTCCAATAGCTTGCTGGGTATCATTGGCAGCAAGAATATTTTTTATAAAACAATTTTCAGCATTGTACAAAAAAGCATTCGTAATTTGTCAATTTTAGGCTTAAATATTAAATATAACGCGTTGAAATCGTGGCGGGCCAAAATACATCTAGTGCAAAGCTGCACAATTGAGCTATTCTCGTATTTCTGTATTGAGTCATTTTATTAATAATATGTACCTCAATAATTGAGCGCACCGAGGTATTGCAGCGGTAGCTGCGCTTACAACGAGAATGAATTTAAAAACAAAATAACGTTGGGAACCAGCAGAATGAGTTTGATGACTGTAAAAGAAGTAGCGGCCTATTTAGGTGTTCAAGAAGTGAGAGTTGAACGCTTAGAAAGAGAAAGCTTATTAGTAGCAAAAGAAAAAGACACAGACGGCAATGCCCTGTTTGATAGCGCGGATGTAGAGCGTTACAAAGTGCTTGCTGAGCGCTTAGGCGGTATTTAACTGCCCGCAAACATTTATCTGTACAGATAAACTGAATTAAGTGATGTCGCCACCTTAGGGTGGCGACATCCGTTTATGACTTATTTAAAGTCTTGAAGCATTCTTGCAATGCTTCGAATTCCTTTGGCCGTTGCACCTATTGGCATTTCTGCCGTTGCTCCACCATGATAAGCTGCCGCTAAATCTAAGTGCACCCAACCTTTCCCTTCAGGGTTTACAAACCGTGATAAAAAGCCTGCCGCATTAGAAGCACCGCCACCGCCACCGCCTTTCATAGGTCGGCTGTTTGCTGTATCTGCAAAGGCAGATGGGCATCGCTCTGCATGAAATGATTCAATCGGTAATGGCCAAAAACGTTCGTTTTCAGCGCTTGCCGCCGCAAGCATTTGTGAACGCGCGCTATCATCCATTGAAAATACTGCGTGATAATCAGCGCCTAGCGCCACCACTGCTGCCCCCGTTAAGGTAGCCGCATCAATAATGAGTGGCGCGCCCGTTTCCGTTGCTGCCATTAACCCATCAGCTAATACCAAACGCCCTTCTGCATCGGTATTAACGACTTCAACGGTCACGCCATTTTTGTAGGTAAGTACATCACCTAATTTATAAGCATGACCGCTAATTAAGTTTTCCGCACAGCATAAAATGAGTTTTAAACGCTTACTAATACCTTGGCTAATGGCAAGGCCTAGTGCGCCGGTTACGGTAGCTGCGCCGCCCATATCACATTTCATATCAAGCATACCTTCACTTGATTTAATGCTGTAACCACCACTGTCGAAAGTAATCCCTTTCCCTACCAGAACCGCTTCAACAGGCGCATCAGGATCACCGGTTGGGTTGTAATCAAGCTCTAACATCACAGGCGGGCGTTCACTGCCTCTACCCACGTTATAAATGCCTGTCCAACCCGCATCTCTTAATTCTTCACCCACTGTCATGGTATAAGACACATGCTCTTTACCTAATTCAGACAACCAAACTGCTGCACGCTGTGCTAGGGTTTCAGGGCTTAAATCTTCAGGCGTATCGTTTACTAACTGACGGGTAAATAGTAAAGCAGCGTAGTTTTGTTCTAGCCACTGCTTGTCGTCGTTGTCAGCCCATTTGATAATTGAAGGATTGCGAGCACGGGTAAAACTTAACGCGAAAGCCCATTGCTGTTCTTTGGTCCACTCGCCTGTTAAGGCCACTTCGGGAATATTTAACCCATCAAGCTTACGCGCCACTTGCTGAATGGTACGTTCATTCTTTCCACCCTGACTGCTATCACCATCAGATAGATGGATCACTGCGCCATTTTCACTAAAAGAGAGCTTAGTATTTTCTCCCCACGCACTATTGGCTTTATCTGAGGATAAGCTTACGGTAAATTCTGCCATTACGTTTTAATCCTTATATATTTTTGCGTTTCATTGCTGGGGTAGATATTTAGTTCTAGCAATGCATGTAAATGTATGTCGTTACAGGTCTATTATTATGCTTTTTTCGCCATCACTACTACGTGGCACTTTAATTAAACGCTATAAACGGTTTCTTGCCGACGTAGAACTTGAGGACGGCTCAATAGTGACTGCACATTGCCCTAATACAGGGGCAATGACAGGGTGTGCCGAACCTGGCTACACCGTTTATTTGAGCGAGTCTGACAATCCTAAGCGAAAATTAAAATATACCTGGGAGCTTGCCCAAACCTTCGAAGGCGACTTCATTGGCATTAATACTCACAATGCTAATAAATTGGTGGCAGAGGCACTAAATAACAAGGTCTTGTCCGCATTTTCTAACATTAGTCATTGGAAAGCTGAAGTAACACCGCCTGGTGGTAATAGTCGTTTTGACTTTGCCTGTGGTCAAGGTGACACCCGTGAGTATGTTGAAGTGAAATCTGTCACACTGGCGCGAGGCAACCAAGGATATTTTCCTGATGCGGTAACCGCTAGAGGTGCAAAACACTGTTTAGAACTTGCAGAACTTTCTCAACAAGGTATAAGTACCTGCTTATTATTTTGTGTTCAGCATACGGCCGTGCATTCTGTACAAGTAGCGCGAGATATTGATCCTGTTTACGCCGACGCCGTAAACACCGCGGTTGCATCCGGAGTGAAGATCCTCGCTGCCAGCTGTTCAATTGATGAACAAAAAATAGTTATAAATCAAACACTACCAGTAAACGTGTGAAAAAGAGGTTGATTTTTTTCATTTCGCCTTCATATTTGCGCCTTGTTTTACTGGAAGTACGTGAAACACGTAGACTAGTAACAGTGCTGACTTATAATCAATATCATCAGCATAATAATTACATAGACACGAGCAATTGCTTGTAATGAACGGCTTTGATTTAGTTAATCGATTCATTCAGGACAAGATGGATGTCGTAGTGTAGGAGATGTGGCAGATGCCAACAGGAAAAGAAACAAAATCCCTAGGGCTATTAGCACTAGCAGGATTGCAGCCGTACCAGGCTACCGCTGACGAAGAGTACATGGGCGAGCCGCAAATGGAGCACTTCCGTTTACTGCTTAAAGCATGGCGCAATCAACTTCGTGAAGAAGTTGACCGTACCGTTACGCACATGAAAGACGAAGCAGCAAACTTTCCAGACCCGGTAGACCGCGCTGCGCAAGAAGAAGAGTTCAGCCTTGAATTACGTACTCGTGACCGCGAACGTAAATTAATCAAGAAGATTGAGAAGACCCTTAAGCGTATTGAAGAAGATGACTTTGGTTTTTGTGACCAATGTGGCATTGAAATCGGTATTCGTCGCTTAGAGGCTCGTCCTACCGCCGATCTATGTATCGACTGTAAGACCATGGCAGAAATCAAAGAAAAGCAACTACAGGGTTAATAAACCTTCGTAGTAAGTTACACGCCTCATAGTATTTACTATAGAGGTGTGTAACAGTATTTCTATTAATGCCAACTAAAATCGATTCCTCGCCTCTATATGTCGGCCGCTTCGCGCCTTCGCCGTCAGGTCAACTTCATTTCGGCTCTTTAGTTACCGCGCTCGCTAGCTACCTAGATGCACGTCATCACAATGGGCAATGGTTAGTTCGAATGGAAGACATTGACGCAACTCGATGTTTACCTGGTGTCGATAGCGATATTTTGCATACCCTTGAATGCCACGACCTTCACTGGGATGGTACCGTTTTATATCAACAACAACAGCATGCAAGGTATCAGGCAAAACTTGATAATTTATTAGCAGAAAAGTCAGCCTATTTTTGTGCCTGTACTCGCAAGCAAATAAAAGCAAATGGCGGGCACGACAATCACTATTGTCGAGAACTAGGCCTAACCGCTCAGGCAGTGTCCGAATCAGCGCCAAATACCCGTGGCTTAGCAATACGATTAAAACTTGATTGCCACTTAAGTGCCTTTGATGACGGTATTATGGGCAGGGTTGATAAAACAGGGGCAATATCTGCAGCCCATTCAATCTCGCCTGATTTAACTTCATCTAGCTTTGCCGAAGCGGAACAACACAGAGTCAAAAGCAATAGCAATAGCGACGATGGCTCAATAAGCGCTAGCGAAGCAACACCATTAAGTACAGTACCAGAAGATGTTTTAATTAAGCGCAGTGATGGTCTTTTCGCTTATAACTTTGTAGTAGCATTAGACGATGAATATCAGGGTGTAACGGACATTATTCGGGGCAGTGACCTTTTAGATGTCACCCCGCTTCAATACGCTATTTATCGTTCGTTAGGCTGCAGTGTGCCACGATATGGGCATATTCCGGTTGCAGCTGTGTCCCAAGGGCGAAAACTGAGCAAACAAAACCATGCTGCACCCATTAACAACAAAAATGCGTTGGAAAATATCGTTCACGGCCTGTCTTTTTTAGGCCAAGGTAACTATCACGCGAACGAATTTGAAAATGTCACACAACTGCTTACTATGGCAATATCACGCTGGGATAGGAAATTAGTACCTAAAATAGCCGAAATTATTGTGGGCGAGCACGAATCCACTTATTATAGCCATCCTTTATAACCTTCGGAGACTTCACCATCATTCATCGTGTTTTCAATTCTGTTAAGCGAGCCTTTACTAAGGAACATACCGCTGACAATGTACTAGAGCCTCGTGTTATGACTCGTGGGGAGCACGGCATCTCTCGCGAAGACGTGAGCCCTAATGCGTTGAAAGTCATGTATCGCCTTAACGGAGCAGGCTTCGAGTCCTATTTGGTCGGAGGTTGTGTTCGCGATATTTTGATGGGGCATGAGCCAAAGGATTTTGATGTGGCCACCAATGCCACACCGGAACAAATTAAGGGGCTGTTTAGAAATTGCCGTTTAATTGGCCGTCGTTTCAGACTCGCTCACATTGTATTTGGCCGTGAAGTAATAGAAGTAGCAACTTTTCGTGGCCATCACAACGAAGAGCCTGAGGCTAAAGAAGTACCGAAGAACAAAGCAGTGTCGAAACGAGATGCCCATGGGCAGCTGGTTAGAGATAATGTTTTTGGCAGTATTGAAGAAGATGCCGAACGCCGAGACTTTACGTTTAATGCCATGTACTACAGTGTGGCTGATTTCACGGTAAAAGACTTTGCGAATGGCCTAGAAGCCATTGAGAAGCGTGAAGTACGTTTAATTGGCGACCCTGAAGTTCGCTACCGTGAAGATCCGGTTCGAATGCTTCGCGCCGTGCGTTTCGCGACTAAGCTTTCAATGCGTATAAGCGACGACACTGCTACACCAATCAAAAAGCTGGCTGGGTTATTAAATAATATTCCTGCCGCCCGTTTGTTCGAAGAAACGTTAAAACTATTCTTATCTGGAAAAGGTGAAAAAACCTTTATGATGCTGCGTGAGTACGGCTTAATTGCACCGTTATTCCCGCAACTTGCGCCACTTATCGAAGACGAAAACAGTCGTGAAATGCAGTTTGTTTTGAAAGTACTGCAAAACACCGATGAAAGAATTAATAACGATCAACGGGTAACACCTGCATTTTTGTATGCTGCACTGCTTTGGTACCCATTAGAGGAGCGCGCGCAAATCTTGCAAGCGGAGTCTGGCTTAAACGCACACGATGCTTTTAATCTCGCATCAACAGAAGTGATTGCGAAGCAAACACAACGCATTATGATCCCTAAGCGTTTTTCCACGGTTATTCGAGACATTTGGATTTTGCAGCAACGCCTTCCTAAGCGTTTCGGCCGTCGTGCCTTTCAGCTGTTAACCCACCCTAAATTTCGTGCTGGCTACGATTTTCTACTCGTTCGCGGGCAAGTTGAAGGCGGAGCCCTATTGGAGCTAGCTCAGTGGTGGACGCATTTTCAACACGGCGAACCCGGTAAGCAAAAGAAAATGTTAAACGACTTACGACGCCAAGAAGGTGATGGCCCAAAACCAAGAAAGCGTAAACGCCGCCCAGCATCGAGAAATACTGATGCATAAAGAGCACGTTTATATTGCTATAGGCAGTAACCTAGGTGACCCAGTTCAACACGTTGAAGATGCCTTTATTGCGCTGGGTTTACTTGAAGGTACTCGGGTGCTGACATGCTCGTCGCTGTATGCAAGTAAACCTATGGGCCCGCAAGACCAACCGGATTACATTAACGCGGTATGCCTAATTGAAACAACGCTAGCACCGGATAAGTTGTTAAGTGCACTCCAGCGTACCGAACACGATTTTGGCCGTGAACGTAAGGGCCAACGCTGGGGCGCAAGAACCCTAGATTTGGACATATTACTTTACGGTAGCCAAACTATTTCTACGCCTGATCTTACTGTGCCACATATTGGCATGTCTGAGCGGGAATTTGTGTTAGTTCCTCTCTTTGAAATAGCCCAATCTATGGTCATGCCCGACGGAAAACCTATTTCTCACTGGGTTGCTAAGTGCTCACTTGATGGCCTTAAACGCCTGCGCCCTTCCATTTAGCTTCAAAATCCGTATAGTTCGCCACATTACTCTTTCCCTGGAAGGTTGCTATGAAGAAAATTACTGTTTCTGGCTTGCTCAAAAAGAAGCAAGCCGGCGAAAAAATTACCTCACTAACAGCTTACGATGCCAGCTTTGCTAAAATGTTTGATGAGCAAGGTATTGATGCCTTACTAATTGGCGATTCGCTGGGTATGGTGCTTCAGGGAGAAAGCGACACCTTACCGGTGACCATTGAAGATATTGAATACCATACGCGCAGCGTAAGGAAAGGCACCGAACGTGCCTTCGTATTAGCTGACATGCCGTTTATGTCCTACGCGACGCCAGAACAAACTTATGCGAATGCAGCCAAGCTTATGGCAGCGGGTGCAAGCATGATTAAAATGGAAGGCGGGAGCTGGTTATGTGAAACCATTCAGGGTTTGAATTTGCGTGGCGTGCCTGTATGTGGTCATTTAGGGCTCACGCCGCAGTCGGTTCACGTTTTTGGTGGATTTAAAATACAGGGCCGTGAAGCCGACAAAGCAGAAAAACTGCTAGCTGAAGCGAAAGCGCTTGAAGCGGCAGGCATTCAGCTACTAGTGCTTGAGTGCGTACCGTCTTCGTTAGGCAAAGCCGTAAGCGAAGCGTTGAGCGTACCCGTTATCGGTATTGGTGCCGGAAATGATACTGATGGCCAGATTCTGGTGATGCATGACATGTTTGGTATAAGCGCCAATTACATGCCGAAGTTTTCAAAAAACTACCTTGCCGAGACGGGCGATATGCGCAAGGCCGTTCAGCAGTATATCGCAGAAGTACAAAGTGGTGCCTTCCCGTCCCCTGAGCACAGCTTTGAGTAACGAGGTTTAAATATGAAGGTTGTTGACGACATTGCGTCATTACGAAAACTTACTGGCGAATGGAAACGCAGTGGCAACACCGTAGGATTCGTCCCTACCATGGGGAATCTCCACAATGGGCACTTAAAACTGGTTAAGCGCGCCAAGGCACATAATGCCCGGGTGGTGGTGAGCATTTTTGTTAACCCTATGCAATTTGGTGCTAATGAAGATTTAGATGCATACCCACGTACCATTGAAGAAGACAAAGCCAAGCTTATTGAAGCCGGTGTTGATGCCGTCTTCTTACCGAGCGTGTCTGATATGTATCCCGGCGGCGTTGAACATCAAACCGTCGTAGAAGTACCTGACATTTCAGATATCTTGTGCGGAGCAAGTCGCCCAGGGCATTTTCGTGGCGTAGCCACCGTGGTGAGCAAATTATTTAATATGGTTCACCCTGATGATGCCTTTTTCGGCGAGAAAGACTTTCAGCAGTTGCAGGTTATTCGCACCATGGTGCGCGACCTTTCTATGGGTGTGACCATTCATGGTATTCCCACACAGCGAGACGTTTCTGGCTTAGCCTTAAGCTCACGCAACGGTTATTTGACCGACGAGCAACGCCATACTGCCGCCACTATTTACAGTGAAATGACGGCATTGAAAGCGCGTATAGAAGCGGGCGAAAGAAATTATGTCGCCTTGGCAGCCGACCTTGCAGATAGCCTCACCGATTCAGGCTTCAACAATGACTATGTGCATATTGTTAATGCTCAAAGTTTAAAGCCTGCCAAACAAACCGATACACACTTGGTTATTTTGGTGGCGGCGTTTCTGGGTAACACCCGTCTTATCGACAACCTCCAAATCCAAGTTTAGGTACAAACCCACGTATAGGCTCCGGTATTAATACCGCGCTTTAAAGCTTACGTTGTTAATGACGCATTAAAAAAAAGCCCCCGTACGAATGCGGGGGCTTTTTTGTATCTGCTTTCATTTGCTAGTAATGAGTCATCCTAATAACCCGAATAGTCAGCGCGATTTATCAGACAACAGGTATTGTCTCTATCATCTTCACTAACTCTTTATAAAGTTTAGTACCGGTAGCAATAACGTGCTGCTCGTTAAGTATATTGCGTAAGTCCTGAGTACTGGTAAGCGGGTTCGCTAACACCACCCTGAATACAGTAATACAGTTAGTGGGGTATTCTGGCGCTTCTAAGCGTGTACGAGAGACAAAAGACTTCCCTGCCTCACGTTGCTGCTTCTGTACAATTACAGTCAGCCTATCAAGCTTCTCGTTAATCTTATGCTTAGTGGCCTCATCCGCATGTTTAACCTTTTCTTGAAGGCCAGCAGGACAGACTCGATAAGTCAGCAATGACAGTGTAGGTGACGTGGTCAACTCAAAGTCAGGGTGCTTGGCAATCATATCGGCAAAGGTGACCGCTTTTTCGATGCTTCTGTCGATTAACAACTCATAGCCCCTACGACCAAAAATATGCATGGCAGAGTACACCATCATGGCCATACCGTTACGCGAACCTTCAAGGGTAGTCGCGCCTAAATCTTTAGATCCTGCACGCAGTATGTATTGGGCATGGTGGCGCACTGCATTGGCATCTTCAGGGTTTTTGAACAACGCCATACCTGCCCCCATGGGCACATACATTTGTTTATGGGCATCAATAGTAACTGAGTCGGCACGCTCAATGCCTTTTAAGCGGTGTTTATATTGCGATGAGAACAAGGTTGCCCCACCCCATGCGGCATCAACATGGAACCAACATCCTAATTCTTTAGCTACATCAGCCAATTCGTTAAGCGGATCGACATGCCCTGTTTCAGTAGTACCACCAACGCCAACAATGGCCAGCAACTTGTTGCCTTCTTCCTGATAACGTTTACCTGCGGCGAGTGCTTTTTCAGGGTCGAGGGTTTGATTCGGGGCAGGTAGGGATAGTAATTGCTCACGACCTAACCCCAATGCATCGACTGCTTTTGATAGGGAGTAGTGCCCACGCTTACTGCACATGACACCAAGATGATTAATATCGTGGAAGCGATAAGCCGCAGCAAGCCCTGCTTTTGCTACACCAGCAAACCCCTCTTGCGGGCCCAAAATTTTATTTCTAGCTACCCACAAGGCGGTAATATTGGCAATGGTACCACCGGAACAAAAAGCGCCTAAAGAACGCTTAGCACTGTGTAAGTGACTATCGTAGAAGTTTTTTGATTCGTCATAAACGAGGTTATGCATCATACCTAGCACTTGACGCTCAAGGGGCGTGAAGGCTTTCGAGGTTTCTATTTTTACCAAGTTCTGATTAAGTCCCACCATCAACTTAGACAGGGGCAAATGAAAATACGGTAATGCAGAGGTCATATGACCGATAAACGTGGGTGAATAAGTATTTACCGAATGGGCAACCAGTTTATCTAGTAAGCTTTCAGCGTGGGTTGAAACAAACTCTGGCGATTCAGGTACTTTTGAGTCCGAGAAGTCTTTCTCAATCTCTTCCAGTGAGGTTTTTTTGGTAACAACGTGCTGCGACAAAAAATCTAAGATATTGTCAGATAAATGCTGTTCAATTTGAGCCATCTTTGAGTCTTTGTGTTCAGGCTTGGTAAAGACCCTAAACAGGTGCTCTAGACTAACTTGCGCTTCACCCACTCAACCAACCTCACTTTGAAATGACTCTTTATCAAGAAAACACAACCCAACTTCGTTGCCTACGCTGAAAGCGATCATAATACTTTCAGGGTCACGAACTTTACCTCAGATTGCCCACTACGCCAAGCGTATCCCGATGATTTGACCGTGTATCAGCGCAAGATATTCTGTGGTGATAATTCGCTATCATTACTGTGAAGTAACCTAAACTTCTCAAATGATGACGGGTAATGCTATATTTTGGCTATACATACGAATAAAAATAAAGGCTGCAGTGTGCCAATAAGAGCCGTAAGTGAAACCGTTTCTATCAATAATATCGTGCCCTACTTCCAACCTATCATAGATTTAAGGTCGAAGCGTGTGTGGCGTTACGAGTGCTTAGCTCGTTTAATTACCGCCGAAGACAAAACCTTTTTACCTAGCGAATTTCTCTACCTGATTGAACGTGAGCAACACGTTAAAGCCCTTACTGAAGCCATGTTTTGCCAAAGTGCCCGTTATTTTCGCCATGTACAAGTGCCTTGGAGCATTAATATTAGTGCGCGAGATTTACTAAACGAAAGCCTGACCAATACGCTTCTATCCCATTTAATAGACTACCCCAACCCGGAAAGAGTCAGTGTTGAGATAAGCGCCGCCAGTGCATTAACCCACCCAGCGTTAATGCAAGCGTTTGTTGAGAGAAGCACTGAGGCAGGACTCGGGGTTTTCTTAGATAACGTGGGTGAAAACCCCGGCAATATTAATGCAATACTGAATATGCCGATTAACGGCATTAAATTAGCCGGAGGTTTGATTAGCCACTATGAAAAAGATGACGCCGTACAAGATTACGTCGACAATTTGCTCGCTCTCTGCCAAGCGCGTGCTATTAGCGTGGTAGCAGAACATATTGAAACAGATTTACTGCTGGAAAGCGTGAACAAACTGCCCATTCAGTATGCCCAAGGCTATGTCTTTAGCCCTCCACAACCAAATACTCCCCATCACTAGGCGCCGTTAACGATTCTCGCCTATTCTACGCACCGCCATCGGCCTCTTCTGAATAGCAATTGAGCGACCAACAGTGTTGGCCGCTAGCGCGATATTTGCGTTCAAATGGCGTCATGGCGTTATCAGACGTAATTTCAGCTAAATTCGACACCAAGCCATAATGCGTAGCAGCTTGAGCAAATTCCATTAGATAAACCAACCAATTACTACGTACCTCAATATTCGAGGTTATCGCCATTAAATCAGCCATGGCTGCACTACCGTGCCAGCGTTTTTGCACCTGGGTTTTCTTCGGATAAGGATTTGGATAGAACAAGCAATGCTGACTTACCTTCCAATTTGCCCGGTGAACCAATCGCCAAAAATCATTCACATCGGCGCGAATAACCCGATAATTATCTTGCCCAGCTGAATAATGCTGATGCTTGTCCACCCGCAGCGCCGATTTATCTAAGCCAATAACGCGGCAATCAGGGTTCGCTTTAGCAATATTTGCTGTGCTTTCACCCACGCCACAGCAAGAGTCTAAAATAATATAGCCGGTAAACCCGTCAAGCCATTCGGTTGCTTCATTGAAGGCGAGCTGCGTATGCTCGCCAATGGGGCGCTGGTTTTCAGATGACTTGTAACGCTTTACTAGTTCATCGAGCTTTTCGTGCACACCTTCTTGATTTGTTGTAATCCCTCTGGAGTTCCCGCTAGCCATTAGCTACGTATTCCTTTACCTGTTTTAAGCAGGTAATAAGCAACAGCGAACAGCACAATATTAAAGCCCACTAATAATGCTAACGATAAGGTAACGTCAACATCTGAAACCCCTAAGAACCCGTAGCGGAACCCATTCACCATATACACAACAGGGTTGGCTTTACTTACCCACTGCCAAAACTCAGGCAAAAGAGTAAGGGAATAAAATACGCCGCCAAGGTAGGTTAACGGGGTTAATACGAAGGTAGGTACAACACTAATATCATCGAAAGTTTTTGCAAAAATGGCGTTAATTAGCCCTGCCGTTGAAAACAATGATGAGGTCAGTAGTACGGTAAGAATAATGATACCGATATGGTGTATCTGCACATCAACAAAGAACAGCGATACCAAAGTAACAATAATGCCAATTAGCACTGCCCTTGCTACACCGCCCCCTACAAAGCCTAGAATGATCACCGAAGTGGGCACCGGAGAAACCAATAACTCTTCAATATTTCGCTGAAATTTCGCACTGAAAAAAGACGACGATACATTTGCGTATGAGTTGGTGATAACCGACATCATGATCAAGCCTGGAACAATAAACTCCATGTAAGAAAAGCCGCCCATTTCGCCTATTCGGTTACCGATAAGGCTACCGAAAATCACGAAATACAAACTCATGGTAATAGCGGGTGGAACTAAGGTTTGGATCCAAATGCGTAAAAAGCGAGTGCACTCTTTTATCCAAATAGTGGTTAGCGCCACGTAGTTTTGCTTGAACCAGCCAATCTTTTCTTCAGACTGTGTGTTTGCCTGTGAATTCATGTTTAACCCTCTGCCTTTGCCGTTTCAACCAAACGCACAAACAGCTCTTCTAATCGGTTTGATTTATTACGCATACTCAATACTTGAATGCCTTGTTCGGTCAATTGAGCAAAAACAGGGTTTAACCCTTCTGCCTTTTCCACATCGACTTCCAAAGTATGGTCGTCAAGTAAACGACTTTCGTAACCCATCAGGGACGGCTTTTGTTGACCAAGGTTAATGTCCAGCACGAACGTTTCTGTGTTCAACTTCGACAATAAGGCCTTCATGCTGGTGTTTTCCACAATGGCGCCTTTGTTAATAATGGCAATGTTGCGGCACAGCATTTCTGCTTCTTCAAGGTAATGCGTCGTTAAGATAATGGTAATACCTTGGCGGTTAATCTCCTCTAAGAAGCCCCACATTGAACGGCGAATTTCTATATCTACACCGGCGGTAGGCTCATCAAGTATTAATAAACGAGGCTCATGCATAAGCGCGCGGGCAATCATTAGCCTGCGTTTCATGCCGCCTGATAGTTCGCGGGCTCTGGCATCGCGTTTTTCCCATAAATCGAGCTGAGCTAAATACTTCTGAGCCCGTTCTTTCGCTATGCTTCGGGGCACGCCGTAATAACCCGCTTGATTGAGCACAATTTGCATCACGGTTTCGAACTGATTGAAGTTGAATTCCTGTGGCACTAAACCAATACATGCTTTGGCTTGCTCTTTTTGGGTATGAAGGTCGTAGCCAAAAATCGATACCTTGCCATCGGTTTGATTAACCAAAGAACTGATAATCCCGATAGTGGTAGATTTACCCGCGCCATTAGGCCCAAGTAAAGCGAAAAAGTCACCTTTATCGACAGTGAGATCTACGCCTTTAAGTGCCTGTACGCCACCTTTATACGTTTTGGTTAAGCCTGATATATCCAACGCTTTCATGTGCTGCCCGTAAGTTGCTCGTAAGTTGCTCGTAATTTGAGGCCTCCAGAAATGGAGTGCTCTGTAAATCGAGAGCCCTGTAAATCAAATGCTCTATAAATTCAGTTTGACGCAAGTTGAAGTGATTACCAATCTGCCATAATACACCGACAACAGTGATAATATGACGGTATACCTACCGTAAGCGTGTTTTAAGCATAGTGCTGGCAAATGTTAGTAATTCAACCCTTGCCGTAATAGGGATATTCAATACCCATTCCACTCATGCTATCACTAATTCAAAGACGAAATAAAAAAGGGGGTAATTATGTCACACTTATTATCCCATCTGTCTGCAACTCCCCTGAGCTTGCCGATTATTTTGCTATTTTTATCGATTTTTTATCGAAGCCTCAATGTATTCCTTTATCGATATTGAGCATTTTTGCCCTGTCGTTTACTGACTGGGTTACAGACTATTCAGGGTGATTAACGATTATCGCAAGCAAACAAAAATAGGAAGAGAACGAGATATAGGAGGCTTAACCAACGGTGGCAGGTATAAAAAAGCACTGCACCTAGTTGGGGGTTAGGCACAGTGCAAGGGGTTGGCGTACCAAAGTGAGTCATACTTGAGTCAATCTGTCTTCCCAAGCACAGATATAGTTAACCAAGCAGACAAGGCAATATCAGGGCACAATAATGGAAAAGCTATTTTGTTTAATGGCAAATATGGCCAAAAGCGGGCGACTTTATGGAATTTGCGCCGAACTCAGGCACGCGCGCTTTTGCCAAGGTATAGTAGTGCCAATAATGATTGAGAGTAGATCCCATGCCTAAAACAATTGCGCTAGTAGAAGATGATGCTGCTATCAGAGAAAACTACCTTGTTGCCCTAAGAGCACAAGGCTACAAGGTGAATGCGTTTGAAGATCGCCCCTCGGCAACTCAGGCGTTTAACGAAGCATTGCCAGATTTAGCCATCATTGATATTGGTTTAAAAGAAGAAATGGAAGGCGGTTTTTTGCTATGTCAGCAGTTGCGAGGTTTGTCGCCCACTTTGCCTATTATCTTTTTTACCGCTAGAGACAACGACGTAGACACCATCAGCGGGCTTCGCATGGGTGCCGACGACTACTTAACTAAAGATATCAGCATGGCTCACCTACTTGCCCGTATCGCCGCGCTTTTCAGACGAAGCGATTTAATGTCAGCCCCTGTCGAGCAAAAGGACGAGCTTCGTATAGGCGAATTAAAAGTGGATGCCTCTCGTATGACAGTAAGTTGGAGCGGCGAGCCTGTCGCCCTGACAGTGACAGAATTTTGGATGTTACACGCGCTGATTAAACACCCAGGCCATGTTAAAAGTAGGCAACAATTAATGGATGAGTCGCGCATGGTAGTAGATGACACCACCATTACTTCTCATATAAAACGTATGCGCAAAAAATTCATTCAATTAGACCCGCAGTTCGACCACATAGATACCGTTTACGGTATGGGGTACAGATGGCAGTTGTAAGGTATTGCTAATATGCGGTTAAGGTTCTCCATACGCTTACAGTTGCTTGTGTTGTCGCTGTTCTTTTTTGCCATTCCCTACCTTGGGTATAATTACGTATGGGAGCTAGAGCAATACCTTCGCACAGGCCAAGAACAAACCATGATAGGTACGGCGCGGGCGGTAGCAACCGCCCTACATGAGCGCCCTGCGTTATTCGACAGCGAATCGGCCTATTTAAAAGACGTACGCCCTGGCACTGACTTATACGCCCCGCCCATTCCTTATCCTATTCAGCTTGACGGTGAACTAAACGATTGGCAACAAATTGACGACTTGCTTACCCACTATGGCGCAAGTGAAATTGTTGAGCGCTTTACTAACCTTCACACTAACGACGAAAACAAGGGCGCCGCTAGCGAGAATAGAGGCACCGCTAGTGTAGATAAAGCGATTAGCCTCTCATTCGAGCATATGGTAGGCCGATATGATCAGTTTCTGTATGCCATGTTCAACGTTACCGACGATGCCTTGTTGTGGCGACAGGCAAATAGTTTAAGTGTGGAGCGGGGTGACCATTTACTTATTGGTATGCAAACCCCAGCAGGTAATTTAGCACGATACGTAGTAGCCCCCTATGAAAGTGGCTGGGTAAATGCGTTTAAACTAGCAGAATCTGGCTCAGCATATCGCGCTGTAGAAAATGCGCTTAGCATTCAAGGTCGCTGGCAAGAAACCGCTACTGGCTATAATATTGAACTTCGCTTTCCCCTTTCAATGACATCAGGTGCACTCGCCTTTGCCATTGTTGATGTTGACGACCCAGTAACAAGGCAGAAACGCTATGCCATAGGCACCGCCAACACCAATAATATTGATGAGCTAGGGACTGTGGTAACACCGTCACCAGAAATTGAGCGCATATTGGCAGGGCTAAAATATGCTGATTCCAGAGTGTGGGTGATAGACAACCATAAGCGGGTATTGGCGCGAGCAGGCGATATACAAACGGCTTCAGGGCTAAATACTGCCAAGCGAGAGGCAAGCGAAAACCCGGTATGGCAATGGGTGGAAACCCATTGGCTACTGCCCTTGTATTACCATATTCTCACAAAGCCACCCGCCGACTTTGTGGATGAACTGGAAGATGCGTACGCGTTGGCTGGCCGAGATATAGGCTTAGCCCTTAACGGTCAACCGGATTCATTATGGCGGTTAACACCCGATAACAAAGCCGTGGTGGTGTCTGCCGCTTACCCTATTTTTATTGAGGGCGCAGTAATGGGTGCTGTGGTGGTAGAGCAAACCACGAACGGTATCCGCACATTGAGAAACCGCGCTTTAGAGCAATTATTTCACGTGATTTTGGCAGTCATGTTACTGGGTACTTTAGGTTTATTACTTTTTGCCAGCAGAATATCCAATCGTATTAGGCGGCTTCGAGATAACACCGAGGCAATCATTGATGCCAACGGTAAGATTGTCGGTAAATTACCGGTTGCCAAAGAGGGTGATGAAATTGGCGATCTGTCGCGAGCGTTTTCCGATGTTTTAACGCGATTACAGCAATATAACTCCTATTTAGAGAACATGGCTTCTCGGCTTTCCCATGAACTTAGAACCCCAATAGCCGTGGTGAAGTCGTCTCTTGACGCGTTGTCTCAAGTGAGTGCCCAAGACAGTACTCAAGCCAAAACTCAGCAGCCTAATACTTCTCAAGAAGACCAAGCAAACGCGGTCGTGCAAAGCAGTACACAACAAGATGTATTCGTTCAACGTGCCCAGTCCGGTATAAGTCGGTTAAGTTCTATTTTAAATGCCATGAGTGAAGCCACCCGACTAGAGCAAGCCATTGCGCAGGAAGATGTGACTACATTCAACCTGATTGACGTAATTAAAGGCTGCGTGGGTGGGTATCAACATGCTTACACCGATAGGCAATTTGCACTGTCTTGTGCATCAGACGCTGCCGTTCTCGAGGGCGCCCCCGACCTTATCGCGCAAATGTTTGATAAAATTATTTCTAACGCGGTCGATTTTAGTCAACCCGACGACATCATAGATGTGGCAGTTTATACCAAAGATAAAAGAATTATCCTCACTGTGAACAACCCTGGCCCCCTATTGCCCGAAGGCATGAAAAAACAACTCGTACAATCAATGGTATCGGTTCGCCCTGATTCTGAGGCGGCGCAATCAGCAGGTTCACCGCATCTAGGTTTGGGGCTCTATATCGCTGACATTATTGTCGCTTTTCATCAAGGTACGCTCGCCCTGGCCAATCGAGATGACAAACGCGGAGTGATTGTCTCCGTTAACTTCCCAAAGATATGATGCGCTACGCTATTTGAGGTGGTTTGCAAACCACCTTCCATTTTCTGTTATATCCCCTTTAAAGCAGCCCTTTAAGTTTTTCTAAAAACCCTCCAATAAATAACGCATGAGAATTATTCTCATTAGTATTTACATTCATTTACTACTTGAATACACTTCTGTGCCTCAACACACATAGGGAAAACACACACAATGATAAATAAAACGTTAACGATGGGTGCACAAACCATTGCTGCGGCCTTAGCTTTCGGACACGGCGCTGCAATTGCACAAACTCAAGAAACTGAAATCTGTAAAGATAAAACCGAAGCGGAATGTAAAGCGCAACAAGACGAAATTGAGCTAATTCGCATCCATGGTGTTCAGCAGTCTATCTATCGCTATGACAAGTCTGGCGATCCTCGTCGTTTAGCCGACCTTGTTGATACACCACAAACCATTAGTGTTCTTACACAAGACCAAATTCAAGAAAGTGGTAAAACTGACCTTAAAGATATTCTTGCTGCGCAAGCCGGTGTAACTCTTGGCACAGGTGAGAATGGTAATGCTTTTGGTGATCGCTATGTAATACGTGGCCACGAAGCACGCAGCGATGTGTTTGTTGATGGTTTGCGTGACCCAGGTATGACTACCCGTGAAAGTTTCGCCACCGAGCGTGTTGAAATTACTAAAGGCCCAAGTTCAACATTTGCTGGCCGTGGCTCTTCAGGCGGTGCGGTAAACAGCATTACGAAAAAAGCCTCTACTAGCTATAACTTTGGTCGTGTTGATGCTGCCGTTGGTACCGATGAGCACACGCGCTTAACGGTAGATTTGAACAAGACCTTAACGGAAAACAGTGCAATTCGTGTTAATGCACTCACGTCTCAAGAAGACAAGCCGGGTCGCGAAGGCATTGAACGTGGACGTGATGGTGTTCAGCTTTCTTACGTACTAAACCCTAACGACAGGTTGTCTTTCATTGGTGATGTTTATTACCTTAATGCAGAAGATAAGCCTGACTTAGGGAGTTACTACGACCGTGATGCGGGTTATCCGTTAGAAGATATTCCTGTTTATGCACAAGATGACGACTTCCAAAACTCAGAAGTCACCACTTTTACCTTCCGTACCGAATATGAAATTAGCGACAATGTTCGTTTTTATAACGCGACTCGTGCAGGTAACACTGAAAACGAATACGTAACGACCGGTATGAGCGCGACAACGCGTGATGATTCTGATGAAACCGCACCAGGTGTAGATACACTTCGACTTAGCACTCACCAAGGCTGGCAAGAAGTAGATTACTTCACGACTCAATTTAACCTTTTCTGGGACACGTCATTTGCAGGCTTAGATCACCGTTTAGTATTTGGTTTTGAGTACAGCGATGAATCGGTTGATAACGGTGTTTTTGATATTGAAAACCTAAATACTAACTGTGCAATTGGTGGTCGTCGTGGCGTATCACAAAGCTATTGTATCCTTGATGGTGATGGAAACCTTATCGATAACATCGGGTCATTAATGGACAGAACCATTGAACGTGGTGATGAAGATGCCCTTTTCGATATTGAAACCTATGCCATTTACGCCATGGATACCTTTGCGTTAACCGATAAGTTAGACGTGTTCTTTGGCCTACGTATGGATAGCTACGACTATAGCAACCAAACAAGTCGCGACCTTTATGAGTTTTCTGATGAGTTGTTTAACGGGCACTTAGGTTTAGTATATGACATTACTGAACACGGTAATGTTTACGCCTCTTACAGCACTGCAACGAACATCAATGGCGGCGAGTCTGACCTTGGCGCGAACTGTGGTTACGGTGGACTATGTGGTACGCCTGAACAAGCTGCGCAAGCTGATCCAGAGCATGTTGAAAACATCGAAATTGGCACAAAATGGATGCTATTTGATGAAAAATTGATGGCAAATGCATCAATCTTCCGCATTACGAAAAGCGATGTACATGAAAGTATCGGTGAAGATGACTACTCAACCATTGGTACATTAAACACGGGTGAAAACCGCGTTGAAGGTGTTGAGTTTGGTGTTAGTGGTGATATTACTGAGAAGTTTAGTGTTCAAGCCTCTGCCGCCTTCATGGACTCAGAAGTACTAGACTCATTCACAGAGTCTAATATTGGTCTTGCATTAAGTAACTTCGCTGATGAAAGTTTCTACTTGCAGTTGCGTTATCAACCCAATGAGAAATTCGCGTTTGGTGGTGACTACACGTACAAGTCGGAAATGTTCGGTGGTCAGCCTGACACTGCGGCAGGTTACAGCGCAGATACTGGGGAATACTCAATTGTCGTTCCTGACTATCAAGTATTTAACTTGTTTGCAAACTACTACGCATCTGAAAAACTAACGTTCCGTGTTAACATTGGAAACTTGTTTGATGAAGAATACTGGACTGCCGCTTATCGCTCTGGTGCCTTCATGTACATTGGTGACGGCCGTAACGTAACTGGTACGGTAAACTACGAGTTCTAAGTTAGTTTAAAGAGAAACGCAAAAAGATGATCATTATTGATAACCTACTAGACGCCGACCAAGTAGCGCAATATCGGGCTGCTTTAGCCGATGTACCATTTAACGATGGAAAAGCGACCGCAATGGGCATGGCAGCAGGGGTTAAAAATAATGGTCAAGCTGATGCGCAGCACGCTACGGTTCAAGCGCTTGCCAACAACTTGTTGGCAAGCCTAGGCAACCACCCGCAAGTAGTCTCTGCTGCGCTACCTCAGCGCATTTTTCCTCCTTGTTTCAACCGTTACAGCGAATCGCAAACTTACGGCTATCATGTAGATGCCGCTATTATGCGTATTCCTAATACCCCTGATGTTTTGCGTAGCGATATGTCGATGACGGTGTTTCTATCTAGCCCAAGCGATTACGAAGGTGGAGAGTTAGTTATTCAGACCGGATTCGGCGAGCAGAAAGTCAAAGGTAACCTAGGTAGCGCTGTACTCTACCCTTCCTCAAGTTTGCATAAGGTTACACCAGTAACTCGCGGCGAGAGAATTGCAGCGATTACATGGATGCAAAGCATGATAGCTGACCAAGACATTCGTGAAAGCTTATATGAGCTAGACCAAAGCATTCAGTCTTTGGTGCAAGGCGGTAAAGCCGATAGAGAAGAACTCGATAAACTTCATCACGTATACCACAACCTCATTAGAAAATTCTCCATCGTTTAAACTGGACAAAACCTTACCCGTCACGCAAGGTTATTCTTGTAGGTATGTTTTGACAGTCTTATTTTATTAATAATTATATCTTGCTAGGTATTTTCCTCGTTTATGTGTAAATGCACCTTAAAGATTGGCCTAACGTCATCCATAAAGTTAGGCAGCGTAAAGAAAGATTATTAATCAATGCGCTTATTTAAACACTTACATAGATGCTCATATAAACGCTTAGAATACTGTGAAATAAACCAGCTTTACCTCCGGTCTCTATATGACTGAAAAAACAGCTTTTAGCAAAAGATAGGGTTACTCTTAGATGAATGAACTAATGTGTGGATTATGCTTTTTTACACCGAACATTTGCTGGTTTAACCGCGTGGCGCAAAACTTCAATAAGCGTGCTGTGCTAGCCTTTATTGTAATGCTTGCGCCATTTAATGCGCTTGCAGATAATGTAACCGCATCAATAACCCTATTAGACGCCGAACAGTCCCCCGTAAAAGACGGCGTAGTTATCTTCACCCCTTTGTTTGATTTACCCAGCACAGAAACTAAAAACTCAGAAGCAGAATCAACACCTAAAACTGCAATTATGAATCAAATCAATAAGCAGTTTGCCCCTCATGTACTTGTAGTACAGAAGAACACAGAAGTTACCTTCCCTAACGCCGATAACGTGTTCCATCATGTTTATTCTTTTTCACCCACTAAGCAGTTTGAGCTAAAGCTCTACAAAGAATTTACCGCCGAACCATTGTTCTTTGAGCAAGCTGGAATTGTGGATATTGGCTGTAATATTCACGATTGGATGCTAGGTTACATCGTTATTGCCGATAGCCCTTATTTTGTAAAAACCGCAGATGACGGTAACGCCGGTATCTCACTTCCCGCTGGCAAGTACAGTGTTGAGTTTTGGCATCCTAACGCGCCAAACGAGAAGCCCTTTATTGAATCTGAAGTTGAGTTAACCAGCGATAAAAGCTTCACACTAACCTTAACAAAAGTGATAGCAAGCGATGATGATTTCGACGATGGTTTTGGTGATTATTAATGTTCAGCCGCTGTATTCTCGCTATTTTTTGCTTCATCAGTTTTCACGCTTTTTCAGATACAAGGTTGTTGCTTAGAGGTAGCATTCTTTCAGCAGATAATGCTGGTACATTTCAAAAAAATGGCGCTTCCCACCAGCGCTTTGAAAATAATGCAGTCGCGTTATCTCAAGCGGCCCTGGCGTACAATAAAGTGCTCAGCGATGATTGGCAGTTTCATGCTGTGGCCAATGGGTATAGTGATGGAGAACAAAAACTCGGGGTTAGCCAACTCTATACTCAATACCGACCACTCACTCCATCTACGATTAAACCAGAAGTTAAGCTTGGCTTTTTCTACCCTGCAATTTCTGCCGAAAACACCGACATGGGGTGGCTGTCACCACACTTTCTATCTAATTCAGCCATTAATAGCTGGTTTGGCGAAGAACTTCGTACGTTCGGTGTAGAGGCAAGCTTAAGACAAAACGGCAGGCAAGTAAGGCGTGACTGGTCATGGAAAGTGGTAGGAAGCCTATTTAAGGGTAACGACACCACAGGCACCGTGTTATCTTGGCGTGGTTTTGCGCTACACGACAGGCAGTCGCTGAACAATGATAGAGTGAAATTCACTCCCATTCCTGGCGTGGTATCTGAAGAAGGAATAGGCGCTTGGGCATGGACAGATCCCTTTCGTGAAATTGATACTAAAATAGGTTATTACGCAGGTGTGCATTTAGCCCATAAGCGCCGTTCAGAGCTACGTTACTATTATTACGATAACCGTGCCAACCCACTCATTTTCGACCCTGACAGGATATATGCTTGGCGCACGCGATTTCACGCGTTAACCCTTCGCCATATGCGTAACCGCAATGTAACCTTTTTCGGGCAAGCGCTGATAGGTGATACCTTGATGGGGGAAAATATTGTCAACAATGACTTTTACGCGGCCTACATTGCTGCAACGTATACCCATGAAGCACATCAACTTTCTACACGTTTAGATTGGTATCAAGTGATAGATAACGACAACACCATAAATGACCCCAATAACAGCCGAGGGGAAGCCATTACCGTTAATTACACTTATGCAATGAGCTCGAAAATAGCATTATCTGCCGAGTGGCAAGTGAATCGAGGCCGCCAAGAAAACTTGAGATTTTTAAACGCTGCATCGGTATCTAGCGAGGCCTTCCACGAAAATCTGCTTCAGCTTGCGGTTACCTACCGAATCGACTGAACAGAACTAATCAGCGTTACCATTGGATTTAGACTTATCGAGTGACTCATCGGGTACGTTTTTGACCATCATTCGCTCTTTGCGGCGTGTCATCATTTTCGCCAGCCTGCGCATACTTACCGTTGTGTCTTTTTCATCAATAATATCCACACCTAGCAAGCGCTCTAGCAAATCTTCAAGAGTAATCACCCCTTCCAATCCACCATACTCATCTACCACTAAAAGCATATGAACATGTTTATCGATAAAATGGTCGAAGGTTACCGACAAAGGCATAGAGCCTAATATGGTTACCATGTCTTTAGCATATTCAGATAAGGGTTTATCAGTATTCCCGCGAGCTTGCGCTACTAATAAGTCTGAACGCATGACATAACCGGTGATGTTTTCCGAGTCTTTGTCTTCATAAATGGGTATTCGTGAATACTCGATATGCGCGTGTTTGTGGAAAAACACTTCTACCGTCATCGACTCTGCCACTGAAAACAACACTGTACGGTGTGTTATGGCATCTTTTACTTTTAATTCGTGCAAGCTTAACAAGCTTTGTAAAAATACCGCCTCGTGGTTGGCCAACTGCCCTTCTTGACCCGATAGCTCGGCCATGGCGTGAAGTTCTCCGCGACTTAACCCTCGAAGTGGACTGTCATCTTTAAATCCACGGGTGAGCAGTTCAGACAGCACCACAAAGGGTTTAAGAATTATAATAAGATACTTAAGGAAATAGGCTGTTACTGGCGCCAATCCACGCCAATAGGTTGCACCGACGGTTTTAGGAATAATTTCAGAAAAAACTAAGATAAGTAGTGTTAATACCGCTGAAATCACGCCTAAGTATGCTTCGCCAAATACACTAGCCGCTTGTGCACCCGCGCCAGCAGCACCCATGGTATGCGCAATAGTATTTAACGTTAAAATTGCCGATAACGGCGTATTAATATTATCGGTTTGCTTTCGTAGCAAGATACCGCTAGGACGATTCTCTTTTTCTAAAACAGAGATGTAGGCTGAGGACACACTTAAAATGACTGCTTCAGCAATTGAGCATAAAAAAGAAAAGCCCAAGGCAATCAGTACATAAACGATGAGTAAAAACATGAGTCCTTTCCGATAATCGGAGTATGAAGCAAACGACCATTATGCAAGCCTTAACGGGACTTACAAGGGCACAAGTGAATTAATTACGAATACCGAACAATTTACTTAAAATATAGGTAAATATGAGCGGAAGTTACTCAATAATCTTGAGCTTTATCTTAGCCGCAACAGTCTTGGTGGCTATCTTCACGCTGCGCTACTCTGGCGCTAACTTTTTTAACGCCTAATCGAGCCATTAGTGCAGCAAGTAGAATGGCGCACGCTGCATAGAGCGCTTGAATGTTAGCGCCATGACTATGCAGTTGGCTTTCCATGTGAATTAGGCCTTCTAACGACAATGCTGACACTCCGTAATTAAGCAAATAGCCAAACCCAATACTGGCAGAAATAACGCTAAACAAATATAAACAAAGGGTTCTAAAACCCATTTCTTGCTTGATCATGCCCATGGTAGAAACATTAGTAGCCGGCCCCGCCATGAGAAATACCAACACCGCACCGGGTGATAATCCGGCAGCTAAAAAGCCCACCGCGAGCGGCGTAGATGCCGTAGCACAAATATACATTGGAATACCAATGACGGCCATGACTAACATCGCGATAACCCCATCGCCCCATTGAGTGAGAAAATCCGTTGGCACCCAAGTTTTAATGGCCGCGGCTAAAGCTAGGCCCACAAGTAGCCATACCACAATATCTTCTAGCAACTTACCCGAGGCATAACGAAGCACCTGGGTGAGTTTATTCGCTTGTTTTACTGATTTACCCTGAATAGCTGGCGTGTCGTCGCAACAACTTGTGGTTGGCTTTTCACTGGCACAACAACTAGTTTGTACTTTATCCAGCGATGCGGCTTCTTCTTGCTCTGGAGCTATAGAGGCTTCACTTGAACAGCAAGATACATTGCCCGCGTGTTTATGAGGGTGCTGATGAGAGCTCTTAAGAGAGTGAGCATCTGAATGCTCTGCTTTCTGACGCTTAGCGTCATCAAACCATCTCACCATAAGACCGGCATAGATTGCGCTAGCAATAGCGGCTATTGGTCTAACAATGGCGAACAGGGGGCCTAGTAATGCGTAAGAAACAGAGACACTGTCTACCCCTGTTTCAGGCGTAGAAACTAAAAATGAAATTGTCGATGGTTTAGACGCGCCACTTCTGCGCAGCCCTATGGCCGCAGGGATAACGCCGCAAGAACACAAAGGCAATGGAGCACCTATTACTGCGGCTTTGGTGATAGAGGCTGTAGAGCTGCTTCCCATATGACGTTCTAAAAAGCTAACCGGCACCAATTCGTGCATAATCCCCGCCACCAGCAGGCCAAGTAACAGCCACGGAGCAGACTCCATAAATAGGCTGATAAAATTTTGCACTAATAGCATTAGGTCAGTCATACCACTCCAAACGAACCGCGTTGAACATTTATATTTTTCACTTGCTGATTTGCTTTGCTGACTTGCTATCCGACTTCCGACTTCCGACTTCCGACTTCCGACTTAATGTACCAATTTACTTGGCGGCAAATTTACCAAATCAGGCGAATGCGTATGATAGCAAATTTACGCGCCTACCGTGAATGAACGATAAGTAATCCACCTCATCGAATAACCCGATTGCCTACAAAAAAGCCGACGCAGAGAATAACGCTCTACGTCGGCTTTGTATAAAGCTAGCACTCAACAATGTTGTGATAGCCGCTAGCCACTATTTTTACCGCTGTTGCTATTCCTTCTCACCCACTTCGTCTTGATGTCCGCTACGAAGTTTAGCCACAACAGACCATGCTTCGAGCATCACCAACACAGACACCACTAGCACCACAGCATCTAGGAAAACTAATAGGTAATTTTCAGCAAGATAATACTCTTTAAGCTTTATTAGCCCAGCAAAGAAAGCCATGACCAAAACGAATACCATGGGTATTAATGTGTAACGGGCTGGTCTTCCCATCTTAATCAGCATGACTGAAATAACCAACAAGGTAAGACTAGCCAGTATTTGGTTTGTAGAGCCAAACAGCGGCCAAATGATCATACCGCCACCGCCTGAAGAACCACCCGCACCGAAGGCTAGCAGTAAGCAACAAGCAACCGCTAAGAAAGTGGCTACCACACCATTTTTAAGTGCTGACAATTTATAAATATCGCCCCACTCTTGAATAATGTAACGCTGAAGACGAACACCAGAGTCCATGGTTGTGCCCGCGAACAGCACGACCATTACCGCCAGTATGGTTGATGAAAAGGCTTCGGGCAGCCCCCATCCTTGATGGATAAGCGCCGCGCCGCCGCTAATAAACGCACCTACGCTACCTGCACCTAAGTGACTGTAGACTTCATGCCATTCTTCTGGAGAGGCCGCAAATGCCACACCACTAACCGCAACAATGGTAATCAATGCCAAAGAACCTTCGCCAATCGCCCCTAAATAACCGACAAAGCGTGCATCAGTTTCTTTATCTAACTGCTTAGAGCTGGTGCCTGAGGCCACAATACCGTGGAAACCTGAGACTGCACCGCAGGCAATTGTAACGAACAATAAGGGAATTAAGCTGGGAGAGTCCATGGCCGTCTGTGTATTAAAGGCAGGCGCGGTAATGTCTGGCATAGCAAAGAAGACCGCACCATAAAGTAGGAATAAGCCAACCAACAGCTGCATACCGTTAATAAAGTCTCGGGGTTGAAGTAACATCCACACTGGCAATAACGAAGCGATGGCAGCGTAAATAAATAAGATAATAATCCAGTTCGCTTTGTCAGCTAAACCAAACATGGTTTCTGGCAAGCTAATAGGAATGTAGCTACCGGCATAAACCGAGGCATAAAGCACCACGATACCCACAAGGCAAAGAGGCACTAACCCAAAGTTGCGTTTCAATAACTGACCAATAACAAGGGCCACGGCAATTGCCGTCCAAGCAGGGAAAACCGCATTGGGCTGAGAGACAAACGAGTTTGCTATTACCACACCAAAAACGGCGTTAACCATTAATAGTACGAGAAAGATAACAATCATAAACAATGAACGAGAACGCTTGCCTATAACACTTTCAGACAAGGCTCCCATCGATTTACCCTTGTGACGAGCACTGGCCCACAAGGCCCCCATATCATGCACACCCGCAAACAGTATGGTGCCGAAAATCACCCAAAGTACGGCAGGCACCCAGCCCCAGTACACGGCGATAGCTGGCCCTACAATTGGCGCAGCCCCAGCAACTGACGTAAAGTGATGCCCCCAGAGCACCACTTTATTGGTAGGTACAAAATCTTTACCATCCTGCAGCTCGTGAGCAGGCGTAGTGAAGTTATCGTCTAGTTTAAATATTTTCGTGGCAATAAATTTCGAATAAACGAACCACCCGAGGAGCATGCCCACGATCCCGAGTAATACTATGGCTATTGACTGCATATTATTGTCCTGTGTCGATGTTGCACCGCATTATTCAATTTCTTTTTTAAACGCATATACAACGCTTTTCTGTCGTTAAAAAACGCTTATCTAAACATTAAAACATTATTTACTTTTTGACGTCGCCATATTAGACCAAAGTCTATTGTGGTAGCAGCTTTTTTACACTGCTCGTACCATGCTAGCTTTGTGGCTTCTACCAATCATTTACAACAAAAGTAGCAGGCTTAAAGAAAATAGCTGCTAAATATAGCGTTAATCTTACCTACACCCTTCAAATACCGCTCAGTCTCGTTTATAAAGGCTCATCAATAAATAATTCTATTAATAAGCAGTTATGGCATCACCAAAATTTCATATGGCCGTCCGTAAATATCACCGATGGTTAGGCTTTTTCTTAGCAGGCATAATGGCAATTTATGCTATCAGTGGCGTGTTACTCATTTTTCGCCCCACCGATTTCCTGAAATTCGATAAAACTGAAGTCCGTCAGTTGTCTCTAGACTTGAACGGAAAACAAGTAGCATCAAAAATTAAGGTGAAAGGTTTAAAGGTGGTTGAAGAGAATGCCAGCCAAGTTGTGTTAAATATGGGAACCTATGACAAGGCAGATGGTGTCGCTACTATTACTCGTAAAGACTATCCTCTTGTTTTGGCAAAAATGGTTAAGCTTCACAAGGCGACGAATAACAGCCCATTATTCTGGTTGAACATTAGCTTTGGCGTTGCGCTTTTGTTTTTCGTCATCTCTGCATTTTTGATGTTTATGCCTAAGCTGCCTATGTATAAAAATGGGCTTAGAATAGCGGGATTAGGTGCAGTAGTGGCTGTACTTGTGGTGATGTTCGGCTCATAACTTCACGTGTTCGAACCGCCGTGGTGTGGTTCGAACACTTTTTAGCACATGCTTGAACCCTGTGGTAACGTATCTGAATAGTAACGAACTCGTACGCTCACTATCAGGGAAGATTTATGCCGCGCCAGTACAACCTTCTTTTCACTGTAAGCACGCTTGTATTTGGTGCTCTCACTTCAGCTTTACTCGAGTTACAACACACTTCAAATATAGCTGTGCATCTGCTCGGTGAGCGTCTATGAACTTTGTCGATTTCACGGTAGTGGCTATCTACCTCGTGGGTTTGTTAATCATGGGGTTTGTGTTTCGAAAGCAAGTGAGTAAAAAAGATTACTTTCTTGCTAATCGACAGCTGGGCTGGAAGCCACTTTCCCTTTCCATTATGGCCACGCAGCTATCTGCAGTTAGCTTTATTTCGGCCCCTGCTTTTGTGGGGTTAAGAGAAGGTGGCGGTCTTATTTGGTTGTCATACGAGCTTGCCCTTCCCCTTGCCATGCTAGCCCTACTCTATTTTATCTTGCCTACCTTGTATCGCTCAGGCGTAGTCAGCGTCTATGATTTTTTAGAGCAACGCTTTGGCCGCTCTTCTCGGGTTCTCATTAGCGTGGTGTTTCAAATAAGCCGTTCTTTTGCCACCGCCGTCATGATTTATGCGATTTCTATCATCCTGCAAAGCACCATGGGCTTAGCGTTCTGGCAAAGCGTGTTGTTAATTGGGGTTATAACCCTCATTTATTCCCTTCAAGGTGGCATGAAAGCCGTAGTGTATGGTGATGCTGTGCAAATGGTATTAATAGTCGCAGGGGCCTTGGTATGTTTAGGTTTTGGGCTATATCACATAGGCGGGTGGACAAGCTTTCTTGAGCAAGTGCAGCCTGAACGACTCACTACACTAAACACCGCATCTTATGGGTTTGATGGCGAAGGTTTCGGCCTGCTGCCCATGATTTTTGGTGGCATCGTGTTATACGCTTCGTATTACGGCTGCGACCAATCAGAAGCCCAGCGTTCGCTGTCAGCGAGAAGCCTAGGTGATTTAAAGAAAATAATCATGACCGCCAGCTTTTTACGTTTCCCTATCACCCTTATTTACTGTTTTGCAGGCTTAATCATTGGTACATTGGCTCTGACCACCCCTGAATTTTTAGCACAAATTCCTGCCGACCAACCTGATTGGCTGATGCCTATTTTCATTGTTAACTATCTACCAAATGGTATTTTAGGCTTGTTGTTAGTAGCCATTTTAGCCGCGGCCATGTCCTCTTTAAGTTCAGCAATTAATAGCTTAGCGGCGGTATCTGTTGAAGATTATTGCCGAGTTGCGGGCAAAACACTGTCACCAGAGAGTACCCTTCAGGTTGCTAAGTATGTTGGCATGTTTTGGGGTTTGCTTACATTGGGTTTGTCCTTTGTGGTAGATGATATTGCCCCTACTATTATTGAGGCCATCAATAAGATTGGCTCTGTATGTTACGGGCCTATTCTTGCGACATTCTTTCTTGGTGTGTGCACAAAACACCTTTCGGCAAAGCAGGTGAATACTGGGCTTATTGCTGGCGTGCTTTTAAACATCTATCTGTGGCTAGCCCAACCAGATGTATTTTGGTTTTGGTGGAACGTGATTGGTTTTTCAACCGCGCTCGGTGTTTCACTGGGAGTGTATTGGCTTAGTCACAAAAAGGTTAAACAGCCCTTTATTAACACCCGCCAGGATGTACTCACTAAAACCAATATAGCGGCACTCATTACTTGGTGTGTTGTGCTTATTGGTATTTGTATCGCATTACCGGTAATGCTTATTCAATAACCGGCTAGGTCGTACATTTAAGTTGTTAACCGTCATTAACGGCGGTTAGTCGCTACTTTTAGTACACACGCTTAGTAGAAATTGCTTAAGCTCTTGGTATACAGAGTGAGATTCTGGGGTTTCATAAGCAACAACGTAATCGGCATGGGATAACCCTTCGAAAACCTCTAACTGAGTGCGTACTTGCACATCACGTAACTTCCGATTCACCCGCACCGTATCACTTAGAAACATATCTCGCGTGCCTGATATTAAAAACGTAGGCGGGAAGCCATCAAAATTGCCATAAAGAGGGGAAATAGAGGAGTGGGTTAAGCTTTCGCTTCCAGCATATAGATTAGCCGCTGCTTCCAAAAATCCTTGGTATGTCACCAAAATACGATCAACACCTTCATTGGTATAAAGGGTATCGCCGGTTTTCGTCAAATCAGCCCATGGGGTGCCGGCATACACTGCTGATGGCAACGGTTGTTTGTCAGCAATAAGCGTTTGCACGGCAGCAAGCACTAAGCCTGCTCCTGCAGATGTGCCACCTATAAAAAGGTTCTGTGCGCCATGTTCTGCAGCCACGCTGCTATAAACCGACACTACATCGTTAAGTGCTGCTGGAAATGGCGCATGAGGTGGCATGCTATAATCGATACTAATCACTGTAATACCCACTCTATGGGCAATTAACAAGCTTTCTTCTATGCTGGGCAGCCCGGAAAAAAACACGTAAGCGCCACCGTGTACGTCAATAAATACCTTGTTTTTAAATTCAGGGGCAATTGTCTTTGGCGTAAGTCGCCTGACCGGTACGCCATTAATTTTTTCCAAAGACACATCAACATCAAACTGCTTGCGCATTTTTTTGATTTTCTTTTTTTGCTCCCCATTTCTTGTTTGAATCATTTCACGCCACTGCGCTACAGATTCAGGAGTATTCCTACTGACTTCATCAACCGATGGCATCGGGTATTGGGAAATAGCGCTTTTAAGTTCATCGCTTGCGGCACTTGGCAGCGGTACCGTTTTAGCTGACACTGTTAATGGAGATTCATTTGACATTTTGACTGTATCGGCCTTTTGTTTACTCGCACTGGCCGTATCAGTGTTGTGGTCAGAAGCCCCAGATGTAGAAGACGAAAAGGTCATTGATACCACCAAAATGAAAAAGGCGAAGGAAAAGGTAAGTAGGTTCATGCGTAAAACGCTTTTATATTATCAAGATTGTTATAACCGATAGACTCACCCGTATATTGTTACTTTTCAACAATAATCACTATTATTAATAGTTACGCGAGTGGCTTGCACGAAAAAAGCTATGGGCGATTGCGACCATATTCATCATGACTGGATACCCACTCATCTGCCACTACCGCCGCACCTAACGATAGCTCGCCGCATAATACAGTAGCAGCAATGATCTCAGCCAACTTATTCACGCCACCTTTGCCATAACACCCTAGCGTTTCTAAGCACTCTCGCTGCGTAGCTAACCCAGTACCACCGCCATAAGATGCTACGACGAGTGAAGGGATAGTAATAGAAAAATAATAATCGCCATTCGGGGTAATTTCACTGTAGGTATACCCTGCTGATGATTCGGCTACATTTGCGACATCTTGGCCGCAGGCTATAAACAGTGCAGTAATCCCATTGGCAAAGTGGGCTCCATTGCTCACGCTGCCTGCCACAAATGCCCCCATGTTAGACAACTGGCGTTGCTTGAATAGCGCTTCAGGCGAGCAATGCATTAATGATTTCATTAAATCAGCAGGAATAGTGGCCTCGGCAACCACACGCTTACCTCGGGTATGTAGGGAATTCACAAAAGAGTGTTTCTTGTCGGTATCTAAATTACCCGATAGGGCAAAGTGTTCAAGCCCAGCTATGTGTTGCGCTTGCATCCATTGGCAAGCATGTCGCGTGGCCTTGCTAACCATGTTCTGCCCTGCCGCATCGCCACAGGTAAAGTTAAAACGTAACCAACGCATTTTTGATACGGCATACTGCTCGATATCACGCAGCTTACCAACCGAAGTCGTTTCCTCTGCTTTGGCTTTGATTAATTCGAAGTTGTCAGTTACCCACTTCCCGAAAGCTAGTGCAGCGCGCGCATCTTCAAACACAAATACGGGAGCCCGCTGCATGGCATCATCAATAACGGTAGTTTTAACGCCCCCCGATTCAGCAGTTAACCGCATACCCCTGTTATAACTGGCAACTAGCGTCCCTTCAGTAGTTGCCATTGGAACATAAAACTCCCCGTGAGCATCTACGCCCTCGATGACCAATGGGCCTGCTAACCCAATAGGCACTTGGGCGACACCGGTGAAGTGTTCTATATTGCCCGGCAAAGTATCTGGCTCGATTGAAAATGTACCGACATGATTCATTTCAGCGCCAGTCTTATCTTTCACGAATTGACGCCGAGTTGCCGCCATCTCTGTGCTGTACTCGCTGGAGTTCTGGTCATTGGATTTGCTTCGCGGGATCTTAGCCATAACACTTGCTTGTTAATTTAATGTTAACTCATTATGTTATGCCTTCAGCCTCCATACCAATCAACCCTGTGTATTTTTACTCATAGCTATCCGCAATAGTATTATCTACAACTTCCTAATGCGTTTGTTAAAGACGCAATTGGCTGGCATATTTCGGAGGTAAACTTTTAATAGTTATAAACGCATAGGAGATGTTGACGGTGATAAGCGGATTTTTAGTTTTAATAAAGATCTCTGTGATATCGACCTTTATCGACAAGCATACTGTAGTACTGTTTACCAAGTACATCCTGTAAGGCAGCATCAACCCCCTTACCCATTCCTTCAAAATGACCGCACACATAAATTTGCGCGTTGCGACTAGCCTCGGAATTGACACCGCTACTATCATTAACACCTAGGAATACCTTCAAAGCATCAGCTTGTTCTACTATCAAGTGTTGTACATATTGATTTGGTGCAATATTTGGCTCTAAAGAAGGCTTTGAAAAAATCACCGAGCGTTTATGAATACACGATGCATTGTGAAAAGGAGATAGCGCTTTGGGCAAAATGTCATCTTTTTCTGGGCTTCGTTCACCGTAAAAAATCCACACTGGCCCGCCATCTTTAAGCATGGCTCGTTTAGCAAGTTGCGCTCTAACGCCTGCAATACCGCTTCCGGCCGCTATAAGCACTAATGGACACTGCGTATCGGTGATAACCGCATTCGTGTTTTTACGTATTTGCGCATATACGGGCTGGTTCATCGCCAATTTGCTCGTTAAAAAACCAGAGCCATAGCCTAGTTCACCATGCTCTTTTCGTACTTCTCTTACTATCAGCTTCAAGTCATTTTCTTGCGGTGCCGAGGCTATGGTGTACGAACGTCCGACTCGTTTTCTTGGGTGCCCGCTTGAGGGTTCTTTTAAGTGCTCGCTCGAGGGCTCTCTTAAGTTCTCGCTCGAAGGCTCTTTTAAGTTCCGGCTCGAAGGCTCTTTCATAGAAAGGTACCCATGCGCCATGGCAGGGTAAATATCAATGATATCCCCCGCTTCCCAAGCTATTGGCACTTTACCAGCCTCACGGGCTGATGGCGGCTGCTTTAAGGTTATTGCATATAAGCCACGGGTATCGTCTTGATTGAGCTGTTTTCGGTGTTCTAATACCCAAGGTTGCATTTGTTCAGATGGTTCAGTCGTTAAAGAATCAAGATGGACTAAATGTTCACCTTTTCCACTATCTAATGTGGTGAGTGATGTTAATGGCGTACCGCCCAGTAAGCTTACGTTCTCATAAAGAGCCACTGCAAAACGGCAAAACTGTTTGTATTCCCGACTTCCCAAACCGATAACTTCGTATGACAAGTTCGATAAAGGTGTGGCCCCACTCTTTTTGGCTCGCTGCAAAGCGTGATAAAAGCGAGTGCCTGCATCCGGCGGCTCACCCTCACCATAAGTGCTAACTACAAACAGCGCCTTCGATACGTTGCCGAGCATCGCAAGATTTAACGAAGCCATGGAAACCAAAGTAATCATTTCATGCTCAGCCAATGCTGCCGCTTTAGCCCGCGCAATCTTTTCGGCGGTGCCGGTTTGGCTGGCATAAACAATAAGGGTTTGATTTTTACTATCGCGGCTCTTTACATGTGTATTGTCTGTTAGGGGATCGGTGACGGAGCGCTTTTTCCTATTACTATAAAAAATCACCGCTACCCACAACACATAAAGCGTGATGCTAGATAGTGCAATAAGTAAACGGTGAGTTTCAGTCATAGTACTTTTAAAGTATCTCAGTAAATGCTTAAGCTTATAGCGGTAGCACTTCGAAAGTACCTGAGTAACTTCCCGTTCTTACCGTTGCTGGCTTTTCAGCTTTATCATCTTTATAACCAATCTCGACAAAATACATGCCTGCTTTTGGCCAAATAACTTCAAACTGACCTTCGTCGTTAGAGGTTACCGAAATCGTTTCTTGGTCATTTCTGTAACGCATACCACCACGAACAACTTCAACTTCTGCACCCACTGCAGGTTCGCCGTCGATAAGCAAAGTAAAGGTAGCGGCTTCTGTAGCAAACAAATCATTCGGGTGAGTTACTGGAATAAGTTCTAAGCCTTCGTTAGTTGGTGTAAATACCTTTTCTGAAGGCTCACCAAGGGTTACAAAGGTTTCCACTCGACGAGAGCCTTGGGTAATACGTAATTCTGATGCCTCTTTCGGTACTGATGAAGCAAACTCTTCAGCTACATAAGCCTCACCACGACCAGGCCACATTTTGCGTTTACCCTCGTCATCTTTCCAAAAGGCACGTATACCCGAACTGAAAGACGTGATCTTAAAAGTCCCTTCCTCTTCCAACTTTACGTCGAAAGTGGTGCGATATTTTCCACGGGTTCTATTTTCAGTCTCAATCGTTTCCCCGTTTGGCGCGGTCACGACTAAGTTGTCAGTATTCATTGCAAAATGATCTGGGTGAAAGATAGTATTTGAGATAGCGGCGTCAAACGTTACATAAGAATCTTCACCTGATAGCACTGTTGAACTTGGCAATATCCATGCGCGGTGAGCGCTGGCAGAAAATGACACGGCTAATATTGCGGTTATTGCCACGATTGATGTAGTAACTGATAATTTTTTCATAATGTCCTCTGAGAGTTTATTCATCTTCCAGACGCAATGAAACGCGCCCAATTTCTGATTTGCCTTCCACCGTAACGGGGAGTATTTCTGCTGATAAAGGGAGACTAAATGGAATAGACAATACTTCTCTGCCACCCACTTCACGTGATGCTTCTACACGAAGGGTATAATCTCCGTCACTCAACTGCGCTAAGGCGCTATTAAGTTGAGTATCGATGACGTGCGCACCAGGACCTTTCGTCGCGCTGGTTAAACCGTCGAAAGGTAAATCTAAACTTCTACCACCACGACGCCACCATTGCCTAAGATCTTTAAGCCATTCTTTACCTTCGTGCTCACGCATATCGACGTCATACCACACCGCGACTTGAGTCGATTTACGCTTACTGTTTTCAATCCATACAGCCACGTACGGTTTATGATACTCAGCTACATCTAGCTGAGGTAAGGCTATATCAAGCGTTACTGACTGCGCAGCCATAGAGACTGGCGAGGCTAACATAAGCCCTAGCGCACCAGACGCTATCGCAAGACCATTTCGCACTTTCATCTTTTCACTCCTTTTCAAGTTCACGTCCCAAAACCGCTAATGTACAAATAACAGCAAAATGACAAATGGAATTAATACGCCCAGAACAGTTACAGGCCAAGTTGATACTCTACTGGGTGCATGACGCATAAGTAACTGCAAACCCGTGACACTAAAAATAATGCAGGCAACAGCAAAAATATCGATAAACCAAGGCCACACTACTCCTGTATTTCTACCTTTGTGCAGATCGTTGAAATACGAAATCCATCCTCTATCCACACTCTCAAAAGTGACCATTTTAAGTTCACTATCTACAGCCACCCAACTATCTGTACCCGGACCGGGCCACGACGCATAATATTCAATACCGTCCCATTCACCCACCACCGAAGCAGGGATAGCAACACCATACTTATCAGATACGAAATCCACCAAGACATAAGGAATAACAGCGTCACCCTCTGGCAACGCCACAAAGTCATCTATTACAGATGCAGGCAACGTAGCTTCTATTTCAGTCACTTTTTTATTGGCAGGAATATCTGCAGCGTGATTAAGTGTTATACCCGTTAAGGAAAACAGTAATATGCCGACAAGACACCACGCTCCACTTATCCAATGCCATTGTCTAATACTGCCTAATGAGAAGCGCATAGATGTTTTACTATTCCTTATTCATGGCTATTCAATCGTTCGAGGTGGTTGATAATACAGATTTTACACAGCGACTCAATGCAAATGAGATTTATTCTCAAACTTATTCGATAAGTGGGGCTGACCCATTAGAAAATGCCCAAAGGTGGGAATGTATTGGCGGGCAAAAAAATGGGCTGAAGTTTTTCACTTCAGCCCGAAGGTCCAGTTTAACATACATACCTACTTGGTAATGTATTTGCCGAAACTGCATTTCGACGCTGACCAGTGTAAAAGAATCGCAATAGTTAACCAGTGTGTTGTGATAAACCTACCATCTAGTGTGATAAAGGGTATTTTTCGCGAGGTAACCTGCTTTTACGACTTATAAAAATCATAAAAGCCAGCAACATGTGCTGGCTTTTAAAAGTGAATTTAACCTTAGTCAAAAACACTAACTTCCTTTAAAACAAAGTATTAAAACGTAGCACGCACACCTAAATAGAACTCTTGCCCAATAGGGTCGTAAGTACCTGCGTCGGTTTCTGTACCCGTATCGCTACCGGTTACCCCAGATAAAATTTTAGGCGGCTCTTTGTCGAATAAGTTATCAACACCGCCGTATATTTCTATAATATCAGTCAGTTGATAGCTTGCTTGCAGGTCAACGTACGTGACTGCATCGATGCCTACACCGCCAGGCGCGATGTCAAATCCAGCCAAAAACTGATCATCAAAATCCGCGGCGCCAATGTAGGTAAGTCTAGCAACCACGTTCAAATCGTCGTAACGATAACCTAAATTAAAGAACGCTTTGTGCTCTGAGGTTCCTATTTCGCCCACGAACGGATCTTCTGCCGCGCCAGGTAATGGCGTGGTTGCGCCATCTATTAAGTAGGTGTAGGCGAGTCTTGCTGATAAATCACCGCCACCCACATCAGTACTGTAGTTCACCGTAACATCCACACCTTCTAAGGTAACGCCACCACTGTTTGAAACCGCACTATCTATGAACTCGATAGATCCAGCACTATTGTTACCCACTGCAGTTGGACGACGCGTCACAAAATCACAAAAAGATTCATCGCCTCCGCCATAACACTGGTCAAGAATGAATTGCCTAGGTGTCGATACAATAGCGTCTTCAATCTCGATATCGAAGTAATCGACTGTGAAATCAAAATCTTCTAATACTGAGATATTTTCGGGCGTATACACAACACCTACGGTGGTAGATGTGCCAACCTCTTCGGTCACACTTTGATTACCTCGATCGAAACCACTGATCCCTTGAATATCAGATTGGTTCAACGTAAAACTGCCATTTTCAGCAATATTAGCAGCCACACCCGTATCGGCTAAACAGCGCGATGACGTATTTGACACACACGGGTCGATTAAGCCAGTCGGAAATGTTTGACTATCAGGTTGGAAAAGCTCGTCGATGTTAGGCGCTCGCGTTGATTGAGCTTGAATAACCCTAAAGCGTATTTGATCGTTTGGCGCATAATTGAAGCCTACATTCCAGCTAGACGTGCTGCCCACCGTAGAATAGTCAGACGCCCGAACGGCAGCTTTAATGTTAAACCCTTCGAACACAGGAATATGTGTTTCCACATAAAACTCTGTCACATCAAATTCACCCTGAGTAGCAGGTATTGCATTCCCAGCATTCAGCCCCGCTTGTTGCAATGCATCAAACTCACTGCGCGAGAACTCTTCTCGATACTCAAAACCAACCGCCACTCCCAAGGGGCCTGCGGGAAGCTGGAACGCTTCACCAGATAAGTTTCCTCCGATGACTTCTTGCGTAACTTCTGTAGACAATAATGCTGGGGCCGAAACATAGGCTGCTGCTTCTGCAGAAATAGAATCGAATCCATAGATATTAATCGGCACACAGCCAAAACTCCGCGCTGTTTCATCTAAGCAAATGGCTTCATCGGTAATACCATCGCCATCAAAATCATCTACATCTGTTATTGCTTCCAATGCATATCGGAAGTTTTGAACATTAACCAGTCCATTCGAAACTTGCGCTTCTTTCGTTTGACCGTACGAGTAGAATACATCGTAGTACCAATCATCGAAAAGCTCGCCATCCATTCCCACCAGTACTCTAAATGTGTCTCGTTGGGCTGTATTTCCACGGTTACCTACGTCTTGTAAACGTTTAGCAAAAAATAAGTCCTTAACACCATCGCCGTTACCATCAACAGCCGAATTAAGTATGGCGTCAGGAACATATGGATTTGCCACCAATTGACCATTCACCAGAAACTCTAAAGGCACAAGCCCATCTGAATAGATGTTGTCAGACGCAAAAGGAAAAGGTTCTAATTCGGTGGTGGTAGAACCGTTCGAGTAAGTCCCCTCAAAAAATAAGGTATGCTCATCATTGAGCTCGTATTTCCCATTTACTGCCATCAAATAGCGCTCAGTTGGGATTGCAATAGTTCTAAACGCAGATCGATTAAACCCATCTGGTCCTATCGTACCATCTCCATTAGTTGAAAAACCTTCTTGAAGATTATTATCAGAATCAAACGTATAGCGGGTGCCGCCGGCATCAAATCGTCCTTGTGGAGGGAACGAAGAAAAGAAAGGCTGAACCGCATCAAAAATAGAATCTGGGTTAGCAACAGGATCATCTTCAAAATAGATTCCAGATAATTGGTCAATTGCAGAGCGCTCCCTATCTCTTGAGAATACCGAGCCTTGATCAGTATAAGAAATATGCGCCATTATACTCGCGCGACCGTCCGAGGACTCGGTTCCCGTGGTCAGTGCAATTTGACGCTCTTCTGCATCACCTTCTGCAGAACGACCAAACTGGGCATTCATTTCTAAGCCTTCAAATTCATCTTTCATCACAAGGTTAACAACCCCTGCAACAGCATCAGAACCGTAAACCGCTGATGCCCCCCCAGTGAGTATTTCGATACGTTCGATAAACTGGGCAGGTATAGTATTTAAATCAACCGCTGAGCTACCAGGCACACCTGATACAAAGCGGCGACCATTAACCAGAACAAGCGTTCTCGCCGTATCCAGATCACGTAGATCGATTGTTGATACCCCGGCACTAGCCGTTGAGAAGTTCGAGTTCGTTCGACTGATAGCAGGTGTACCAAACGCCGGATTTTCGAGTAATAAATCTTGAATATTTGCCACCCCCGACGCTTGAATATCGCTTGCGTCGAGTATTTGCAATGGCGAGGCTGAGGCGAGTTCCGCTGACTTAATTCTTGAGCCTGTAACCGCGATTTTTTCGATGGCTTGCTCTTGTTCAGCAGTGTCTTGCGCCAGTACTTTGATAGGTATTGCTAACGTGCATGCGGTTCCAATAGCTAGGGACATCTTTATCGTATTGGCCAACTTGGTTTTTGTGTACATATTTAGCTCCCTGGGAGACTACCTTTGGTAGTTCATTTTTTGTGTTTTTTCGATAGCACAGCTATCTGAAGTGAACCTAGGGAGAAATACTGTTTTGCGCTACGTGATATACGTAAAGTGCCACTATCGTGTGACAAAAGGCGGAAACAGAGGGACAAATGGAAATTAGATTGTAAACAGGAGCTAAAAAGACAATAAAGTAATATATATCAATTATATAGCATTCCCCCCAACTTATCTAAGATACATTCTTTTACAAAAAACATGAAAATTAACAACAAACGTATTGCATGAATCCCTAAGGCGGTGATTATAATGCACAGCTAATACATTCAAATTTCTCACAAGAAAATGATGCGGTTGACTCCGTAACCGGGCAACTTGACTACTCTTCGCGCCAATTAAAGCAAAAACGTATTTCTGCTAAATACGTTACTAAGCGAAATAATTGTAGAGGCCAAATTGGAATGCAAAAAAATACCCAGGCTCCCCTATTAGGGAGGTATTTTTGGATCGCTTGTATTTGTACATGGTTTGCGCTACTAAGCGTAGTCACCTACGTGCAGTACAATAGTGCTTTGGGAACGGAGTATGCTTTAAGTTGGGGCAAAACTTGGGTACTGTTAAGCCCTTGGTACTTAAATTGGATTTGGTTGACGGCTGCTGTATTTATTCTGACAAGAACACTAGATAAGGACGATGTAAAACCCTTACATCAAATTGTCGGACATCTCATTGGGGGAACGTTGCTCCTGCTCGCTTATTTCACTGCATCTACTTTTATACGCGGATTATTGGTATCAAGGAGTTGGGACGACAATATTACTTCGCTACAAAAAGTGTTATCTGGTAGTGCGCACATCGATTTACTTATTTACGGTAGTATTCTTTGCATTGCATTTGGCACACGCCTTTATCAAAGAAATCTCAACGCCACCATGGAAATTGGAAGACTTGAAGTTGAATTGGTAGAGGAGCAACTTAAGTCACTTCGCACTCAACTAAACCCCCATTTTTTATTTAACGCATTAAACACAATTTCTAGCTTAGTGCGATTGCAACATCAACAAGAAGCAGTCGTAGCACTGTCTTCATTGAGTGTGATGTTACGTTCCATACTTGGACACAAAGGTGACAAAAACATTAAGGTTAAAGACGAGATAGTATTCATAGAAAACTACCTCGCACTCCAAAAACTACGTTTCGAAGATAAATTGGATATTTCCATACAGGTTTCAGAAGACTGTATGAATTTGAAAATTCCAAACATGTTATTACACCCTTTAGTTGAAAACGCGGTGCAACACGGGGCGCAATCCGATACAAAGAAAAACCCGCTTCAACTTCGTATAACGAAATTGAAAGGCATGTTGCAAATAAACCTATTAAATGCGGTGTGTGAGCAAGACAAGCATCAAGGATACGGGATAGGCATAACCACAACCAAAGAACGCCTTAGCAAAATGTTTGATAACTTTAACCTTGAACAGCGTACGCTTGAAAATGGCATGTTTGAAACTCAACTAGCAATACCGACGGGAGAAATGGATGTTTAATGTACTCGTTGCAGATGATGAAAGACTAGCCAGAGAAACGATTAAATTGCTGCTAGCTAATGCCCCAGGTGTGGGAAATATTTGGGAAGCGAGTGACGGCCGACAAGCTATAGAGCTCGGAAAACTGCATTCACCCGACTTGGTGTTTCTGGATGTCGAAATGCCAATATCAAACGGCATTGAAGTGGCTCGAGAACTTCCGAGCAATAGCATTATTGTCTTTGTTACCGCCTTTAACGATTATGCAGTTACCGCGTTTGAACTTAATGCCATCGATTATATTTTGAAGCCTTTTGATGACGAACGCTTCGAAAAAACACTGAGTAAAGTGAAGCAAAAGTTCCTTGAAGGAAGCCGAAGTAATTTCAGCCAGATTGGCGAAGTAATCAAAGAGATTATTGATAATAAAAATAGCTACCGGCAACGATTAGTCATTCGTGATCCAGGTAGAATTCGGCTAGTTGACGTTGACTGCATATTATATATTAATGGAGCCGGAAATTATGCAGAGCTTCACCTCGAAGACGGTAATATCGTTTTGCACCGTGAAACGCTGACCATTCTGGAAGAGCAACTGAATCCAGACGATTTTATTCGCATCCATCGCTCGACTATAGTTAAACGCCACGCTATTTCTGAACTCCGCCCCAATGAAAAAGGGGATTATTCAGTTATTTTAAATTCTGGCGATACACTCACGTTGTCCCGCCGCAACCGCACAAAACTTGAAGAGTTAACTGGTGAGTAGCACCATAGAATGAAGGCTTTGTGCACTTCGGAAACTCTCTACAGCATGCGGGCTGTAGCGAAGGCCCCATGGATGGGTTATCCCTACTATTCCAATAGTTTATGCTAGCGTTTACAAGGAAGGAGTATCCCCCATCTACAACCTTCCACAGCATAGATGCGACTGCACAGGCTCCATTGATGGATTCACGCCGCATTTCTGATGGGATTAATCACTATCTGAGTACGATGGCACGTTTAGAAGGAAGGGCTTTGTGCGCCTCGAAAACTCTCTACAACATGGATGCTGTAGCGAAGGCCCCATAGATGGGTTTACGTCGTTACCTTTATCATACCAAAAACAGTCTACTGTGTTGACAGAGGCGGCAGTAGAAGCCCATGTGAAACCCTCAGCAGCATGGATGCTGCTGCGGAGGCTCCATGGATGGATTCACGCCGCGTTTCACATGGGCTTCTACTGGCGACTAAACCTACGGACACAAAAAAGGCGCTCAAATGAGCGCCTTCTTTTTATGCTTTGGTTTGCTTAGATTAAAGAATCTTAGCTACAAC
>NZ_JAESDJ010000017.1:0-73829 GCF_019249255.1 Alteromonas lipotrueae | reverse complement strand
GTTCAAGGTGTATCACTTTGCCAGCGGCATGTTTAAAGCAGGTTTCAAATTGCGTGGTTAAAATTAGCCATTGTTCGTGTTCAATATTGAGGCGCTCTAGGATGGTAGGCAGGCTGTGTTCGACTATCCCAGGTTTGTTTGGGTGGATATACCGGCTAGTTATGTCGACAAGCTGAAGGTAATCTGGGAGGGTAAAAGGTAAACCCTGGAACATATTTTGTTTCGGGCTCCCCGCAAAAGGCATGAGTCGTTTGGGCGTTTTACCTACCCTGGCGGCGTTAATACGATATTGGATACTCGTATGAGCAGAGGTCTCTGGCGTTTTCGCTATCTTTACCCGTACTGGGTTTAAATCGACATAGGCCATACAAGCTGCAAGGGCCGATTCATCTAATAGCGCTTGAGACTTAAATCGCCCCTCCCAAAAATGCCCGGTGCAGTCATCTTCTTTATTGGCAGCTCTGGCAATATACTCATTGAGAGCACGCATAAACCAACTGATATCAATCAGCCGCTTGCGCCAGACTACTGCTGTTTCCTCTACCGTTTTAATCTGTGTTTCGTGCAAGTCTTTACATAACTCTGGGGATAGGTAGCGCTGTGTGAGCAAGGTGCCTTTATACAACTTGTGCCAACGTTGAATTATTTCTTCTGTGGTAAATGCATCCGCCTTATCTTTAGCAACATGCAGCACCACGTGCGTATGATTGCTCATCACCGCATAGGCGCATACATCAATAGCAAACACTTCACTTAGGGTATGAATTCGGTCTTCCACCCATTGACGACGATGCTCAAAGCTTTTGCCGTCTTGTTCACCACATAAGAATGCGCGGCGTACACAGCGAGAAACGCAGTGATAATATGGCGTATCCAATAAACTAATTTGCGACTTTCTGGCTTTTGGCATCAGGACTTTCTAACGTTGGTTTACTCCTTTAACAGTGTGAATAACTAACCAAATTAAAGAAAGTGTACTGAGGTACAGTTTTGATACCGCGTGTTATGCCTGTCTCATTAATTACTAGGGTTACTTATGCAAAATAGAGGGGACTGCGACAGTAAGGCGGTTCTAACTGGCGCGCTGGTACGTGCCTTTCTTCCTTCCACCAGAATCATTATGGTTTTTCTTCCCCATCATGCGTTATTAGGGGTAGCTATAAATGCCGTTCCTGAAGACGAGAAATTAGAGGTTGAGGGTGAGACTTATGTACTGTTTGACCCAACAGGCCCAGCCCTTATCCCCTTTGGCGATATTTCAGATGACACGAAACGCTACCTCTCTACCGGCCGTTATCAAGTGGAACATATTGACTAAAACGACAAGGGGCAGCAAAGTGTTGTGTATCAAGGCCGCTGGAAACTGCTAATAGAGCCCGGTTGGTATTTACAAACGCTAGAAGCGCCGGGTATTGCATACGAGCTATACGATTTAGATGCCGATCCTGCAGAAACGACTAATTTAGCGAAGTCACACCCGAAACTCGTCAAGAAGCTGGTAGCGATGAGCGAGCGGTGGAAAGCTGAAAACAGCATTGTCGATTATTCGAAAATTATTACCCTTAAACCCAAGGATCCATATTAGTCCTTACCCACTTTCATTATCCATTTGCATACTATTTTAAGCGGTGCCGAGTATACAATGCTCGGCGCTTTTTCCCATCTACTAGCAAGCTTACTTATTTAATAAGCAAGCCTGCTCTTGTCAATACGCCCACCTAAGAAATAGTAGTGGAGTGGCATATCACTGTTCACAATCAAATGTATGCCTAAGGTTAACAATTGCCATCACACGACGTAATTACAGAGCTTTATACCTTTGAAGCGCCCTTAAACGGCGAGATTAAAACTGAAAATGTTTCGGCCAATATACAAAGCTCACCATCCGGGTCTGGAAGTGCACTACGATTAAACTTTAAAGGCGATGTGGCCGAAGCCTCGGTTAAGCTGATTCCAGAGAAAAACTGGGATTGGAGCAAACATGAAGAAATTAATTTAGCGTTTGATGCGATAAACACAGAAGATGAGTCTATACAGCTTTATATTGGGGTAAAAGCCGAAAACGGTGATGAAGCTAGTCACAGCGTGATTATTCCCGCGCATTCAGAATCTACTTACTATTTCGTACTAAAAGGCAAGGTGCTAGATACCGACCTAGGCTACAAACGCTCGCGCATGGAAGCGTGGCAGAGCGACGAGCAAATGGCGCATTTTCGAATAGGTACTATCACACCTGACTTAAGTTCGGTGAAAGAACTGCGCCTATTCACCCGAGATAATATGGTTAGCAAACAGCTTCTTGTGGATAACATCAGATTACGAGAGAACCCTGAATACACTAACGATTATCGGAAAAATATTGTCGATAAATTTGGACAAAGTGCTAAACACGACTTTCCCCTAAAGGTTCACTCTGAAGCTGAGTTAAAAGAGAAAGCGAATGCCGAGTTAAGCCGGCTTAACGCGTCAAGCCCCCTGCCCGACCGTTCAAGATTTGGTGGCTGGAAGGATGGCCCTAAATTAGAAGCCACTGGGTATTTTCGCCCCCATGAAATGAAGGGTAAATGGTGGTTAGTCGATCCAGATGGCTACCTGTTCTTTTCTAACGGATTGTCAAACGTTCGTATGGCCAATCTAACCACGCTTACTGGCATAGATTTTAAAGATGAATCGGTACGCTATGTTGACCCTGAAGCCGTTACCCCTGAAGACTCTATGGGTATTGTAGAAGTTTCAGATGAGGTAAGGGACACCCGTTTTGTGGCATCTGATGTACGCCATGATATGTTTGAATGGCTTCCGAACTATGATGATGAACTTGCCGATCACTATAGTTATCGGCGCTCAGTACATCACGGGCCATTAACCTCAGGAGAAACTTTTAGTTTTTACCGGGCTAACTTAGAGCGCAGATACGGCGAACCGAGCCCGAAGGCATACGAAGAAAAGTGGCAACAAGTTACCCTAGACCGATTCCAAGATTGGGGGTTCACCTCAATGGGCAACTGGGTAGACCCTGCTTTTTACCCCAATCAGCAAGTACCCTATTTCGCAAATGGCTGGATAATTGGCGACTTTAAAACCTTAAGCTCTAAACATGATGTATGGGGCTCTATGCCAGATTCATTTGATCCTGAGTTTGTGCGCAGAGCAAATGTGACAATTACTCAAATTGCTGATGAAATTCAGTCATCGCCGTGGTGTATTGGTGTATTTGTTGACAATGAGAAAAGCTGGGGTCGTACAGAGGGAAGCCTTGAACATCGTTATGGGCTTATCTTGGATGCACTTTCTAAACCTATTGAAACAAGCCCCGCGAAAGCCGCATTTGTTAAAGCGTTAAAGCAAAAGTATGCTTCAATAAGTGAATTAAATAACGGTTGGCAAACCTCATTTACGAATTGGCAAGACCTGGATAATAGCTGGCAACCAGAGCACGACACTTCATCGCTTGAGCAGGATTTGTCGATGATGCTCGAAATGCTATCCGACCAATATTTTAAGGTTGTACATAGCGCACTTGAAAAGGCTTTACCTAATCATTTGTACATGGGCGCGCGTATGGCAAGCTGGGGCATGCCTGATGAAACCATTACTGCGGCAGTACGTTATAGCGATGTTTTAAGTTTCAATATTTACAAAGAGGGTGTACAACCTTCTCAATGGAGCTTTATAAAAGACATAGACTTACCCAGCATTATTGGTGAATTCCATATTGGAACGAATACTGATTCGGGTTTATATCACCCAGGCTTAGTTGCCGCGGCAGATCAAAAAGATAGAGCAAAAATGTATCAGCAATATATGCAATCTGTAGCAGACCACCCTAACATGGTGGGCGCACATTGGTTCCAATATGTCGACTCACCGATTACTGGCAGGGCTTTCGATGGCGAAAACTATAACGTAGGCTTTGTTTCGGTAACCGATATACCTTATAAAGAATTGGTGGACAGTGCCAGGGAATTTAATAGAACCCTATATCCAGAAAGATTCAACCAAGAGTAAAGTACCTTTTACCTGGTAAGAGAATATACGGCAAACGACATATTTCGTTTGCCGTTTTTATTTGGCTTTCTGAAAATACATTAACGCTTTAGCATCATTCATTTTCTGGGCAAAATTAACCCCTAATTGCCGTAATTGCGGATGGTAGTGATAGCGGCCTAACGCTAGTTTTAGCTCACGCAGCGCTTTGTCGGTTTGCCCCACACCGTCTAAAACTAAAAAGTAGACGTATACATATTGCACGTTGTCAGGCGCCAATTTAACGGCTCGCCTAAATGCTTCAATAGAATCTGGTTTTCTCTGTGCACGAATTAGATACATACCATGTGCATAGTGCATAACAGCTGATGTAGGGTTAGCTTTTAGCCCTGCATTTAGCGTCATCCTTTCATTTTCAACCTGCCCTGCTTGGCGATATACATCGGCTAAGTTAACGTAATTAGGTGCAAAGAAAGGGTCTACGTCGATGCCATGTTGCAAGCTATTCAGCGCCTCTTTTGTACGACCTAATTGTAAGTAAACCATACTTTGGTTAAGCGCCGATTCTCCGCGCCACATGGACACTTCGTTAAACTTCAACAAGAGTTCCAACGCAGGCTTAAAGGCAGCATTGTTATTCAAACCAGCATCTAATAAGTGGTTGGCAGCCCTAAGACGTACCGCCTTAAAACGGTCTTCTAGTAGTGTTTGATAAGATTTCAGCCGCTCCGGAACAGACAGCATATTTCCAATACCAGCTACCGCCAAGCGAATAAGATCGTGCTCTGATTGCACCCAGCCTTTTACATCGTTATCGGAAAGTTGAGCAACACTATTGGGTAACATGGCTATTGCGCTGGCTCGCACAATAACACTAAGTTCCGTATTGTTGATGAGTGCAAAATGACGGGCAACCGGTAAGGTACCGTTATGCATAAGGGCTAGGAAATCATCTTGTGAGGTATCAGGTAACGCATCGCCTTGGCGCCATTGATTAATAATATCGGCAGCCCAGTTGGAAGATTGCATTTCATGACAACCAGTACACACATTAGGCGTGTCATACTTCGCGCTTAAATCAGGCCTTGGCACCTTAAAACTGTGATCTCTGCGGGCATCAACGCCCATGTAAGTTGTTTCGGGCATATGGCAACTTACACACTGCCCAGCCGTTGAACTAACATCATGGCGAAGGTGAGATTGTTGCTGGTAAACCTCGTTACTGTGGCATTGCAAACATAACCCATTGCCCTGTACTTTTATTTTCATCGTATGTTTGTCGTGGCAGTCCAGGCAATTCACACCAGCGGCATACATTTTACTTTGTAAGAACGAGCCATAGACATACACCTCTTCTTTAATCTGGCCATCAGCATGGTACATCGGCGGCGCTAACAGCGAGGGAACAAACTGGTCTAAAAAGGCTGCATTCGGATCTATCCCGTCGGTAATAGGGGAGCGTAGAGAATGGCAAGCAAAGCACGTTTCCATGAACTGGTTATCTCTGGACTCTCCATGCCAAGAGGCAATCTTTGCTCCATCGTCTAAAAGCCACCGGCCTATGGCTTTTTGCTCGTCAGAAGAAAGAGCTAATTTGCCGTGCGACGACTGCCCAGTTAACTGCGACGCTGAAGAGGCGGTGTCGGCGTGATGAGTCATTTCGCCGTGGCAAGACTGACAGCCTACGTTAATATTGTCCCAGGTAGTGTCGAACTGCTTCGTTTCAACAGAATAATTACGGGTTAAGCCGTCTGAATGACAATCTGCGCACATACCGTTCCAGTTTTGCAACGGTTGACGCCAATGCAAGCGGTCAGCAGGTTGAATATCTTCCTGAGAATACATAGGGTACCACCGTTGCCCCCCTTCTTCTTTAGACCGAGCATCCCACGCGAACGGGAACACTTGTAGCTTTCCCGCACTACCTTCAATCAAATATTGTTGTAGCGGATAGTGCCCAAAAGTGTACTTTACTTGGTAATCAGTAGTACTGTCGGCCTCTGTGAAGTTAATCCAAAAATCTTGCCCTTTCTGATAAAACCGAGCCTGTTGGGTATAGTGCGCGACTGCTGTACCCGAAAAATCACCCAGCACCGTGTTTGCCGCTACCACATCCATCGCTTTTGCATGATCAGATTGCTGCCAGTTAGAGACCGCTTGTTGGTGACAACTAACACAGTTCGTATTTGCCTTTACTGTAAAGGAAAAAAACAAAAGTAGACTCGCCATAAATAGGCAGGTAAAGGTTAAATACTTCATTAATGCTCAACGGTCATTACAGTGATAATAAATTCAAATAGCGCAGCGTTCTAAGCATACGATGGTGTAAAGAGGAATGCTCGCCCTCATTTACTCTGATACCAATTTCCACGTTCTTACCCAGTCAACTTTCATGGTATTACGGCTATCGTCCAGTAACTCCTCTTTTTCTGGTAACCCACAAACCCACGGGCTATCTTGAGTCCAAAGATCCCAAATTAACTCTTGCTCAAGGGTAAACGGTTGACGAGAAACGACGCTACCGGCGGGTTCACCATTAAGATAAAACTGTACAGTGTGGGCATCTTTCCACCATGCCCCGAATACATGATAGTCTTCGTTCCATGCAACGTCTTTGCGGGTATTCCCTTTAGATAGTTTTTTAGTGCTCCAAGGGCCTTTTTTGCGTTCTGTGTTGCCCTCTTTAACGATAAAATACTGGGAATTCATTTGCCATGGATATTCAGTATTTTCACCACACGCAGGTTTAGAGTTTATTTCAATAATATCAATTTCATCTCGATCATTTGCATCGCCATTATTTAACCAGAAGGTGTTGTAAGCGGGTAGATGTGCTACTTTCAAGCGTGTTTCTGTGTACATGGGAAAGCTAATTCTTGCTTTAGAATGCACCCGAGAAGTTTTAAACCAACTATCGTCAGAAGACGCATCCAAAGTCGCTTTTATCCAAAGATACCCGTCCTTCACCCCCGAATTTGTATCAACCATATTTACCGGGGTGTCAGAATAATATTTACAGCGCCAACTTCGCCTTAGGCAATGGGGCTATGGATATTAGTGAGCTTGAATACGGATTCATTGATGGCGGAGTAGGATTTGAATATTTACCTGTTTTTAGTGCGAACGAGTTTCTTGATTTAGTTCGCGAACAATCCCTATACAACGAAGCCAATGTGACAAAAGATGGGATAACTGAAGAAACAACTTCGGCATACCTTTCTTTTGATTTTGTTACAGATTTCAACAATATGCCTATTAATGCCAATTTTGGCGTAAGGTACGAAGAGGCTGACGTTGAATCCTACTCTATCCAACGCCCTGTGATAGGCTTCAATTGGATAACACCGATACAGCTTGATAAACTCTTCGCCGAGGAAGAAGTCACTGAAATACTCGAAGGCGATTATGAACAGTTTTTACCTAATTTAGACATAAGCTTGGAAATTACTGATGACTTGGTAACAAGGTTTTCTTACAGTAAAACAATAGCTAGAAGTAGCATTGGCGCTATGTTCCCCGCTACCAGCTTAAATCTACATCGCGCCGGCGGCCCTTTTAGAGCTTCTCAAGGTAACCCTAATTTACTTCCGTTTGAATCTCAGAACATCGATTTATCGCTAGAGTATTACTATGACGATGGTAGCTATATCTCCTTAGGCCACTTCCGAAAGCAAGTTGATAACTTTATTTCAACAGGTCAAATAGAGAGCGAGTTAATAGGTCCTAATGGCCCACTAACAGACCCCAGCATTAACCCTAGAGGAAATTGTCCAGACGGCTCGGTAACAAATCCAGTCGCTGACTGCCTATCGCAACCAGGCGACCCTATCATCGAATGGGAAATTACCACACCGCAAAACCTAGACGCCACCCGCGTGTACGGCTGGGAATTCAACGTTCAACATCTGTTTGGCGAAACTGGGTTTGGCACTATTGTCAATTACACCATGGTGAACAGTGCTGATGAATACGATGTGTACTCGCTAGAAAATGATTATGCATTAACAGGTTTAAGCGACTCGGCCAACCTAGTCGTTTTTTATGAAAAAGATGAGTATCAAGTTAGGGCAGCATATAACTGGCGTGATGAGTTTTTACTTTCAGGCGGTTTAGAGCCTACCTTTACCGAGGCGTACAGCCAACTTGATATCTCTGCTAGCTATGAAATAAATGATCATATTTCTGTATTCCTCGACGGTATCAACATTACGGATGAAAGCACCCGACGCCATGGTCGTTTCAGCAATCAACTTATTGATTATGAAACATACGGGCCGCGCTACAATGTCGGCTTCAGAGGGAAGTTTTAAAACGGTACCCATAACGTTAAAAGCTGGTTTGCCTTGGGGGAATTTCCCTCCAAGGCACACCATTAGTAACACATTATAAATTCTCTTCCGCAAAGCTGGCTAAGCGGCTTCGTACTACACCATCTAAGTTTAAGGTTGCACTGCCCGAGAAGTCTTTAAACTTCTCTACTAAGTAGGTTAGTCCTGAAGTCACAGCGCTTAAGTAATTACTGTCTATTTGGGCCAAGTTTCCGCCCACAATAATCTTAGTACCTTCACCGCATCGGGTGATGATGGTTTTAAGCTGTGATGCCGTTAAATTCTGCGATTCATCTAAAATAACAATAGAGTTTTGAATGCTTCGCCCCCGCATAAAGTTAACCGACTTATACTGAATGTTGGCTTTTTCCATGATGTAGTTCATAGAGCCTTTCACGTTTTCATCGTGTTTATGCAGCACTTCTAACGAATCAGTAATGGCTGCCAACCATGGCAACATTTTCTCTTCTTCGGTTCCCGGTAAGAAACCAATCGACTCCGCTATTTCTGGGGTGCTACGTGTTACGATTATCTTATCGTACATGTTGCGCTCTACCACCATTTCAAGGGCGGCGGCTAGGGCCAATAGGGTTTTACCGCTACCGGCAGGGCCGGTAAGGATCACTAAGTCGATGTGTGGGTCAAGTAACGCATGAAGCGCCATGGCTTGGCCAATATTCTTTGGCGTGATTCCCCACGCATGACGGCCCATTAAGCGCTCATAGCCTAAATCAAGCACCTCAAGAGAGTCGCCGTTAATAGCTTCAACCAGTCCAGCAAAGTCGTTGCTTTCATCGAGTAAAAACTCGTTTATATAAGCTTCTGGCAGCATCGCTTTGGGAATGGTATGAATGGTATCGCGACCTTCGGTGCGACTGTCTACGCTTTTCACCTTGTCCCAGAAGTTCCCCTCAAAGCGATGGAACCCCCGAGAGAGATATTTAATATCACTAATAAGTTGGTCGGTGCGATAATCTTCAACATGCGCAAGACCTGCGCCTTTCGCTTTAAGACGCATGTTGAGGTCTTTAGTGACTAACACCACTTGTTGCGGTGCATTCGCTTTTTGTAAATGCAAGGCCACATTAATGATGCGGTTGTCGTTCTCATTACTGGTGAACACTTGCTGGGATTGGGCCATGCTCAAATCAGTATAAATTGACAAAGATCCCGTCGGCGCTGTTTCGCCTGCGCCCATTCCAACCATAGACACACCGGCCACCATATTTTCAGGTGACGCATCGTGCAGTAAGTCTTCCATTGCACGAATAGATACTCGCGCATCTCGGGCAACGTCTTTCTTACTGTCTTTGATGTAATCTAGCTCTTCAAGCACGGTCATTGGTACAACAACATCGTGTTCTTTAAAGGAGAGAAATGCGTGAGGTTCGTGCAGCAGAATATTGGTATCGAGGACGTATATTTTTGTATCAGTGGAATTTTTTCTTGGCATCCTTTACTCCGGTAAATAAGGCCAGGCACACACAACAAATTAGCGTGCTAGGAACAGTTCCGCTGAAGGAGAAGAAGTTGTCGCTCGAACAGGACTTCCACTCCTTGTCGCGTCGACCGAAAAGTGGCAGCAACCTAAACACCGCCACTTCACACGCTTGCCCAACAAACAATCACAAGCGCTAAATCCACCATAATCCAGATTTTCATTATTAGCACTGTTTTTCTGCGAAATAATTTTTGTTCTTCGTTCATTACCCTCAAATAGCCGTCCTCCAACCACATTTCACTCACCAAGATTAAAACGCACAAATGGGCTAGTATTAATGACTTATTAATACACAATGCGTACAATACCGCCCCCGCAAAAAAGGTTGGTGATTTATGAGTTCAGGAAATCCGTTTTCCATTGGTCAGCGTTGGTTAAGTAATACTGAAACCGAATTAGGTTTAGGCGCTGTTATTAGTGTTGATTTTCGCTCAGTTGAGTTATTTTTCCCTGCCACGGGAGAAGCGCGAATGTATACAAAGCAAGACGCACCACTGACCCGTTTGGTATTCGATATTGGCGAAACCGTGAAAAGCCAAGACGGCTGGCAAATGACCATCTCTGAAATTGAAGAAAGTCAGGGCGTTTGCATTTATTTCGGCATTCGCGAAGACACCAAAGCACAAGTTCGTCTTTCTGAAACCTTACTTGATCACCACATTCGATTAAACCAACCTGAAAGGCGATTATTCAGTGAACAACTCGACCACCCTAAGTGGTTCGACTTGCGCCTAAACGCACTAAATCATCAATATGACTATTTACGCTCTAGCACACTTGGTTTAGCCGGCGCACGTATTTCCCTTATTCCCCACCAGCTACACATTGCCTCTGAAGTGGGTAGCCGTCATGCTCCGCGTGTTTTACTTGCCGATGAAGTTGGCTTAGGTAAAACCATTGAAGCTGCGCTTATTATCCATCAGCAGCTTCGTACCGGTCGTGCGCAGCGAGTGCTAATTTTAGTGCCAGATTCATTGGTGCATCAGTGGCTGGTTGAAATGCTACGCAGAATTAACCTGCCTTTCGCAATTTTTGATGAAAGCCGATGCGAAGCCTTAGATGATGACGGTGAAACTAACCCCTTTGATAACGACCAGTTAGTGCTATGTAGCATCGATTTTTTGAGTCAGAGCGAAAAGCGTCAACAACAGATTCAAGCGGCATCGTGGGATTTAATGGTGGTTGATGAAGCCCATCACCTTGCGTGGTCTGCCGATGCGCCCTCTGCTGAGTACACTTGCGTAGAAGCGTTAGCCAATGAAACGCCAGGGGTATTGCTGCTTACTGCAACCCCAGACCAACTCGGCCATGAAAGCCACTTTGCTCGTTTGCGTTTACTCGACCCAGCTCGTTTTCATAGCTACGAAGCCTTTTTAAATGAAGAGTCGCGTTACAGTCAGCTTGCAGACGCCGTAGCCCCTTTACTTTCAGACACCATGCCGGACGAAAAACAACGCACCAAGCTAATCGACTTCGCCCCGGATGTGATGGAAAATGCCGGTGATTTAGCACAACCTGAAGCACGCAGAGAGCTGGTTCATCAGCTTATCGATTGCCACGGTACGGGCAGAATGCTGTTTAGAAACCGCAGAGCCAATATTGAAGGCTTCCCTGACCGCGTATTACTTGGCTACCAACTTGAACTACCCGAGGTATATGAAAGTGCGGTAACCGGCGGTGATTTAACCCATGCGTTATACCCTGAACGTATGCCAAGCGTGGTAAATAGCTGGATGGATGAAGATCCTCGCGTAGGCTGGTTGCTCGATTTCATGCAATCGGTTAAACCAGAAAAAATCTTACTTATTTGTGCCAGTGCGCGCACCGCACAAGAACTCGGTGAAGTCATTCGCACCCAAACCGGTGTACGTCATAGCGTATTCCACGAAGGCATGACCATTGTTGAGCGCGACAAAGCCGCTCACTATTTTTCTGATGAAGAAGACGGCGCGCAAATCTTATTGTGTAGTGAAATTGGCAGTGAAGGTCGTAACTTCCAGTTTGCCCATCACTTGGTGTTGTTCGATTTACCCGTTACACCAGATTTACTGGAGCAACGAATTGGTCGCTTAGATCGTATTGGTCAAACTCAAACCGTTGAAATTCATGTGCCTTATTTAAAAAACACGGCTCAGCATGTGTTGGTGGATTGGTATCATGAAGGGCTGAATGCGTTTGAGAAAACCTGCCCGACAGGCTCAGGCGTGTTTGACGACGTAAAAACCTTGTTGATTGGCGCGTGTTTGCACCCACACGACCTTCATACTCGCGACGAACTGATTAACTTAAGTACCACATTAAATAGCCAGCTAGTGGCACAGCTAGAAGCCGGTCGTGACCGTTTGTTAGAGCTTAATGCGTCTGGTGAAGGCCGTGTTGAACAGTTACTTGAAGACATCATATTGCTTGATAACTCGCAAGATTTATCCCGCTTTATGGGCCGACTGTTTGATGCTATTGGTGTTCAGCAAGAAGAAAAAGGCAGCGATTGCTTTATTCTAATGCCAACCGAATCTATGGTTAGCCAATTACCAGGGCTCGACCCTGAAGGCATGACGGTAACCTATAAACGCCGCGTGGCGACCACCTTAGAAAATGTACAGTTTTTAAGTTGGGATCATCCTCTTGTACATACCGCTATCGATTTAGTGCTTAGTGATGTGCACGGTAAGAGCAGCATTGGCTTTATTGCCGACCCTGACCTTCCCAAAGGCGCTTACTGGTTAGAGGCCCTATTTGTATTAGATGCTAACGCTCCTAAAGCACTTCAGCTTGGCCGTTTCTTACCGCAAACGCCACTGCGTATTTGTTTAGATGCGCAAGGCAATCAAGTAGATTTAACCTTTGATGTAAAACGTAAGGTAAACCGAAAAATTTCGCATCAGCTTATAAAAGCACTGCATCAACCGCTTACCTTAGCCATTGAGAACAGTAGAAAGCTGGCGCATCAACAAGCGAATCAAAAGCTACACGATGCACTGCAAAACATGCACAAAACCCTAAACAGTGAAATTCAGCGTTTAGTCGATTTGCAAAAGCGTAACCCATCAGTGCGTGACAGTGAAATTGAGTTTATTGAAAACCAAATGAATGCGTTAGACAAAGTAATACAAGGCGCTGACGTACAGTTTGATGCATTACGTTTAGTGGTGAACAACCCTTAATGGCTAATCCTGCATTTGTTTACAACCCGCCGCAACAGCCTTATTTAACTATTCTCTACCAAGATGATGACATCTTGGTAGCGAATAAGCCCAGTGGCTTGTTAAGCGTGCCAGGTAAAGCAGAAGAACATAGAGACTCGCTCATAAGCAGAGTAAATACTGTGTTCCCTACGGCCACTGTGGTGCATAGGCTTGATATGGCAACATCGGGCATTATGGTGATGGCGCTAAACAAAGAAAGCCATCGGCGTATTTCAAAGCAATTTGAATTACGCCAAACCAAGAAGCGCTATTTCGCTCGTGTTTTTGGCAAGGTTAAAAGCAACCAAGGGGAAGTGAACTTACCCCTTATTTGTGATTGGCCTAATCGCCCAAAGCAAATGGTGGATTATGAGCGAGGGAAAAAAGCCCTGACCCATTATGAAGTGGTTGATGTAACACCTAACGAATCACACGAAACGGTTAATTCAAAAATGGGGGAAAGCCCTGTTACTAGCCAGGCTCTTAGCCCCATAGAGGACGAGAAAAGCGAGACCCTCATTGCCTTATACCCCGTTACAGGGCGCTCTCACCAACTTCGAGTCCATATGCTTGAGTTAGGCCATCCTATCTTAGGTGATAGGCTTTATGCTCATGAAGAAGCACTAGGTATGGCTGAACGATTACAACTGCATGCAGAAAGCTTGAGCTTTGCGCATCCTGTATCTGAAAACTGGCTAACGTTTCAAACGCCTATTCCATTTACTGCTTATGCGCACTACTCTCCCGCCCCTCTGTCTCTTGATTGAGGCTTTGGGGCCGCTTGGTACCAACCTGTTTCACCCGCATTCATAAATGCGGTCAATTAATAGGCGCTAAAAATACTCTTGGTTCGAACTGAAGTTTTCACAGGTTTAGCCGATAATATGACTGTTGAATGCTTTATTGGTACGCCATGTTACGTTTATCTCGTTTTCTCCTGGTGGGTTGCAGCTTATTTTCTTTTTTGCTGTGTTCTGTGCCTTATGCAAAAGGGCAAAGCTTGTATGAGGATATTACCCACGCTTTTTTACCCGATGACATTACCTATGTAATGGCTGGGGAAATCCGCGTGCCTATTTTTGAGAGCCCCTCAGCATTACCTATTTCACGCGGCGCCGCCATTATTTTAGCTGATGCCTCGCCTAGCGGTCTTTCCATAGGGGATGCACGTCACTTAGCCAGTTTACTTAATGCCAAAGGGTGGCATGCGGTGGTTAGCCCAGTTTCCTTCACATTAGAAGCAGACCCTGACCTTCCCGTCGATGAAGCCATTCACCCGAAATCTGACAGTCGACTTCAGCGACAGAGTTACGTGTCGTCCAGCCAACACTTGACTATATTAATCAATGCACTTAATACTCACCTTGAAAGTCATCAAGGCTTTAGAATGAACATTGCCTACGGTATGCAAGCAGCACAGTTGCTGGATTTAGGATCTAAAGGCATGATTCCATCACCAGACTCCTTGGTCGCCATCGCCCCCTTTTGGCCCAACGCCGATATAAACCGCGGTGTACCTGAATTTATTGCCGGAACAGAATTTCCAGTGCTGGACCTATCAATTAACGACACCAACACATGGGCGTCGCAAACAGAAGCGAAACGAAAGCAACTTGCCACCACCTCCCTCAAACTTCACTACAGACAACAGTCATTCCACACGCAAAATTCAACCTTTGGTCTAATAGACAATGAGAATAGTGCTAAAATTCAGTTGATTGCTGGCAGTATTCTTGGATGGACTCAACATTTAGGCTGGTAATTAGAATCTAAACCAACTAGTCTAATTTATATCTTAAAACAGTATCCTACCTCTTTTGCCTTGGGCTTCACGAGGTATCACTGGGTGTTCTGAACTATAATTCATTTTAATCTTTATTAACGGCGGCTGTGTGTCTATGACTGTTCAAACATTCGTAAACAAAAAGGCCAAGCAGCTGTGTTTTTATCTGAGGTCATTTTGGCAAGGAGAGCTTCCGGTCGAGGAAATCGAACTATTCTTTTGGGATAGTATGGAAGAGTGGGGCCAGATAGAGTACACATTTACCCAACCTTACACGTATAAGGAAAGGGTTTTTTGGCATTTGCTCCATCAAGTCCACTTTTGGCAAGAAGATAAGTTACGTTCAGATAAATATCTCGTCGATGAGTTAATGAACTGTATATTGTTCTTAGAAGGTAAAGGGCACTGCCCCATCGACTGTGTAGGTATCCGCCCCTAGCGGCGTTCTTTATTCGTTAATTTATCAGTGATTCAACCCTTTATTGCTCGTTTTCATTGAAACTCAAGCGTGATCATGGCTCAATACGAATGGATCACGCTTTGGCCATGGAACGCATTTGTTAGACTCTCTGAAAACTTATTACGACCGACGTTACCTCAGTATTTTTCTATTTGGCATTACCAGTGGTTTTCCATGGATTATGATTGGCTCAGTGCTATCGGCCTGGTTAAAAGATGAAGGCCTATCTCGGTCAGCCATTGGCTTGTTTGGTGCTATCTTTGCGGTCTATTCATTCAATTTTCTTTGGTCTCCTTTAATTGACCGCGTAAAACCTCGAATTCTTGGTCAGCGTCGAGGCTGGATTTTCATCATGCAAGGCGGCATAGCCCTGTGTTGTGCGTTAATGACACAATTATCAGCCAATAGTCACTTGTTTTATTTGGCAGTGGTGGGTTTACTCATCGCCATTTTTTCTTCTACTCAAGATATTGCGATAGATGGCTATCGAATTGATGTTATTGAAGAAAATGACAATGATGGTTTATCTGCTGCATCTTCCGTTGCCACCGCAGGATGGTGGACGGGCTATGGTGGACTTGGCGCCATTCCGTTTTTTATTGCGGACAATAGCAGCTGGTACTGGCCTGACATTTACGGTTTACTCGCCCTTTTCATGCTTGTGCTTATGGTTACCACGGTGTTTGCCAAAGAGCCATACATAGATCGGGACCTATTGCGTAGCAAAGCGGTAGGGAGCCCAGCACAAAGCAATACAGGCGCAACGTCTTCTAAAATAGCGCTTTGGTTTAAAGAAACCTTAGTGGCCCCTTTTTCCGAGTTTTTCACACGCAATGGCGTAAAACTCGCTTTGTCGTTTTTACTGTTCATATTCTTGTTTAAAATTGGGGAAGCCTTCTTAGGAAGAATGAGTATCGTTTTTTACAAAGAAATTGGTTTTTCAAATAGCGATATCGGCACTTACTCAAAGCTGCTCAACTGGTGGGTAACCATTATCTTTTCTCTGATAGGTGGGTTGGTCAATATTCGCTATGGTATTTACAAGGGCCTAATGACTGCCGGCATTGCTATGGCGGCTTCCAACCTTATGTTCTCACTTATTGCCACTACCGGGCCTGACGTTACGCTTCTGGCCGCTGCGGTCATTATCGACGGTTTTACGGCTGCTTGGAGCACCGTGGCCATGGTCGCTTTTATTTCCCTTTTGTGTAATCGCGCCTTCAGTGCCACGCAATATGCCCTTATGGCATCGTTGAGCGTAGCGGGAAGAACCTTGGTGGCCTCTAGTAGTGGATTTGTAGTTGATTTCCTTGATGGTAACTGGAGCCAGTTCTTTGTTATTACTGCACTTATGGTTATACCTAGCTTGCTGTTCCTACACAATATTCGGCATAAAATTACACATTTGGAGAAATCTAAAACTTCTGAGTAATAACGTTGCAATAACTCATTTCCCATCTAAAGTTAAACCATTGTGCATATAAGCAATGATGAGGAGATGGATTCGTAAGATGATGACCTAAACGAGTCTTACAATAAGCTTTCACTTAATTGCAATATAGCCTATTAAGACGTAATAGCGGCCTTAGAGAAGTCCAGTAAAAGCCAATAAATGGGTATAAGAAGACCAAGAGTAAGCGTAGTAGCATGGAGTCGCTATGAGCAAGAATGAAGTACCGTTCAACGAAGCAAAGCATTGGAATCTATACATCGCTACAGGGTTCGCTGTAGTTATATTGTGTTTTTTTGCCTATCTATATCACTTTTTACACACCCATTACACGTTGTCGCAATCGCTAAATGCGAGCAATTCACTGCATCATGCACTCATTGAAATAGAAAGACGCATTGAGACACTTACTGCTCCACAACCTTCAGATGAAATAGCCGCTATCCAGAGGGAATTAATGCCCCTTGCCGTTGAAGCAAAGTACCATTTTCAACATGCTTTTTTAATCGACGATGCACATTTCGATGACTTTACTACGCAAGCGCTAAGCCTAGAAACCTTTATCAGGGAGCAACAAAGAAGCACGTCGCTTACCCTTTCCGAGCAGGTTAAAGTCACCCTTAATTTACTACGCACCATTGTTGATTTACCCCCTAATGAAGTCGCGAACTATCTATCCCGCCCGCTTAGGCTTTCGCCACTCATCAAAGATATTCGGCTAGAAGAACAAATCACCTTAAATCGGCTAAGTCACAGTGCTCAGAATCTGAAGGTCAGCCTGTTCGTAACTACCGCCATGTTGGCACTTTCTCTTATGGCGCTGTGGTTATTTGTGTCCTCAAAAATTAACCGAAATAGAACTCCCTTGCCTAAGAGCGAAGCGCGTGTTTCTTCGAAACATCGAGAAGCCGAAGCCTTACTTGAGAATGAAAAGCGCGATTTTCTAAACTTAATGAGCCACGAGTTTAGAGGGCCAATTAGTGCCATTATTACTGCGCTAGAACTTATTCCTAACATGAAACAGCAGCAAGGAAAGCTTATTCAACAAGCTGAGCAATCATGCTATCGGCTATTGAATTTAACAAACAACTTACTCGATATCTTGTCGATTGGCAGCGAACAAGATAAACACATCGATCGTGTTGACCTCATCAGCTTGCTCGACGAATGCATCGCCCCTTACTCCGTTCAGGTCAGAGGTAAAAAAGTCGAATTCACGATGCATTGCAATCATAGCGTGCCGCGTTTTATCGAAGGAGATGCCACTAACTTATCTAAAGTCATCCGTAACACGTTAGACAATGCCGTTAAGTTTACACCCAATGGCATTATCCACGTAGATATCACAACCCGGATTAAAAACAAAAAAGTATTTTTGGTCATAAAAGTTAAAGACTCAGGACTAGGCATTGCAGATGACATAAAGCCTAAAATTTTTGAGCGCTTTTTCCGTGGGGAACAGCCGCTAGATCACAGGTTCCCGGGTGCTGGCATTGGGCTCACCATCGTACAAAAAAGCATTGTTCAACTCGGTGGCAGCCTTTCGTTTACTAGCCAAGAGGGCATTGGCACTGAATTTGTTGCTAATATTCCTATTACGCCTTTGCCAGATAACGCCCCCCCACAACCTAATACCAGCAATGCACGCTTCGCCATTGTTGATGATTTAGAAATTTCTCGACTGCATATTCAAAACATTATTACGAGCGAAGGATTTTCCGCGCGTTGTTTTGCTTCAGGTTCAGACCTACTAAGCCTGCATGATGAGTTACTTCAATACACCGCCATTTTCGCCGACCTTTACATGCCGGGTATCGATGGCCTAGAGCTTACTCGAACACTTCATGCTATTTACGGAAAACGTACGCCACCTATTGTGGTGTTATCGGCTACACCGGATATTGCCAACGTTATTGCAAACAGTCAGCTTGAAGTATGGCAATCTTTTGTTAAGCCTGTAGATAAGAACCGTATTGTGGATACCCTTCACCACTTAGCGCAGCCTAACAAATCCGCCTATCAGCCAGTCAATCATGCCAAAATACTGGTGGTAGAAGATGAGCCGATAAACGCACAAATGCTGGAAAACATGCTGATATGCATGGGGCACTCACCTAAGACAGTAAGCAATGGTAACGACGCCATCATTCTGGCCCGTGAAGAGTCTTACGACGCTATTTTGTTAGATATTAACTTGCCTGATATAAGCGGTTTAGAGGTGGCAAAGATTATCAAAGAGAAAAAGCCGAATATCCCCATTGTTGCTATTACGTCTAACGCACATAAAGACGATAGAAAGGCCTCTGAGCTTGCTGGTATTCGCTACCATTTGGTCAAGCCTGTTACCTTTCAAGAGTTGAAAAATACCTTAGGATTAACCCTGCTGAAATTATAAAGAGTAGACGCAGGGTTGTTGCGATAAACTTAGTACCAACTTAGCGTGAAGCGACCGGAAATGACGACGTAAATAGTAGCGTTAAACTTCAGCTAGCGGGCTAATACAGTATTTGTTTCGCCCACTTTCTTTAGCTTCGTAAAGCGCCTGATCGGCTTTTTCAAGCCAAGCCATGGAGCTTTTACTGTGAGGGTCGAACTCAGCTAAACCTAAACTCACCGTAAAAGTAATCTCTTCACCATCATGCTCTACCACCATACGCTCAGTTAAACGACGAATACGCTCAGCCACTATGACGGCTTTTTCAACTGAGGAATCAGTAAGAATAACGGCAAATTCTTCGCCGCCATAACGGCCCGCTAAATCAGTTTCCCTGACACAGCGCTTAATAAGGGCGGAAAGCATTTGAATAACTTTATCCCCTGCTTGATGACCATAAGTATCGTTCACTTTTTTAAAGTGATCGATATCTAACATCATAGCGGTGCTCGCCTTATCTTGGCGCTTTGCTAACTTATAAGATTGCTCCAAACGTTCCTGCCAGTATCGACGGTTGAATAACCCAGTTAAGCCATCAATTCGACTGGCTGTTTTTAACTCTTCATTCAGTCTTTCCATACCAATTTTGCTAAGCGCTTGGTCTGTTACGTCATAAACTACGATACAGAACTTCTCCACTTCACCGGATTCAGAAACTAAGGGAAACATAGTCACATTCTGATACATGTAACTGGCTTGGCAAGTAATAGGTCTATTACCGCCAAATTTAAATAAGTATTGGCGCTGTTCCCAAATAATGAATACGGGGCTTTTCAGATTAAAAACAGGGCCTGATTTAAGCCTTAACCATTTTTCATCAATCTCAGAAAAATGCCTAAACAACGAGGAGCCTTTAATATCGTGCGGTAAGATTGAAGAGTGGTTTTCCATAAATTTGTTCCACGCTTCAACTGTGAAATCTCTGTCTAACACGACAATACCCACTTCTATAGAGTCGAGCAGTTCAGCAGGTAAATTTCCGTTTTTGGTAAGTGAAATCATTATGAAGCTTCCTTTTCTACATCCACTAAACGACCATAAATATGGTTCATCGCTTCATCGGGAAACAGCAGTAATAAATCGAATGCAATATCTCTGGCTTTAATAGCGTAACCAATCTCAATTGCCATTACTTTACCCCACTTCTTAACGTTGTCGTTAAGTAACGCAGCAAGCCCCTGATGACGACCGAGCAATACGGGAAGCGTATGACTAAATGACACGTTTAATTGTTCAGACAGTCCATTTAGGCATGCGCCGATTAAAATGTTCGACACATCCATTAACGCTTCAAGCTCTAAGCTTCCAGTGGATTGGTGGGCATCATATTTTAATAACTCAACAATATTTTGCGAGTTAGTATCATTGAAGATAACCAACGCTTCACCACGAATTCCCGCACTGACGAAACCTTTTGACACCGCCGACACACAGTCGTTGCGATTTATCTCGGCGATAGCCATCGACAGTTCGTTACTTTCTAGCAAATTGACATTGGGAATAGGCAGGTGGACAAACTCGCCCATAAGCTGTGCTAGGCTTTCACCTGCCCGGCCCATAGCGATGTTAACCATTTCGCGATATGCATCTAGTTTGTCGTCCAACGACGACGCATCGGTGTCTCTTGCAACAGCTTCTCGCTGCACTGCAGTCGAAACACCACTATAAACACCATACGAGGCTAAAATGTTGGTGAGCTTTTCGTTATCGATAGGTTTACGAATGAAATCGATGGCACCTAAGGCCAACATTCGCTCTCGCGCTTGCGCTTGCACATCTCCCGATACCACGATAACTAAGCAAGGTAGGTCTTCTTTACGAATGGCTTCCATCGTTTCATAGCCATCCATGACAGGCATATTCAAGTCAAGAAAGACCACATCGCCTTTACCAGCACGTATAACCTCTAGGGCTTCTTGCCCATTGCCGGCAAATGAAATTTCTACATCCCAACCGTCTGGGATACTACGCGCCATTTGACGTCGTGCAAAGCCTGAATCATCACATATAAGAATAGGTGTAGACACAAAACCTCCTTATATTGCGACGGGTGCTTTTATGTGAGGGTGAGACTGATAGCCTTTAAGCGTAAAGTCCTCAAATGAAAAATCAAAAATATCTTTCACGCTTTCGTTTAATTCCATAACGGGCGGCGCGAAAGGCTCTCGGCTTAATTGCAGGTCAACTTGCTCTAGATGATTACTGTATAAATGCGCATCGCCTAATGTCAGAATGAAATCACCTGGTGCTAGGTCACATACTTGGGCGATCATCATGGTAAGTAAGGCATAGCTGGCAATATTAAAAGGTATACCTAAGAAAATATCACCGCTGCGTTGATATAACTGACAGCTCAATTTGCCATCAAGCACATAGAACTGAAACATGGTATGACAAGGCGGCAGCGCCTGCTTGCCCATACTCGCATTTTCACTTGGTGAATATTGCGTATCAGGCAGTACAGACGGATTCCATGCACTGACAATAAGACGGCGAGAATCTGGATTGGTTTTAATTTGTTCAATCACGTCAGCTATCTGATCGATAGTTGTGCCATCGCCATTGTCCCAACTGCGCCATTGCTTGCCGTATACCGGGCCTAATTCGCCATCTTCTGTTGCCCAACCATCCCAAATGCTCACGCCATTTTCTTTTAAATAAGCGATGTTACTTTCGCCTTTCAAGAACCATAGCAGTTCGTGAATAATGGATTTAAGGTGGCATTTTTTCGTGGTAACTAACGGAAAGCCTTGTTGTAAATCAAACCGCATTTGATAGCCAAATACACTTAACGTACCGGTTCCAGTGCGGTCTTCCTTTTTTACACCTGTATCACGTACATGGCGCATCAATGCGAGATATTCTTTCATCTTTCTTCTTATTTATTGTTTAGTTTGTTGCTGTTGGCGGGTGTAGGCTCGCACTATTAACCCTATGCCCAATGCAATCATAGGTAAACATAATAGCTGCCCCTGGCTTAGCCCCATTTGATACAAACCAATGTGAGCATCTGGCTCTCTAAAGTACTCCACGATAAATCGGAAACTCCCATAGCCAAGTAAAAAGACGCCACTTACCGCGCCAACCGGTCGAGGTTTAGCAGAATAAAGCCATAAAATAACAAACAATAATACGCCTTCCAAGGCAAATTCGTATAGCTGGGACGGATGGCGAGGTACATTACCGGCATTCGGAAAAATGATAGCCCAGGGCACATCAGTGGTACGGCCCCATAATTCAGCGTTAAGAAAATTTCCAATGCGCCCCGCGCCCAAACCAATTGGCACTAAGGGAGCAACAAAATCACCTAAACGTAAAAACGTGGTTTTCATTCGCTTAGCTTGCCACATCAAGGCCACTAATACGCCAATAAGTCCACCATGGAACGACATGCCACCTGCCCATATTTTAAACAAGTAGAGGGGGTTTTCTAAAAACATACCAAACTGATAGAAGAACACATAGCCTATGCGTCCACCTAAGATCACACCAACAAAGCTCCAGAACAATAAATCACTAAGTTGCTCTCGCGTCCATTCAGTTCGAGACAAGCGCTTTTGCGCTAACAAATACGCGGCGATAAAACCAACAAGGTACATCATGCCGTACCAACGGACACTTAATGGCCCGAGGCTAAAAATAATAGGGTCTATACTGGGAAAAACCAAATAACTGCTTTCAGCCATACGCTTAATTAATTCCTACAAACATTTTGATACTTACCAACACCAGCAAACACGCTAGCATTGCTTTTAAAACCCGAGTATTTACCCGCTGGCCCAACTTAGCGCCAACACCTGCGGTAAATATTGATGTAGTGACGATACCTGCCGTGGCTGGCAAATATACGTAACCTAAACTCCATTGTGGCATACCTGGTTGCTGCCAACCCGCAGCAACAAAACTGGCGGTGCCAAAAACCGCGATTAACAATCCACTAAATGCAGCGCAGCCAATCGCCAACCTTATATTAATTCTGAACCACACTAAGGCAGGCACTAACAAGGCACCACCACCAATGCCCATCAGTGCGCTAATTAAACCTGTGCCACTACCAACGCAACTTAGCACCCATGGAGATGCTTCACTGTCTGATGTTTTCTGCTTACCAAATATCATTTGTGCAGCAATAATAATCACCAAAATTGCAAAAATGTCTTTTAACAGTGCACCAGAAATATGACTGGCAATTTGTGCCCCTAAGATAGCACCTATGGCTATGCCCAACCCAGTATAAATCACCGTTGGTTTATGGATATTACCTAAGCGGTAGTGTGCGAACGCAGACGACATGCCGGTAAATATGATGGTAGAAAGTGAGGTAGCAATGGCCACTGGCATCACTGTCTCAACGGTCATACCAGCAAAGTGAATCAGTAAATAAGAGAGTACAGGAACGATGATAAGACCACCACCTATACCTAACATACCTGCTAATAAACCGACGACCACGCCAAGGGCTAAGCAGCTCACAAAAATGATGGTTAACGGTTCCATTCAACATCCTTTATCACACAGCAGAATCTAGCATTTACATTGCTAGCGCCATGTCTAATTTTACGCACCTGCCCGTATTAACCCACCTAAGCCTTTTGTCTCTAAATATTCGTTTAAATGTCCGAATACTTGTTCATGGCTTTGCGACGTTAACGCGAGAGAAAGAAGCTGTTTGCTTTCTGCCAGCGACACCTTACGAATAAGCCAATTAATTTTTCGAATGTTGAACGCATTCATACTTAAACGTCGATACCCCATGCCCATTAATAAAATGGCACCTGCTGGTTCACCGGCAATCTCGCCACAAATGGTAACAGGGATCTGGTTCTCGTTTGATTGCTGCACAATATCGTAGAGTGCAGCTAGTACCGCCGGGTGGTAACTGTTGTACAGCCCCGCCACACGGGTATTGTTTCTGTCTACGGCCAACAAATATTGCGTTAAATCGTTACTGCCCACCGAGAAAAAATCCACGTGTTTCGCAAGTTGAGGCAGTTGATACAACACCGAGGGCACTTCTAACATAATACCTAACTTAGGCCGCTGAAGTGTTTCACTCGACTCGCAAACCTCGTCACATATCTCAAAGTAAGCCTGGTTAACTAAGCGCTTGGCTTCTTGCACTTCTGCCACCGTGGATATCATCGGTAGCATAATGCGTAAGTTTTTAAGCCCGATACTGGCTCTTAGCATCGCTCGAACTTGTACCAAAAATATCTCAGGGTGATCGAGTGTTAATCGTATGCCCCGCCACCCTAAGAATGGATTCTCTTCATTGATGGGAAAATAAGGAAGAGGTTTATCCCCCCCAACATCAAGCGTACGCATGGTAATAGGTAAATCGGGTGCAGATTCTAAAATTTGTCGGTAAAGCTCGACTTGCTCTTGCTCAGATGGAAAACGCTCCCGCAGCATAAAGGGAATTTCAGTACGGTACAGGCCAATACCCGAGCCAATATGGCCAGCATTTAGCTCGGCTTCGGCTGACAATCCCGCATTGATATACAACGACATGCGGCAGCCATCTACGCTTTCACAAGGCTGCCCAGCTTCAGCGTCTATACGCTCTGTTATCGCAGACTCTTCTTCAATAAGCTGAATAAATTCAGTTTTGATGTTCCGCTCTGGGGAAACAATGACTTCGCCAGCATAACCATCGAGTAAAAGCTCTTTACCTTCAAGCAGTGCAGGAGACACATTCTGACACCCCATTACTGCTGGCACCCCCATTGCCCTTGCTAGAATAGCGGCATGAGAGTTATTCGACCCACGTATAGAAATAATGCCTTTGAGCTTTTCTCTTGGAAATTCAGCCAGCATAGTTGCCGATACTTCATCTGCCACCAAAATACTGTCTTCGGTAGCGAGTTTTTCTACCAGCTTTTGCCCTTGGCCTTCGGTAAGAATGTTGGCCAGTATGCGATCGGAAAGGTCAACAATATCAATGGCACGCTCTTGCATGTAAGGGTCGTCCATGGCGCGAAACCGCGCGGCATACCCATCGACTACCATTTTAAGTGACGACGCGGCATCCCACCCTTGCCTGATTTTCTCTTCTACTTCACGACCTAAACTATTGGCATCTAGCAAATGGTGGTAAAGCTGAAATATAGATTTAACGTCATCAGGAATATCATCATCTAAACTTTTCGATAAACCATCTACATGTTGGCGCGTGACTTCCACGCCTTTACGGTAGGTTTGTATTTCGTCGTTTGGATTTTTACTGCGTTTAACAACCCAGTTTTTTAGGTTAAGTGATTTATCGGGTGAGAAGCCTTTACCGATAGCTAACCCGGGCGACCCTGCAATACCAGAGACATTTTTTTGTAGGGCAATACTGTTCACACTGGCAGTATTGTTCAGTGCACCGCGCATATCAGCATTGGTAATTTCAAGTGCAAGTTGCGCCGCTAGGGTAACTAAGAACGCTTCTTCGTCTTCACTGAAACGGCGCATTTCACTTTGTTGTAGGGTTATGACACCTAACACTTTACGCTGGTGAATAATGGGCGTACCCAAAAATGCGTTATAATTTTCTTCTTTAACTTCAGGATAGTGTTTGAATCGAGGGTGATGCTGGGCGTTTACAATGTTAAGCGGTTCTTCACGCTGACCGACTAGACCAATTAAGCCTTCAGAAAAGCCAATATGAACTTGCTCTACTGCATCAGGGTGCAGACCATCGGTGGCCTTAAGAATAAAGGTTTGTTTCTCGTAATCGGCAAGATAAATAGAGCATGAGTCTACATCCAGCGTTTGCTTAACGCGAGATGCCAGACGAAACAAGGCAGTATCAAGCGCAGGAATTTGATTCATTTCCTGCACAATACGTTTAAGCGTGGTTAACATTGCGCCTTTGTGACCCTTAGTGTCCAATCGCTACTCCCTATACTTTCCTCGTTCGCCTAGCCTCGTCTTCGCTTTTTACCGCGCTTTTGCGACGACGTATTATGACGCTGTTGTGGGCGCTGTTGAGCAGCCATGACAACAGGGGAAAATTCCTTCATAACCCGGCGGTATACGTCTCGCTTGAACGACACGACATTTCTAATTGGATACCAATAGCTCACCCAACGCCAATCATCAAATTCTGGGTGCCCTGTTTTCAATACATTCACGTCCCGCTCATTACAGTCAAGCTGCAGCAGGAACCACTTTTGTTTTTGGCCTATACAGACCGGATTACTTCCCTGACGAATTAATCGCTTAGGTAGCTTATATCTAAGCCAGTTACGTGTAACACTTAAAATGGTGACATCTTTCGGTGTCAGCCCCACCTCTTCGTGCAGCTCGCGGTACATAGCTTGTTCGGCAGATTCCCCTTCATCAATTCCGCCTTGAGGGAACTGCCATGAATGTTGACCATAACGCCTTGCCCAAAATATTTGACCCATTTTGTTGCAAATCACTATGCCCACATTCGCACGGAATCCATCGGCATCTATCACATAGACTCCCGGGCACACTATACTTTTATATCTCTGCATTCTTCCATAATATATACACCATTCAAAGCATTAATCGAAATTCATGCTTTCCTTATAGAAAATTACTGAGCTTAACTATGCGTCCACCCGACTCTCCACCTGAAAATTCAACCACATTATTAGCGCGCTGTGATGCGATTGCGGGCTTAACCTTAGGGGAATTAGCAGCCATGGCTGACGTTGCCATACCAGAAAATTTACAGCGTCATAAAGGGTGGCCTGGCATGCTGATTGAGCGTTGGCTAGGTGCCAGTGCCGGCTCTAAGCCTCAACAAGACTTCCCAGAATTAGGCATTGAGCTTAAAACTATTCCCATTGATGCCAACTTTATGCCCCTTGAAACCACCTATGTTTGCTACGCCCCCTTGTTGATGCAGCCAGGATTAACATGGGAAACAAGTAATGTGCGCAATAAAATTCAACAAGTGCTGTGGTTACCTATCGAAGGAGACAGACGTATTCCATTGGCACAGCGCAGAGTAGCCAGTGCTTTTTATTGGCAGCCCAGTGAGCATGAAAATGCCATGTTACAGCAAGACTGGGAAGAGCTCACAGAGCAAATTCTAACGGGGCATGTGGAATCAATTACCTCTCGCCAAGGCGAGGCATTACACCTTCGCCCTAAAGCCGCCAGCGGCAAGATCTTAACTGATGCTTTAGGTCCGCAAGGTGAACGAATTAAAACTCGCCCTCGAGGGTTCTACTTGCGTAAAACCTTTACCCAGCAAGTGCTTTATAACGCATTTAGCTAATATGACCTTGAGCATGGCGTTGTAGCTTGGAGTAAGTTGAGTAAGTTGAGTAAGTTGAGTAAGTAAAATTCTACTGAACTAGCTTGTCTCTTCGCTGTTGCGTAGATGTTTCACTAACACATCACCTAGAAACTTATCAGAGTTTAGACCTAAGCGTTTTGCTACTTTCGCTATTTTTGCATCACTTCGCAGTAGCACATTTTTGGCGTAGTCTAGCCGGTACTGATACACAAAGCCGCGGAAGTTCTTCTTTAGTTCTTGGTGTAAAGCAATAGCCAGCGTAGTGGGATCTACTCCCGCCTCTTCGCTAAAGCCTTTTAGTGTTAGCCCGAGTTTTTTGTAGTTTTTACCATCAATCATGGTTCGCTTAGCTTGGCCAATAACCGCTCGTATTTCAGCCGGCTTTACCACGCCTTCGTCCAGTCGCTCGTAATCTAACGGTGACGGTGACGTAGTCCTGGGAAAAGTAAGGCTGAATAACACCACAAGTAGAGAAACGCCAAGGGCCATATGGTGTAGGCTTTCCCAATAAGGCACGATAAAAAAGCCAAAGGTAGCAGCAGTCACCAGTAAAATACTGGCAAACGCCACTACAACCGTGTTTGCCATTACGCTGGCAAGCCTTGGTACGCGAAACTCTTGAACGTCAGCCGCCTGCTCAGGTAAATGTCTATGGTACATTTGAATGTGTTCAGTGATGAGAATGCCAATGAGCAGCACGCAGAACCCCGTGGTTAAAGAGGCCAAATAAGCAGGCCAAAGCATTAATGGCTCACCGCTTGGAGAGGCTTCGAGCCACTGTAGTTTGGCTTCAGTCGGAATTAGTAAAATCGTTAGTTGCAACACGGCCATTACCCAAAAAGGCACCCACAATCGTGAGCGCTTAGATGGATAAGCCAACAACATAGGCTTTACCATTCTATAGCTACACGTCATCATCAGCACCGCAAAGACGTCTGACAGCCCATAAAGAGGCGCCAGTTGGGTTAACTGCCACAACCGCATCCATTCATCTAACATGAAAATGGGCCAGCACAGAATTGCAGCCGCTAGCCAAGGGTTTTTAAATATACGGTGACGATAATAAACAAACCTTACTACCACAATAAAATAGAAGAACAGCGCCGCATAAAGGGCGTAGTTGTACACAATATCTGCTTTCACCTTACTGCATCCTTGTTCGCGATTTACCTAATAGCATTACCAGTAAATATCTCGTTCTAATGCAACTGCGCGGGTTCGCTCCATCACTTTGACGAGCACGGTAAGCTTGCTGCTTGTCCATTTGCTAAGTTCATCTTGCGTTTCTAATTCTGAATCTTGTACTGCTTGGCGAAGCATAAGCAACGCATTAAGCTCTTCAATACCGGTTAACAAATCTAACCAAGGTGCTCTGAAATTGCCCCGCTCTTCTACAAATAAATCGCCGAGTAAAAAACCACTCCACAAGGTTTGTCGAAGCACGATCTCTACTAGCGTATAGTTTGCAGGCCCCATGGTTTTATTGGCAGGCATACTTTGCTGCACCGTTTGCCACCCCTGAGATAACCATCCTTTGGCATGATCTAAAACCAGCAAATCATACCCTGTGGCTTCTCTACGCCATGGCTTCGCGTTGATTAAATCGATAGCTTGTAACTTAATATCGGTAGCCATGCTATCGAAAAACAAACTCGCGGGATCATGGGCATGCAATAGCCCAGCTTTACGCCCCTGCAAGTAGCTGACTATAGCGGGGTGTTTGCTCAACGTTTTGTGAAACAAACTTTTTTTAGACAATAAATACCGCAAGCTTTGTAAATCGTCCTGCCATGCCCATTGCTGCGCATAAGCAATTAGCTTTTTGTGTAACGCGAGCATTTCAGGGCATTGTAGTACCGGCAAATACAAAGACACGCTTTGTAAAAGCAAACGTACGCTTTTGGCCACTTCAGCTAAAGTTTTGATAGAGCCACTTTCAATAAACACGTGTTCATGGTGCTGCCAATGGGCTAAAGCCAATTGAAGTGCATTTGAAAAGGCTTCTTCGGTAGACGACTTTGGATTGAGCGCTAAAAAATCGGGCAAGGGTTTTACTTTGGCGTTAAAACCATGCAGTAACTGATACCCCTGCGCTGCTTTAGACACATCACTTAGCCTGACATCCATACACGAGTTGATGTGTGTAGCTAATATAAACAGACTGTCTAGGTCACCGTTTTGCAGTTCGAGCTCAATTTCGTTGATGGGCGAACTGGCTTTATCGGTAGCCGCTTCGCCGCAATCGAGTACCACCTCTACACGGCTCTTCTCCACCTCTAGAATATAAGCATGACGGGTAAAGTGGGTACTAAACTGCTTTTCCAATTTACTATTCATGCTGGGAATATTCCAGCTAGAAGGCCATACTGAATTATCAAACAGGGTTAAGTCGGGTTCAGGCGAATCAAGATCAATATTGTATTCTGCACGTTGATGTAAACCACCACTGACTTTCCCATTGGTTTTTAAGGTTTGCTCGTAGCTGCCATTATTGCCGCGTACACGAAACCCCATCTTACTTTCTTGAAAATCATGATTGACGGTATCGTAATAATCGTTTTCAAGCCGAAGTTCGGTGTGAGAAATTAGGGTGATATTATTCTTTTCAAAAAGCGGAAGTACGCGGTCTTTAAATGCTTGATGCGCACCATCTTGAGTAACAAATTTTAGTTCAATTTCAGACATATTTGCGCAGTGGCACACGAGGTAATGTTGCAACCTTACCTGTCTCCAAACTAATTCGCAATGACACTGTTAACTGGTTGCGATGAAATTAACCAGTAGACAAAAGTGGAACAAACTTGCCTTTATCGCGGTCAACCAATACCATCTGATTGTTTTAGACGAGTATTTGGACTACCTATGATTCGAAAGTGGTTAGCAGTTGCCCTTTTTGCATGCTCTTGCCAAGCGCTGGCTCTTCAAGAGAGCGATACGCTAGAAGCGTCGTCGTCGCACTATATTCGCGATGATTTATTTATTTTCCTACACACGGGACCAGGCCGGAACTACCGTATTCTCGGGTCTGTAGAGGCAGGCACCCCGATTACTGTGATAGACCGTGATGCTGATGCTGAGTTTACGCAAGTAACCGATAATGAAGGCCGTAAAGGGTGGGTTGAATCAAAGTTTGTTAGTACAGAAATGTCGCAAGCGGAGAAACTCCCTATGCTAAGTGAGCAATTGGCACAAAGCCAAACCAGCTTACAAACTGCACAGCGGGAGAATGCGAACCTGCGCCAGCAGCTTAATGAAGCCCGCCAGCAAATCACGCAACTTACCACTGACACTGAACAGCAAAGCAACGATATTCAACGCTTAAGTGCACAAGTAGAAAGTGCCGATAAAGATGAATTGGTCACCTGGTTCACCCGTGGCGGTATGGTAGCCGGTATCGGTATTATACTAGGTGTTTTGATTACCTATATGCCTAAAAAGCGTAATCGCAGTAAAGAGTGGATGTAATTTATTGCGAGCACTCGCGATAACGCTGGTACTAAAAATGTAAATAAAGAAGAAGCGGCTTTAAAAGCCGCTTTTTTATTTCAGGACGAAACATCATGCACGCAAAAGCAAATTCATTTTTTAAGTATCTGGATCATTCGGTTCATGTAATTCGAGTTTAACGTGATACCCACTAGGCACAGCGCCCGCTTCAAATTCCCACTCTAACTTCTCTGTTAGCTTGGTAATTAATTTAAGTCCTAGGCCGTAACCTGTATCGTCTAGCTCTGGTTTGTGAAACATAGCATCATCAGCATTGTCTACACCGCCCACTCGCTCATGATTTTCTACCGTTAATGTATTGCCCTGTAAATTAATTTTCACCACACCGCAGTCGGTATGCTGAAAGGCATTACGAATAACATTGCCAATAATTATTCTACTGGCCGTATCAGGAAGGAACATTTCGGTACTCGGTACGATTAACTCGACCTCCACCGACTTTCCTTTTAATAAATAACTAAGATCGTCACAAAGCTGTCGCACCATTTCTGACACATCTACATTGTGATAAGGCAACGCTTGGTCGTTATCGCGGGCAAGCCAAAGTAAGGTTTCAGTTAAATCCGTCATGGTTTTCGACGCATTATCAATACGTGCCAATGCGTTTACTCTTTTACTGTTGGTAGTCGGCATATGCGATTGTTGCTGTTCTTTTGATAACACCCGTTGCAAGAGTTCGGTGCTACTACGTATCACCGCTATCGGGGTACGTAGTTCATGGCTAGCATGGTTCACGAAGGTGCGCTCTCGCTCCAGCGTTTGCCTGACACTTTGCAAACTGTTGTGAATGAGAGAAGCAAGTACATTAAGTTCTTGATATCTAAATGTTGGAATAGGCGCATCAAGTTGCTTTTCATCCAGCCCAGCAGCCCACTGTTGAAGTGTTTCAACGGGCCTGGTTACGCTGCGCATAATCAATAGCAAGCTGGCGGCGAAAATACCCAGCGCCGCTAATCCAATAAAAATACTCACCAATTCATGACTTAGCCATACAGGCCCTTTACCCCTCCCCCGTGGCCCACTAAACATTTGTGAAACATACCGTATTTCGCCATTATCTAGTGGCACCATTACTAGGAATCGTGCCGCATAAGGTCGCGTAAAAAACCAATCTCTTTTAAGGTCTTTTTCAAGCTGGTAGGGAATGAGCTTTTTACTTGAAAATGATTCAAGAATTTCATTTGGCTGCTGATCAAATTGAGCGCTAATGTAGAAGTTCAAAACGCTTTGTGGTGAGCTTTCAGATATGTCTGTGGTCGTGGCGACACGCACCATGGTGTGGCGCAACATACCGTCCATACCTTGGAAAAACCGATCTGAAGAAAATATAGAGAATAAGGTTATCAACACACCGCCGACGGCCAACAACGTCCATAAAACGTATCGTCGTAAACTTAGATGCAAGCCTTTAACCATGGTCTGCATCCTCGGCTAGGTAAAAACCACTATTGGGCTTACTTAATACTGAAATAGAGGCGTTCGCATGCTCTAATGCTTTGCGTAAATGATGCATATGCACTTTTAGCACATTGCTTTCAGGCACACTGTCCTTCCATGCTGCTTCTATCAGGCGTTCACGGCTCACTACTTCACCTTTCGCCAACATCAATTTTTTAAGTAAGGCGTAGGTAATTGGGCTTAGCTTGATATCGTTGCTACCAGCCTGTGCTTCTTGCCCGTTTATTTTCAAGGTTACGTTTCCCATCGCCACCTGATTCACTTGCGCCGAACGACGACCCGCTAAGGCGGTAACTCGTGCGACTAATTCTGCCATAGCAAACGGTTTCACCAGATAATCGTCGGCACCTTTTTGAAAGCCTGCAAGCTTATCTTCAAGCTGATCACGGGCTGTCAGCATGATAACGGGGGTGTCATTTCCATCATTACGCATGCGTTCGCACACGCTCAACCCATCCAATCGAGGCAAATTAATATCAAGTACTAACACATCGTATCGATGTTGATTGATTAGCTGCAAGGCTGCCACGCCGTTGCTGGCATGGTCGCATTGCATATCTTCTAGTTCTAAGTAGTCAAGAACGTTACCGGCTAACCCGATATCATCTTCAACCAGCAACACCCGAATCATCTCTTCCACCTTCTTAACCCGCCACCTGCATGGCGGCATTTTTGGTTTTACTACCAAATCGTGCTACATCTTCATAAATTAACAGCAATGCGGGGATTAATACTAATGTAATGGCGGTGGCAAACAAAATACCATAACCCAGTGATGCGGCGGCTGGTATTAGAAATTGTGCCTGAATAGAGGTTTCACCCAATATTGGGTACAGCCCTAAGAAGGTGGTGATAGACGTGAGTAATACCGCCCGAAGACGACTTGAACAGGCTTCAACCACAGCATCTTGCACCCGCATACCCGCTTCTTTCAATGCATTATAGCGTGACACCAATAGCAAGCTGTCGTTTACCACCACACCGCTTAATGCCAAAATACCATTGAGCGACAAAATGCTGAGCATTAAACCATTACTCCAATGCCCTAATACTGCACCAACAATGCCAAATGGAATGGCGGTCATAATAATCAGCGGCTGAATGTAAGACTTAAGCGGAATAGCCAGCAAAGCATATATAGAGATTAACGCTAATATAAATACGCTTTCCATGGAGCTTTGCGTTTCTTCTTGCTGTTCTGCTTCACCAGCAAAATGCAGTGATAAATCTTGGTACTGGCGAGATAGTGTTGGAACAAAGTTTTCGTTTAGATAGTTCACTAGTTCAGTGGCGGTTATTACATCGCTATCGACTGACGCACTAACAGTGAGTGCACGTAGCCCGTCTATACGCACGACTTGCTTTTGCTGAACAGCTGGCGTCATAGTGGCAATAACACTTAACGGTACTACCGTTCCATCATCTAAACGAACACGAGTATTCATTACATCCGATGGGTCCATTCGGTCTTCTTCTGGGTAACGCACACGCACTTTCACTTCGTTTTTGTTACGTAGGTAACGCTGAACAATTTCGCCGCCAAACGCTTTCAACAACTGTTGTGATAAGCTTTGGGTATCCATTCCAATGGCACGCCCTTCGGGGGTAAGTTCAAAACGCATCATGGCTTCACCTGGCGTTAACGAACTTTCCACGCCGAAGACACCGTCTATCTCTTCTAATGCTTCTTGGAACGCTGTATTTGCAGCGGTTAACGTGGCGTCATCAATACTTTTCAGCTCTACACGAAACGCATCTACCATTTCCCGCCTAGCCTGTATTTTAAGCTTTTTCACGGCCTCTAAGTTTCCACTTAGCGCAGCCCAACGGGCGGCTAATTCATCTAAGGTGTAAGGCTGCTTTTCGGCTAATGATATGGTGATAGTACCACTTTGATCGCCACTTGCAGTTACCTGCAAACTCTTCATACCGCTTTCACCAACGCCCTTTTCTTCCATCAATTGTTTATTGGCTTCAATCGCTGCGCGCTCTAAACGTAATAAATTTCGCTCAGTTTGACCAAAACTAGCATCGCTATACAAAGACATATTGGCCGATACCGTATCGCCCTGCATACTTGGAAAAAAGCCTACTCTAACCGCGCCGGTTAACGGCAAACTCATCACCACAATAAATAATGTGATGAACAGCAACACCGCGGCATAGCGATAAGTAATCGTCGCGCTTAGCGCGGGTTGATAAAGTTTTTCGTTAAACCAATTTAACCCATTATCCGCTCCGCCCTGCACTTTTCCCCATAACCCGGCAATGCCCTTTTTGCCCGTTTTTTTAGTGGGAAGGTGTGCTAAGTGGGAAGGTAAAATAAGTTTAGATTCCACTACTGACAGTAAAAGGCAAAGCGTAACAATGGTGCCAAACTGCGAGTACAAGGTACCCAAACCACCTGATACGTTCGACAATGCAAAAAAGGTAGCCACTGTGGTTAACACGCCAAATATGGTGGGCACCGCTACTTTACGGGTTCCTTCAATGGTGTTCGCCAAGGTGTCGCCGTATCGTTGCCGTGTGGAATAAACGCTCTCGCCCACCACTACGGCATCGTCCACCACAATCCCCAACGCCATAATGAAGCCAAAGGTGGTCATCTCATTAAGGGTCATACCGGTATACGAATCGGTCATGAAGTACAAAGTACCGAAGAAGATAAATGGCAAACCTGCCGCCACCCAAAAAGCGACACGCAAATTAAGAAATACTGCCAAGGTGATAAAAACCAGCACGATCCCCATCAAGGCATTGCTGGTTAACAAGTCTAAACGTTCGGTAATAAGCGTACTTCTGTCGTACCAAGTTTCCAACTGTACGCCTTCGGGTAATAAGCCACGCTCGTGCCAGTTATCAACTACGGCATGCGCCTGTGCAACCATGTCAGTCACATCGCCGTATTTATCCATGAGAACTTGCAGGCCATAACCATTTTGACCGTTATACCTCGCTAAAGAGTAACTATCGTCGGCGAATGTGTCGGTAACTTCTGCCACGTCACCTACGGTTAACACGGTTCCGTCGTCTGAGGTAACAAGGGGGATCTTGGCAAAATCACCCGCGTAATAAGCTTGTTCTGACGCTTTTAAGCGAATAACCTTCTCTTCGTTACGTAGGCTTGTGGTTAACGCGGTAGAAGACTCTTCGTTTATTCGCGAAGCCACATCAGATAAGGTTAAGCCGTACGCTTGTAGCTTGGCTTCATCTATTTCTATCGACATCATCGGGTCGATAAAACTGCCCGCATTAACATCTCGAATATCGTTTTGAGCCAACAAATCTCGCTCTAATTGCTCTCCTAAATACTGTAATTCGGCATGGCTGGCATTACCGAAAAGCTGCACCCAAATTACGTGTTCGTCACGAGTTGCTTTATCAATAATGGCGTTTTCGGCATCAGAAGGTAAGTTTGAAATACTGTCGACTTCGGTTTTTATGTCGTTGAACAATGTATCTAAATCGTAGTCTGTTTCTTTTTCTACCTGAACACTGGCGCCATTCGAATTAGACGTAGAGGTAATGCGCTTAATTCCCGGCACGGCTTCTAGTGCATTTTCGATTTTTATCGCAATGCCTTCTTCAGCTTGCTCGGCATCACCACTTTCGTAAGTCATAGAAATAGTGACAAACCTAGGCTCCATGCTAGGAAAGGCTTCTTTTCTAATGTCGCCGTAAGACACCAAGCCCAACACGATAAGACCAACCATCAAAAGGTTGGCGGCAACTGAATTTTGCGCAAACCATGCAATAATGCCTTTATGATTATTCATTGCCACTCCCGTCTATTACGGGCTTCACTGGCGTATTCACAAGGTAGTTATTCAATGGCCGCGCTACAATTAAGGCCTCGGAAGTCGAAGCATTGGGCTCAATGTAGGCGTAACCTTCATACTCAAAAAGTACGGTCGGGGTGAATTTATTGAGTAAGTTTGTATCTGGTGCAACAAACCATACTTCTTGTTTTTGAGATATTGCCGAAGAGGGGATCTTCCATACGTTGTCTAGCTCGCGCCCTTCTATTTCGGCCGCTAAAAATGTACCGAAATATAAAGGACTAGATAGCATAAGTGGGTTCTCTACCACGGCAATGGCGCGGCGCTGACGGGTATCTTCGTCTTGATGAAGCTCTATACGTTCAATAGTTGCACGCCAGTGGTGCTCGCCTGTGGTATCGGTTAACGACACGTCCCAACCAGGCTTTTCACCCACTTTTACTTGCGGTAACTGCGCCCATTGGCTCGGAGAAAGTGGGATGGATATTTCAGCCACATCGATGGAATACAACTCGGCCACTTGTGTGCCAATTTGTACATAGCTTCCAGGTTGAATGCTGCGGCTCACGACCAATGCATTAAATGGCGTACTAATATGTGAAAACGCTAAATCTCGCTTTGCAGCTGCTACGTTTTGCTCGGCTTCACGTAATGCAGCTTGGGCCGATTTGAGCTGTGGCGCGCGCAAAACTAACGCTGACTCAGGCTCACCAGTTAGGCCTGAACGCGTCCATTCATCTTGCGCCTGAATACCTTGAAGTCGTTCCTCTTCAAGGGCTACGTAGGCAGTTTCATAAGTGGCTTCTGCGGCGGCTAACGCTTGGCTATAGTCAGTTTCATCTATATAAGCCAATACTTCGTTTTGCTTCAATAAAGCACCGGTTTCAAAACGTGGCGACAAAGACGTTATTTGTCCGCTTACCTGCGCGGATAACGTTAGCATATGAATGGCTGCTGCCTGTCCATAGCCTTTTACTTTTGCACTGTACGTAGTTGGAAATATTTTAACTACGCCTACTTCAGCTATATCTGCGGCAGTGCTTGTTGTTCCTTGAGCTTGTTGCTGCCCTGAACGTTTTGCCATACCTTGATTTGGGTTAGACATTGCGCGCGGGCCAGGTTTGCCCGACTGAGGTCCACCCGCCGTTTCCATACCCTTTCGGCTAATTTTGTCGCTAGTTGGTTTTTCTGCACGTTGACTATCGGCCTGCTCAATCACGTTTTCGGCGTTAGCATTTCTAGGGCCATTGGCTCCTTTAGATCCTGGCCCCGGACGACCACCGCCTAGTTGGCTCATGGTATAAACTACGGCGATGACAATAGTCATAGCAGCAGCAAGGGTTACGATAATTTTTTTCTTGTTCATAGTGACACTCCAAGGCCTAGCGCAAAACCTAAGTCGATACGATTACTTAATTGAGAATATTGAAGCTCGACGCGCTGCGCCTGCAAATTGAAGGTAGTGTCGTAAACCGACAGTAAATCTAAAATATCCACCAAGCCTTGGCGATACTGCCCCGAAAATGTGTCGGCGCTACTTAAGGCATTCTGATAGGCGATATTTGTGTAGTACTGGCGCTGGCTGAGCGCTTTTTCATTGTCTAATGCGTCTTGTACTTCTTGCACAGCCGTTAGTAAGGTTTCACGATATTCCCACCAGCTATTCAGCGCGGTTAATTCAGCATCATCGATTTGTGCTCGTAAGGCCCCGCCTTGAAATAGGGGCGCGGTTACCTGCCCCAATAAATTCCACAATGGGTTAGTAAATAATGATTGAGACGGCGAAGTGCCAGTGTCAGTAAGACCTGCTGATAAATTAATACTGGGTAAAAGTGCTTTGTATGCCACTTTTACGTTGGCTTCACTGGCCTTTATTCCGAAATAAGCCGCTTGTAAATCTGGGCGTCTTGCTAAATCTTGTTCGGGTAAAGAAATTAAAGGCTCAAGTACCTCTGGAAATTCGCTGACTAAGGGAAAGTCTGACAAGGATTGCTCTTGGCGACCTAGCAATACGGCCAATGTGCGCTTCGCGACACTAATGCTGTTTTCATACAAAGCGATAGAGGCGCGGGTTGTTGCACTACTCGTCTTCGCGTTGTCTAAATCGTCTAATGTACCTAGCCCTGTGCGATAACGCTTAAGTATAATACTTTCGCTATTTTCATAAACGCGCAAACGTTCTTTTTCAATCGCAAGCAGTTGCTGCTGTGTAATAATATCTAAAAAACTTCGAATGACACTAGCTGCCAGTGCATCGCGAGAAGACTGATAAGCAGAACGTGCGCTGGCAGCATCAAAACTGGCAGCGTCCACGCTATCGCTAATTTTCTGCCATAAGTCCAACTCCCAACTTACGGTTAGCCCTGCAGTATAGCTTTCATTACTACCTTCAATTTTACTGCCTGAAAAGCTCGCATCAAGATTTAGGTTGTCTGCTGAATCTGCCGACTTTATCGCCACCTGTGCTTTTCGCAGCGTGATAAGGGTTTGCTGCAAGCTGGCATTATTTTCAAGTGCTTCATTTAAATAGCCTTGCAGACCTTGCACCGATACCAAGTTCGTTAGTGACGTTGCCGTTGCCGCTTCACTTGATTGTGCTTGCCAAGCAATATCGTCACCTGTCATTTCAGAGGCCGACTCGCTCAGCGAGGGCGTATCATGACTGGCACACGCACTTAAGCCAATCAGAAGCGCTATGGCCATTGGCATGAGTGATTTTTTACCTAACCCGTTCATAAGAATTCTTTTATTACCTATCCTGAACACAGGATGACATAACGAGGGTTAAGGCAGGGTTAACGCAATATTCACGGTAATAAAAACTCAACTTATGAACAATAATCTGAGTTAGGATGTAATGAGACGTACTGAATTTTTTAAGTTTTGACAGGAAATGGACTAATGCATAACTCATGTAAAATTGTGCCCCTCGCAGTCGCTATCGCATTAGCGGGTTGTTATGGCGATCAATCTGATGCCCAGTCAGATGGCAAACTTGGTTCAGAGCCTGAGTCAAAGCCTGAGTCAAAGCTTAGCGCCGTGAATCAAGAGGCGAGAGAAGGCAATACGTCAGCATTTAACAACGCTTCTTTAGTAACGCCAGTAACTACTGTTGACTGTACTTTAGAAGATGGGAGTAGCAGTGCGTGCATGCAAATTACGGTTAAGCACGTACCTGACGATTTGGAAATTGGCCCTTTTTGCCCAACAACCCTAGATGATGAAGGCGGCGTATGGGGATGGACTGGCGAAAACGCGGGTACCTATCGAATAAATGCTTCATTTTTAAAGATGCTAAATGAACTGGGCTATCATTTTTACGATGATGACGGCTCTGTACATGTGGTTGATACCCTTATGTCAGCGCCAGAAGAAGACAATACCTGCATTAATGTTGCCTTAGATGACTCGGTGACCATGACGATGTTAATCCCTACCGAGCCAAAGAAAGCGGCCTCGGCTACTCACTTAGATACGGTAGCAAAGGTTGGCGTTGGTTTAGACGGTGTACCTATTTTTGCCGATGCGCCCAGCATTCAAGAGACAGGCCACATGCCTGCGCTTGACGCCTGTGGTGGACATGTCGATCCTGGCGGTTATTACCATTGGCACGCCACAGCTAGTGACATAGATACCGCGTTCGCGACCGAAGGGGTAACCGCCGATTGTCACGTTCATCAAGATAGCTCAGCACAGTTTGGCTATGCGTTCGATGGTTACCCTATTTTAGGCAGTACTGACAACACCCACATTCAACCTGAAGATTTAGATGAATGTAATGGCCATACGGGTGCGTTAAAAGAAGGTGAGGCAGCGCAATATCACTATCATGCATCGACCGAATTTCCCAATCTACCGACATGTTTGGTCGGCGTACCGGCCGCAGATAATTTTTCTACTACTGCCAAGATAGGTATTGGCTCTGTCCGTCCTGAAGGACAAGAAGGCCCGCAAGCAGGTCATCAGCAAGGACCTCAATCAGGCAGAATGCCACCAGGTTTTGGTGAGGCGGCTGAGGCTTTAGGGATAAGTGAGCAAGCCCTAATGGAGGCGCTGAAAGCAAATGGCGGAAGGAATGCCGACTTATCCGCGGTAGCGGCCGACCTTGGCGTAAGTGAAGCCGACCTAAAAGCGGCATTGCCCAAACCTCCCAAGCGCTAAGGGCGTTTGTTGATACAACCCTCTATTGCAAAACCGTTCAGTAACAAAAAAGCCAGTCTTTACCAGACTGGCTTTTTATTTTTTATGCGAGCTAAGCGCTACTCGCTTTGTCTCTAAGGTTTAGTTAGCGACATTTGCGCAATAATAATTACTCGTCATCTTCAACTAAGGTCATTAGTGATGTATTACCACCGGATGCTGTAGTATCGATACTAATGGTTTTTTCAGTCATTAAACGCTGAATCAACTTGTCGTTATATTCAGCGGTGATCACTGGCAAGATAGCCCCTTCACGCGATGACAGCATTGCGGTAATTCGCGCCGTACGTTCAGTGCTTGAATCCACAACCACGCCCGCTAAGTCTTCATCCATCAATAAGGCATCGAAGTGACCTAAACGCGCTACTTGGAATACCCCTTTCGGCGCACCAGTAGATTCAAACTTGTTTTGAATCTCAATAGCTTCTTCGTAGAAGATTTCAGATACCACCGACACCACCGTGTTGCCTGTGGCAAGTGCAGTAACAATAGACAGCATCCAGTACTCAAACGATACGTCTTTATCGGCGAAACATACCAGGGTGCCTCTGGGTTCAAGGTAAAGTTTGTTAGATTCACCTGTAGGACCAGGAAGCTCGGTAGGTTTCGCTAACTTACGCTCAACACTGGTTAACTGCTGGCGGGCAGTGGCCAACGTGCGGTTTAAATCATCAGCTAGGTCGTCAACAATGTCGACCTTCGCAATTTTGGCTAATAGCTGACGCACCATAGATATACGGTCGTTTAACGCCATATGACGCCACTGGGCTTCAACTTCCTTAGCTTGATCCATCACTACATGGGCACGTTCGGCAATTTTATCGTCACCGACTAGCGCGTTATCAGTACCATCAACATCATCAATCAATGTTGGTTTCGGTGTAGCACGTTCCATCATTAAACGTGGCAAGTAGTTAGGCCCACCCGCTTTTGGACCCGTACCTGATAACCCACGTCCACCGAAGGGTTGTACGCCAACAATAGCGCCAATCATGTTGCGGTTAATATAGACATTACCTGCACGGCTCTTCGCAGCAAGCTCGTATGCACGCTCTTCAATGCGCGAGTGAATACCCATGGTTAGGCCGTAACCCGTACCATTAATTTGCTCTAAAACATTGTCTAGCTCTTTAGATTTAAAGCGCACTAGATGCACCACTGGGCCAAAGACTTCTTTTTCCAACACATCCAAGTTATCAATCTGATAAAGCGTAGGTGGGAAGAAAGTGCCGTTTTCAGTGCCTTCAGGCAGCTCGTTTCGATAAAGCAGTTTTCCTTTTCCTTCCATAAAGTCTACATGGTCGGTTAGGCTCTTCAGTGCTTTTTCGTCAATAACTGGGCCAACATCAGTGGCCAGCATGGTCGGATCGCCAATGGTTAACTCTTTCATGGCACCGGTTAACATCCTGATAAGATCATCAGCAATTTCTTCTTGCACGAATAATACGCGAAGGGCTGAACAGCGTTGCCCCGCACTTTGGAAACCAGAATGAATAACATCATCAACTACCTGCTCTGGTAGCGCGGTTGAATCCACAATCATGCAGTTTTGCCCGCCAGTTTCAGCAATTAACGGTACTTGCTCGCCACCACGGTTGGCAAGTTCTTGCGAAATTAGCGTGCCCGTTTGGGTAGAACCGGTAAACATCACCGCTTTAATGCGTTCATCAGAAAGCAGGGTTTCACCTACTTCTTTACCTGGGGCAATAATGAGTTTTAACGCGTCTTCAGGTAGGCCTACCGACTGCATAATGTCCACAGCGCGTTTCGCCACCATGCTGGTTTGTTCAGCTGGTTTGGCAATAACCGTATTACCGGTAACCAATGCTGCGGATACCTGACCTAAAAATATTGCCAGAGGGAAGTTCCACGGGCTAATACACAGCACCACACCACGAGGAAGCAAGCGCTTGTCTTCTGCAAGTTCTTGGGCACGGGCCGCGTAGTAACGACAAAAATCCACCGCTTCACGTACTTCATCAATGCTGTCTTGCGCGACTTTACCTGCTTCACGCATGCAAATAGCAATAAGTTCTGCCATGTGGCGCTCTAGGGCATCAGCGGAGCGATTAAGAATTTCAGCACGTTCTGAAGTGTCGCGCTTAGACCAGGCGTCAAAGCCTGCATCTGCGTCGTCCAACGCTTTGCGCATATCATCAGGTTGTGCGTAATAATGGTAACCCACCACATCGTCGTGGTTCATTGGGTTTCTTACCGCTGTTGCGCCCTCTGGAACACCATCGGTTACACTGTAAAACTCTTGCCAACGCTCTAGTTCGTGTTGTAGCGCGGTAACCGCGTTCACGTCGGTTAAATCTAGTCCGCGAGAGTTATCACGTTCAGGTGCGTATAAACCACGTGGTGTTTTAATTAGTTTGTTGAAACGCACTTTAAGGCGCTGGGTTTTTTCAACCGGATCTTCAAGCAATGACTCTACCGGCTTTTCATCGTCTACAATAGCGTTAACGAACGACGAGTTTGCGCCATTTTCTAATAAGCGACGAACTAGGTAAGCTAATAAGTCTTCATGTTCACCCACAGGCGCATAAACACGGCACTGAATTTTTTCTTCGGTTACTACCGTATCGTAAAGGGTATCGCCCATGCCGTGTAAGCACTGGAACTCAAATCCTTCTTTATCGTCGCCAGCCAGTTCAATAATTACTGACGCTGAGTAGGCGTTGTGAGTAGCAAACTGCGGGTACAAGGTATCGCGGTATTCTAATAGGCGATTTGCACAGGCATGGTAAGACACATCGGTAGATGACTTACGGGTAAATACAGGAAACTCTTCTAAGCCCGCTTGTTGGGTAAGCTTAATTTCCGTATCCCAGTAGGCACCTTTTACCAGTCGAACCATTAACGAACGGCCGACTTCGAGTGAAAGCACGCGCAAATGTTCAATCACATGGATAGCACGTTTTTGGTAGGCCTGAACTGCGAGACCAAAACCCGTCCATCCGTTTAAATCTTCATCACGGAAAACCGCTTCAATAATATCTAACGATAGCTCTAAACGGTCGGCTTCTTCTGCATCTACCGTTAAGCCTATATCGTACTCTTTAGCCAGCATGCATAGCGCTTTTAAGCGCGGCGGAATATCACGCATTGCGCGCTCTCTGTGCAAGAATTCAAAGCGCGGATGTATTGCCGACAACTTAACTGAAATGCCCGGCGAACGCTTAGGTCCGCGGCCGTTAGCGGCTTTACCAATCACTTCAATGGCTTTAACGTAAGAATCGTAATAGCGGTCTGCATCTTCCATCGTGCGGGCGCCTTCACCCAACATGTCGTAAGAATACACATAGCCTTTGGTTTCTTTTTCCTTCGCTCGTTCTACTGCGTCTTTAATGGTTTCGCCCATCACAAACTGACGACCCATTACCCGCATGGCAATATTCATTGCGCGGCGGATAACCGGCTCACCTAAGCGACCCAAGGTTTTCTTCAACAGTCCAAACTGTTCTTTCTTGCGCTTGTCAGCATAATTGACCATGTTGCCAGTAAACAATAAGCCCCATGCTGAAGCGTTCACGAACAAAGAATCTGAATTGCCAAGGTGTGGTGTCCACTGCCCTTTAGATAATTTGTCGCGGATGAGTTCATCTTGCGTATCGCCATCAGGCACACGCAACAAGGCTTCAGCCAAACACATCAATACCACACCTTCTGAGGTGGATAGTGAATACTCATTTAACAACGCATCTACGCCACCATGGCCTTCTTGGTCTCGACGAATTTGCAGTACCATTTTACGGGCGCGTTCCCACGCACGACTTCTCGCACGAGGGTTTACCTCAGCAATGGGTAAAATTTGATCTACAGCCACAGATTCACTAATTCGATAGTAGTCTCGAATGCGCTGGCGTAGGGGAGATGTAGTATGAAGTGTGTCGTTAATGAGCATTGCAACCCTTTATTCGAATAGCTGTAGAAAATGGTTCCGGTAACGTAAAACTAGCATAACGTTACATGGAAAAAATGAATTAACAAGTAAAGCTAAGCTTTGCTTGAAGCGCCCCACCTAAAGTGGGCCGCGCTTGCGTCAATAGGTATTTAAACTTCGATCTTCTCAATGAAGATCACGATATCGCCGAAATTGCGCGGATACTAGCATAAATGCGTCTTTCGCCAAGCCCTCGCTGTCAACTTTTTGCACCACTGTGATAGGGCACCTAAGAATGCAGATGAATAACATTTCGCAGATATTTATAAATAAGAAGCGACGCGCCAAGAATGTTAATTAAATGTTTAAAAAATCTAAAATTAAGGCCAATATCTCTAATATAAGGTCTACACTAGATAATATAAAAAGTGGAGGTTAACGCTAATGTGGTTACGCAATTTTAGTTTAATTCAAAGGCTCAGCATTATTGTTGCGCTTACAGCGCTGTTATTTCTGGTGCTAACCGGTGTGGTATTAAACCAGCACTATAAGGCTCTGAAAGAAAAGTCGTATAAAGAAAATCAACATCTAGTAGAAGTTGTTCATACCTTACTGGCTAATTTTGAAGCACTGGAAGGGGTTGATGAGGAAACCGCTAAACAGCAGGCGCTGACCGCAGTTAGCCGTCTTCGGTATGATGAAACCAATTATTTTTGGATTCAAGACGCCACCCCCGCTATGGTAATGCACCCCATCAAACCATCGCTGAACGGGCAAGATTTACGAAGCTTTAAAGATGGAAACGGTAAAGCGTTTTTTGTGGAAATGGCCCAACTGGTTAAGTCTTCAGGCAGTGGCTTTGTTGATTATGTTTGGCCACTACCAGGTGAGGAAACGCCGGTAGACAAAATTTCGTATGTTAAAGAGTTCAAACCATGGGGTTGGACTGTAGGTTCAGGTATTTACTTATCCACTCTTGAAGCAGAGTACGCCAACTTACGCAATTTGCTTATCGTTATTTGTATTATTAGCGTGTTATTGGTGGTAGCGCTTATCTTCTATATTGGCGGCAGTATTGTTAAACCTGTCCATGAAGTCACTGAAAGAATGAAAGATATTGCCATGGGAGAGGGCGATTTAACACGGTCACTTCCAGAATCAGGCCACGATGAAATAACGCGCCTTGCTCGCTACTTCAATGAATACACCAATAAAATGCGGCAATCCTTGTTAGGTATACGTGAAAATATCACCGCCCTAACGCAGCAAGCCGTTCTGGTTGAAACCGTTAGCCAAGACAGTAACAGCCAAGCGCAAAGCCAAAATGAAAACATGATGCAAGTTGCCGTGGCCATGGAACAAATGACCACCCAAATTCAGCAAGTGAGCCAAAATGCAGATACTGCTGAAACTAGTACTAGCGGCGCACGAGCCAATGTAGAACAAGGCACCAGCGTAGTAGAAAGTACCGTGAGTGATATTCGTTCTTTGACGTCGAACATTGAGAGCGTGAGCCATGTGGTAAGCGAGCTTGCCGAACAAACTAACAGTATTGGCGCGGTACTAGACGTTATTCGCGGCATTGCCGATCAAACCAACTTACTTGCACTGAATGCTGCTATTGAGGCCGCTCGCGCTGGGGAACAAGGCAGAGGATTTGCCGTGGTGGCCGATGAAGTGCGTACCCTAGCCAGTCGTACAGGCCAAAGTACCGATGAAATTCAGGCGATGATTGAGAAGCTACAAAGCAATGCAAAAGCCGCCGTAGACGCCGTGCAAGTCAGTCAGAATGCTTCAGCAAGTACGGTGGATAATGCCAACAAAGCGAACGATAGCTTAAAAGAAGCCGACCGGCTTATGAATGAGATTTCAGGTATGAGTAGCCAAATTGCTCGTGCGACAGAACAACAGGCAGAGGCCGCCAATGAAGCCAACATTCGCATCAATGCGCTGTCTGGCGCTGCCGATAACAGTCTAAAAACGGCGGAAAAATTAGCGAGTGCCAGTCAGGCACTCAAAGCTAGTTGTGTGGCTATAAAAGAAATTGCTAGCAAATTTAAACTTTAGTGAACCAAATTAGTCGTAAAAAGGAAGGTATTCACAGGTTTATACTACTTCCTGCGTATGGAAGTATTTAAAGCGGTGCTTTAGACTGGTTATCTACATACTGTAGATAACCCGCTAAACGTCGTTTACAAGGAGTGATATATGAGCAGTGATAGTAAAGGGATCCCAATCAAATTTTGGGTATTGGGCTTTTTTGTTCTACTTATCTTAGTGTATGTTTTATTTGCTAATACCATTATTAAAGCCGTACTAGAATCAAAATTAGGCGAATCTTATGGTGCTGAAGTCAACATTGCCGAATTTGATCACTCTTTATACCCTACCACTGTTACTCTTAGAGGCATTGGCTTAACCAACGCAACAAAGCCTTCTCACAATCAAGTGCTAGTTGGCGAAGCAAATGCTGACGTTGCCCTAATGCCGCTGCTTTCCAATCAAGTTGTGGTAAACAACCTGAACTTACTTGATGTGCAATTTGACCAAGTCCGTGAGCACGAAGGTGAAGTTTACCGGGTGCCTGAAAGCTCACTGTCCTACGATGAAATTAAAGCAAAAGCCAAAGAAGCAGTGCCTTCTGTAGACGAACTGCTTGCCCGTAATCCATTAAAAACGACCGCCGCTGTTGCCGAGGCAAAAGAAGCCTACGCCACCTATTCTGAAGGCTTGAAGCAAGAATATGAAAACTTGCCTGATAAAGCACGTATCGACTATTACAAAACCCAGGTTGCTGCGCTTAAAGAAACGAATTACAAAGATCCTCAAGCCCTCATTCAAGCCAAATCATCGTTAGATAAATTAAAAGAAGAAATGAGTGCAGATCGTGCGCTTATTAGCAGCTTTACCGAAAAAGCGTCGAATGCTAAGAGTGCGTTGAGCAACTCGGTAAAGGCCTTAAAAGAAGCGCCTAGTGAAGATTATGCATTACTTAAAGGCGTGATTGCGGGCGATGAAGCGGCATTATCTCAAGTGACTTACTTTGTATTTGGCGACAAAGCCGCTGAATATACAGAGTATTTAATGTCGGCCATGCAAATTGTGATGCCACTACTTCAAGGCGGTGATACGCCCGAGGAACCTGCAGCCGATATGCCTTCTATTTTGGTGAAACAAGCAAACGTGTCTGTGCTTTGGCAAAACGAGTCGATAAGCAGCTCATGGCAGAACATCACCAACACCCACAGTGTGTTTGGTGACCCAACGACCTTTACCATTGAAGCGGCAGGCGACATGCTTAAGCAATTTACCTCAAGTGGTGAATTCTGGATTGATGAGAGTGGTGTAGATGCAAGCCAAGTGTGGGAACTAGCTGGTGTGAATATGTCGAATATTCCAGTAAGCGGTAATGAAACACTTAATGCCGTAATGAAAACCGCACTCATGGCGACTACCGGCTCAATGAAAGTCGTTGATAATCAGCTTAGCGGCAACGGTAAAGTTAACTTGCAAGAGTTAGTGATGGAAGCCACAGGTACTAGCGATGTAACTAGCGCTATTGCCTCTGCACTTCAATCGTTAAGTAGTTTATCAATGACCATGCTACTTGATGGCACCATAGCTAACCCTGGATTTAATATTAAGTCAGATTTAGATAACAAACTGGCGCAAGCCGCTATTTCTCAGCTCACCGCGTCTCAGCAAGATAAGCTTGATGAACTTAATACCAAGCTAAATACGATGGTTGCCAGTGAGCAAGATGCCCTGTCTGGTGAATTGGTTGATATTAATGCAATGCTAAGTGCGGCACAGGGCGACAGCGGCGCCTTACAAGAATTGCTTCAAAGCCAATTGAGCAGTGTGGTTGAAGAACAAAAGAATAAATTGTTCGACAAACTCAAAGGTAAATTAGGACAAGGTGAATAAAGCACCTTTGATTCCTTTGCCCTTCGCGGCATAATAGGTAATAACGCAGAGGGCAGTTTACTGCCCTTTTTAAATTTTCCTCCGCTTACCGGTTTTCAGGTGACTTTGTGTGGCAAGATAAATGGCTTCCTATTGTACTCATCACCCTATTAGGGTTGTTGCAGTATCGGCTATGGTTTGGGAAAAATAGTATTCCTGACTACCTCAGTCGAGAGCAGGAAGTGAAAACTCAAGCGCAGCAAAACGCAAACCTTGCACAGCGAAATGCCCTGCTAAACGCAGATATCACCGACCTTAAAGTGGGTTTAGAGGCTATTGAAGAGCGCGCTCGCAACGAACTAGGCCTGATTAAGCAAGGGGAAACTTTTTACCGGATTTTACCGCCAGAAACTAAGTGAGTAACATGACATCCTCCTCTGTAGTTGCGGTTATTCCCGCAGCTGGTATTGGCAGCCGAATGCAGGCTGATCGCCCCAAGCAGTATTTACCCCTTCAAGGGAAAACGATTCTTGAACACACCGCTGAATTACTGCTAAATCATCACGCCATCGATTACCTTGTTATAGCCATCAGCTCTCACGATACTTACTTTCCCTCTCTTTCCCTTGCTAATAATCCCAAGGTGAAAGTTGTAGAGGGTGGCAATGAACGGGCTGACTCTGTGCTAAATGCAATAAATACCCTACCAGAAAATACCTGGGCATTAGTGCACGATGCCGCGCGCCCTTGTGTAAGCGCTCATGACATTACTAATTTGCTGGCGGTGATGGATAATAGACAGGTAGCTGGTGGTATTTTAGCTTCTCGGGTTCGAGACACCATGAAACGAGGCTCTGCCAAGCAAGCGGTTAATGCCGGCTTCCCCACTGTTCTTCATACTGAAAGCAGAGAAAATTTATGGCATGCCCTTACGCCGCAGTTGTTTCCCACTACGCTACTTAAAAGCGCCTTGCGGGATGGCCTAGCTGCTGGCGCAACAATTACCGACGAAGCATCAGCCATAGAGTACGTTGGCCACACGGTTGCACTTATTGATAGCGACCCTGCAAATATTAAAATAACCCACCCAGGGGACTTACCCTTGGCAGATTTTTACTTACATCAACGACAGAAGGCACAAACAGAATGCGAATAGGACACGGTTTCGACGTTCATAAATTTGGTGGCGAAGGCCCCATCGTTATTGGTGGTGTAAGCATTGACTATGAACACGGCCTAGTCGCCCATTCTGATGGCGACGTATTGCTACATGCATTATGTGACGCATTACTTGGTGCTGCAGCCTTAGGGGATATTGGCAAGCATTTTCCCGATACCGATGATGCCTATTCAGGCGCCGATAGCCGTGTATTACTCAGGCATGTTGTTCACGTAATAAATGAAAAAGGCTATACCTTAGGCAATGCAGATATGACGATAGTGGCGCAGGCCCCGAAAATGGCACCCCACATTCAGGCCATGCGAGAAATCATTGCCAAAGACTGTCATTGCGAGCTTGATGCGATCAACGTAAAAGCTACCACGACAGAAAAGTTAGGATATACAGGCAGAAAAGAAGGCATAGCTGCTCACGCGGTAGTGCTACTGGAAAAGATATGAAACCATTACATACACAACACTGGAATTACTATTATAGTAAACCCGTATCTACCGGTTTATTTAAGTTTCAAGCCGACGACTTTCAAGTGGTGGAAGATTTAGGTTACGAGCCCTACGGTGAAGGCGAGCATCAGTTTGTCTTTGTCGAGAAAGTGAATACCAATACTGCTTTTGTTGCTGAGCAACTTGCTCGTTACACCAAATTACCCCTTCGCCAAGTGACGTACGCAGGCAGGAAAGATAAATATGCTCTTACCCGTCAGTGGTTTGGTTTACATGCGCCAGGGCAAGCTGATTTCGACTTTAGTGATTTTGAGCTAGAAGGTGTACGGGTTATTAAACAAACTCGCCACAATAGAAAACTTCGCACCGGCCAATTAAAAGGCAATGCTTTTACCATTACTCTACGCCAAGTTGTGCATCCAGAAGCCATTGAAGCGCGTCTTCAGGAAATCGCTAAACATGGTGTGCCAAATTACTATGGCGAACAGCGATTTGGCGTCATGCGGGTGAACGAGCAAGGAGAAGTACAGCGCGGTGGCAACCTGGCCATGGCCGAGCGTATGATAAATGGCGAAACCATTCGCCACAGAAATAAGCGCTCTATGGCACTGTCGGCCTTGCGTAGCTGGCTATTCAATGAGGTCATATCTATTCGTTTAGAAAAGGAGACCTTCGATAAAGTACTTACCGGTGACGCATTGGTATTAACCGGCTCAAACAGCTTCTTCATTGACGATGACAAGCAGCAAGACAGTCAGCAACGTTATGAAGACAAAGATGTATGTCCTTCGGCACCGCTGTGGGGTAAGGGTGACTTGATCACCACGTCAGAGGCAAACGCCACCGAAGAGCAGGTTGCATCTACTCACCCAGAAGTTATCGACTTCTTAGGGCAATGTGGGTTCGAGCAAGAACGCCGTGCTATAAAAATATGGCCATCGCAACTTGAATGGCAAAGTAAGGGTGATACATTAACCCTATCGTTTTCATTACCTAGCGGCTGTTTTGCCACATCCGTACTTAGGGAATGTGTTGAAACCGTTTCTCCCATTCATAGTATTTAGTTGAGATTGTATGAAGATCCTAATGAGTAACGACGATGGCGTGTTTGCAAAAGGCTTAGCTATTTTGCACGAAACCATCTCCAGCGAGCACGATATTACTGTTATCGCCCCCGATCGTAACTGTAGTGGCGCAAGTAACGCCCTTTCGTTACATCAACCCCTTCGTATTCAACGTATGGATAGTGGGTTTTATTCTGTCAACGGCACGCCATCAGACTGTGTTCATTTAGGTATCAGCCGAATTCTAAAAGATGACCCAGAATTGGTAGTATCTGGTATTAATCATGGTGCTAACTTAGGCGATGATGTAGTTTATTCGGGTACGGTAGCGGCGGCGACGGAAGGCAGATATATGGGCTTACCCGCCATTGCAGTGTCGCTTGCCAGCAAGAAAGGTGAAAACTTTGAAACGGCGGCACGGGTAGTGCTAGATATTATTCGTAAACTTCAATCTCATCCTTTACCTGCAAATCAAATTTTGAACGTAAATGTTCCGGATATACCTTATGATGAGCTTAAAGGTATAGAAGTAACCAGACAGGGTCGCCGACATCGCGCTGAACCTATGTTTGAAGATAAAGACCCGTTTGGCCAAACCATCTATTGGTATGGCCCAGCAGGTTCAGAACAAGATGCCGGCCCAGGTACAGACTTTCATGCAGTGGCAAACGGGTATTGCTCCGTTACCCCACTCAGTGTTGATATGACTGCCTACCAAAGCTTAGACAATATGAAAGAATGGTTAGCAAAATAACCTAATTGCGCGCAGCAGATAACAAGGATAATAAGCACCACCATGAGAGCCTCCAGAAAAGGGGATGCGCTAGCACAACTGCTTTATGACGAAGGGATCCGTTCGCAGCCTGTGCTCAACGCCATTGCCGGTACACCCCGGGAAACATTCTTACCTGATGCGCTTAAGCATAAAGCCTATCAGAATACTGCGCTGCCTATCGGGCAGGGGCAAACTATTTCGCAACCCTATATTGTTGCGAAAATGACTGAACTGCTGCTAGATAGTCCGAATAAACCCGAAAAAGTGTTAGAGATTGGTACAGGCTCTGGTTATCAGACCGCTATTCTTGCGCAACTTTTTTCGAGTGTATTTAGCGTAGAACGAATCAAATCGCTACAATTTCATGCAAAAAGACGGATGAACCAACTCGATTTACACAATATTGCCATGAAACACGGCGATGGGTGGAAGGGGTGGACATCTAAAGGTCCTTACGATGCCATTATTGTGACGGCTGCGGCCAGTAGTTTGCCGCAAGATTTATGCGATCAATTAAAAGAAGGAGGCCGTCTGATCATTCCTGTAGGAAATGAACAGCAGTCTCTATTATGTATCGACAGGATAGAAGGCGAACTAAAAACCACCACCATAGAGGCGGTACGTTTTGTTCCCTTAGTAGCAGGAGAGCTATTGTGAAATTGTTCGAGCCAATGTACGACATGGCACTTCGATGGGCTAGACACCGCCATGCGGTTAAATATTTAGGGGGGCTTAGTTTTGCTGAGTCAGTATTTTTCCCTATTCCGCCTGATGTCATGCTCGCGCCCATGTCGTTGTCTCAACCCGACAAAGCGTGGCGCTTCGCCCTTATTACTACGCTTGCGTCTATTTTGGGGGGGATTGCAGGTTATTGGCTGGGTTATTTTGCCTTTGATGCATGGTTAGCGCCTATCATTGATAGTTGGGGCTATACCCACAAAATAGAAACTGCCACGCAGTGGTTTGCCGATTATGGCGTTTGGGTGGTGTTTGTTGCTGGGTTCTCGCCTATTCCCTATAAGGTCTTCACCACAAGTGCTGGCTTTCTACAGATGGCCTTTTTTCCTTTTCTTATTGCGTCTGCGGTAGGCCGTGGCGCAAGATTCTTCTTGGTCGCAGGACTTATGCGCTGGGGCGGTGCCCCTATGGAAGCCAAACTGCGCCAATATGTGGAAGTATTAGGCTGGGCAGTGGTGCTATTGGCTGTTGCCGCTTACCTCATCTTGCGATAATGGCAAAGCGATGTCATACCGCTTCTTTCTGATCAGTGTTGTGCTACTGCTACTACAAAGTTGCAGTAGCCGTACCGATCCTGCCCCTGTTGTTTTATTAAATAGTCAAGCAGATCAAGAGTCTGGTGGATTCACATCAGATACCTATAAAGTACAGCCAGGGGACACCCTTTTTGGTATCGCTTGGTACACAGGAAATGACTATCGAGATATTGCTAAATTTAACAGCTTATCAGAACCTTATCGCATTTTCCCTGGTCAAGAATTACGCATTTCTCCCCCACCCAAAATTGTAAAGATTTTGTCAAGACCCAAGCCACAGACCACTCAGTCAGCAGATCCGACCACAACAACAGTAGACAAAAGTTTGATTGACCCCCCTAAACCACGGGCGTATGGTGAAGGTGAAAAAGTTGTTAAGCGACAAAACGTTACGAGCGTCAACAGGCCGCCAGAAAGCGTCAAAATAACGGCACCCAACAGTTTTCCTAACAAGATAAAAAAGTGGGTTTGGCCTAGCAAGGGCAAGATTGTTGAAACGTTTAGTAAGTCAGAGTCGGGCAACAAAGGAATTGATATCGCTGCGGCTAAAGGTACATCGATACACGCGGCAGCAGATGGCAAAGTTGTTTACTCAGGAAGCGCCTTAAGAGGCTATGGTAAATTGGTTATTATCAAACATACCGACACCTTTTTAAGTGCCTACGCATACAACGACACAATAATCGTAAAAGAACGAGATTGGGTGTCAGCGGGGCAAAAAATCGCCACCATGGGAGACAGCGGAACAAATTCGGTAAAACTTCATTTTGAAGTTAGATATCGTGGTAAGTCTTTAGACCCACTGCGTTATCTGCCAGCTACACGACCATAATAATAACAAATAATAATAAGAAACGAATTAAGGAGAAACGTCGTAAGGTAACCTTGAAGCAGGAGATTCATTGTGGGTCATATAAATCAAAGCCTAGAATCAAATACGAAAGATGACTTAAACGTCATTGATATGCCAGCCGATCTGAAAACGGATAAAATAATATCTGATGACACTGACACCAATTCAGAAGAATTAGTGTTAAGCCAAGACGACCAACCAAAAAATCTAGACGCCACTCAGTTATATCTAGGTGAAATCGGTTTCTCGCCTCTGCTTAGTGCAGAAGAAGAAGTGTTTTTCGCCAGAAAGGCTCTACGTGGATGTGAAGCCTCACGCAAGCGCATGATTGTAAGTAATTTACGCCTAGTTGTAAAAATAGCGCGTCGATACAACAACCGCGGCCTTGCTCTGTTAGATCTAATCGAAGAAGGGAATCTAGGACTTATACGTGCTGTTGAAAAGTTCGATCCCGAACGTGGTTTTCGTTTTTCAACGTACGCAACGTGGTGGATTAGACAAACCATTGAACGCGCAATTATGAACCAAACGCGCACTATTCGTTTGCCTATTCACGTCGTTAAAGAACTTAATGTATATTTACGTGCAGCTCGTGAGTTATCTCAAAAACTTGATCACGAACCTACTGCCGAAGAAATTGCACTTGCCTTAGACAAACCTGTCGAAGACGTTACCAAAATGCTGCGACTTAATGAACGTATTACGTCAGTAGATACCCCAATTGGTGGCGAAAACGATAAAGCGTTGCTAGATATTCTGGCCGATGAAAAAGAATTCGGTCCAGAAGAGAACTTACAAGATTCAGACATCAAATCAAATATTGTTGGCTGGCTTGAAGAGCTCAATCCTAAACAACGTGAAGTGTTGGCAAGACGCTTTGGATTAATGGGTTATGAGCCTTCAACGCTTGAAGATGTTGGTGCTGAAATTGGTCTGACTCGGGAACGAGTTCGCCAAATTCAAGTAGAAGCGTTACGTCGGTTGCGAGATATTCTAGGCCATCAAGGCCTATCGCTAGAAAATTTATTTAACCAAATGAATTAATAGCACATTGCACCAACACCATGCCGAGGCGCACTCTGTCCTCGGCATTTTTGTTTGTAGTACTAAGCTCTAGTTAAGCTCACGAAAACATAGTCATGTGGGTTTTTCTCATCCGCAGAGTGTGCTTCGCGGCTAATCTCCTTCCACGATCCCTGGGCTTCATAATCGGGAAATTGCGTATCGCCTTCTACCGCTAATTTGATAAATGTCAGGTGCAAGGTATCAGCCTTATCCAAAAAGGCCTGATAAATGGTCCCACCACCGATAATCATCACCTCATCTGGCTGACTCTCTAAAGCTAAAGCATGCTCAATGGCCGCTTCAGGTGACGATACCACCGTTGCGTCTGGCAAACTGTAAGCACTGTTAGTAGTGATAACGATATTCGGCCTTCCCGGCAAAGCACGGCCGATAGACTCATAAGTTTTACGGCCCATAATGACAGGCTTACCCATGGTGATTTGCTTGAAATGTTTCAAATCTGCTGGCAAATGCCAGGGCATGTCGTTATCTGCGCCGATAACGCGTTTGCTTGCCATTGCGGCAATCATGGCAATTTTCATAGTGATACTGACCAAAAGTGTTTCAATAACGACTATGATAACTGATTACCACCATCGCGATAACTCTTGCGTTAATAACAATCCGTTATTCCCCCGCCTCATTGTGTAAATTGGCCCCTCTATTACACCTTGTCCATTTTATTTACCTATCTTGTTTCAATTAACCGAATATCAACCGATATTATACGAGCTGTGGTGTAGTGGTAAAAACTTCTGTTCCCCTATAGTGATTACTCATTTGTTTCTTATTAAAATCCAATCAAATGTAAATAATAACAATTATCATTTGCGATCGTGATTTATATCGACTAGGGTGTAATCAGGAGGGCAAGCAAATGCAAATAACGTACTTGTGTGCAAAACACGAAGATTGGATTTATAGCAACCCGGAGCAAGCGCTTCACTTTATGGCCAGAGATGAAATGCAGGGCACGCTTTTACTGCATTGCGGCCAATACACCGATGCCATACCTTACTTAGGTTGTGCTTTTGATATTGCAGTCATTCTTTTAGAAGTGGATGGCGGCGAAAATGAAGCCATGAAGAGCAAAGTAAAGGGGTTGGCAGGATTACTCGAAGAAACTTATTACCACCTTAAGCTTCCCGTTTACAGAAATGCCATTTTAGACAGGGCGAATTCCGTATTGCAAGCTACAGAGTCGGCTTTGCTGACCGCATTTTTACTCAAATCTGTACATCCATAAGTTGAAAATACTATGCATACTTATCTTGCAGCACCCCTTAATCGCAACGTTAAAAAGTATGATACTACCGACTTTAAAACCTTATTAGGTAACTGGGAAAAGCGCATAGTAGCAGGCAACAATGCGTTCTCTCAAAAGCACTGGTTATCAAGTATCGCGTTGTACTACCAAGCTATTGCGCTAGCTAACCAATTAATGAGAGTTTCTCCTTACCGTAAGGAAGCTACGGTTTCCTTACTCGTGAGTTTTCATAACCTTTCCGATACCTACTTGCAGTTCGCTACCGAGACTAAACCCGATGAGAGAATGGGTATATACCAAATGGCGCTTACGGCTTTATGTGAAGTGAAGAATCGGATAGATGCAGTAGCCATATTGCTTCCAGATAATCCCGATGTACGCCGTGCTAAATGCATAGCGCATCAACAGCGATGGTTGTTATCAAAGCAACATCCTCAATTGGCGACAGACTTAACTAGCACGCTAGCATTCGACACATCGTCCACCCCCCTAGTGGCTTATACGAGTAAGGTCGCTGCTAGTCAGGCAAACCATTAACAGATGCTATTTCACTTGATTAGGAGTTTATATGAAAACAGCGATTAATAACGCTATCTACGCAGCAGCGCTATCGTCATCACCGGCTTTCGCCCATGCAGGTCATGACCATGGTCATTGGAGCAGCCAAATTTTACACGGACTCTTTTTCCTTTCACTTGCCGCGGTAGGTGCTGCATGTGTATTCGCTGGCTATAAGGCCTTTTCTCGTAAAAAAAGACAACTAAATAGAGCCTGAAACTATGTTAAATACTTTACTCTCTTCTCTTCATCGCCGTGCCCCCTTTGCCAAAGCCAGCGCGCATTGCGATATTCCTTGTAAAATATACGACCCTATTTCAGCGCAATTAGCTGCACTTAGCGTTATTCGTTTTGTTGATTTGCTGAACGAATTGAGCGAAAAAGAAAATCTATCCTTTAGCGACCATGCTCAATTTAGCCGCTTGATCAGCGAAAAAGAGATCCACGCTGAAAAAGTCAAACACGAGACTAGGGTAATTTGGGGCGACTACTTTAAGGCACCTCAGTTTGAACAATACCCCGATACTCACAAACTGGTGCATAACATTATGCTAACCGGCTCGGCATGTAAACAGCATGTTTCACGAGAAAAAGCAGAGGCATTGCTTCGTTTAGTGAATGAGTTTGCCGCGAGTTTCTGGGCAACTAAAGGCGTTGAAACCTATACAGCTACCTGCCCCTACCCACCAGCAGAGAACGTTGTTTACCCTAAGCTTTAATCGTGTTTCGACTATTAGCGATTGAGGGCAACAGCATGCAGCCTGTGCTATTTGCAGGGGATTTTATCTTAACCTGCAAATGGCCAATGGCTTGGCTAAAAAGCGGCCATCTTGTCGTTGTTCACAGTGAAAAATATGGTGTTATCGTTAAACGCGTCATTGAAGTTTGCCGCCAAAGAGGCGTACTACTGCGCGGTGATAATGCTTATGAGAGTGTGAGTACTAAGGCGATGGGTTGGATTAGCCCCAACGCCATTGTAGGCAAGGTTATTTATTCATCGCCCGCTAACCATCTTTTAAACGATAAACGCCGCTAGTTAATGTTAACTCGCGGCGTAATATTTGGATTGTTGCTGTCAGCGATGTGGGTTAATTAACGACGGTACTCTACTTCAACGTCGTAGTCATCTTCGTCCCAATCTTCATCATCATCTAAGTCATCACTTAAATCGTCTTCGAAGTCGTCGCCCAAGTCGGCCTCTTGTGCTTCTAACGTATTACGATGGTAAGTATCCCATTTGAACTCAACATCTTTCGTTTCTTCTTCTGCGATAACTTCGGTTGGAAGCGTATCGATGAAGTTCATGATTTCTCGGCAAAGCGGCTCTAAGCCAATCTTCTGGAAAGCAGATATTTGATAAATTGGGCCTTCCCAACTAAGTTGTGCGGCAATTTCTTTGCAGCGCTCGTTGGCTTCTTCTTCAAGCATCAAATCAACTTTGTTAAACACTAACCAGCGAGGCTTACTGGCTAGTTTAGGGTTGTACTTTTCGAGCTCTTCAACAATAGCCTTGGCGTTTTCAGCTGGATCGCTTTCATCCACTGGCATAATGTCTACAACATGTAGCAGTATACGACAGCGCTCTAAATGCTTAAGGAAACGAATACCTAAGCCCGCGCCGTCAGCTGCACCTTCAATAAGCCCAGGAATGTCGGCGACGACGAAGCTGCGTTGTGCGTCTTGACGAACTACACCTAGGTTTGGCACAAGCGTAGTAAACGGGTAATCAGCCACTTTAGGTTTTGCTGCAGATACAGAGCGAATAAAGGTAGATTTACCTGCATTCGGCATACCTAGAAGACCAACATCGGCCAGAAGCATTAATTCGAGTTTTAAGTTACGAATTTCGCCTGGCGTACCATTGGTTTTATGACGTGGTGCACGGTTAGTACTGCTTTTGAAACGCGCATTACCTAAACCGTGAAATCCACCTTGTGCCACTTTAAGCTGTTGCCCATGACGAGTAAGGTCGCCAAGTACTTCTCCAGTATCGCTATCGGTAGCGCGGGTTCCCACAGGAACACTTACCGTTAAATCTTTACCGCCACGGCCTATACAGTTAGCACCTTGACCATTTTGGCCGCGCTCTGCACGGTGAAAACGCTCGAAACGATAGTCGATCAATGTATTCAGGTTTTCATCGGCAAGAAGAAAAACACTACCGCCGTCGCCCCCATCGCCACCATCAGGGCCACCTTTGGGAACATATTTTTCCCGTCTAAAGCCAATTACGCCGTTGCCACCGTCGCCGGCTTCAACACGAATTTCAGCTTCATCTACAAATTTCATTTATCACTCCGGGCATTGTTGCCGTAGGGGTTATTTATACTCAGTATTCAACTACTAAGTTTACACCAAATTATTATGTACTGCCCAAATACTAAAGCTCGGGTTTCCATAAAACAAAAAACCCCGCAAGCGCGGGGTTTTTCTAAGCCTGTTCGGCGAGTAGCTAAGGCGCTTACTCTGCTACGATGCTTACAAATTTACGGTTGTTCGGTCCTTTAACATCAAACTGAACTTTACCGCTTTTTAATGCAAACAACGTGTGGTCTTTACCGATACCCATGTTGTCACCAGCGTGGAAACGAGTACCACGTTGACGAACAATGATGTTACCAGCAAGAACAGATTCTCCACCAAAGCGTTTAACACCTAGGCGTTTACTCTCTGAATCACGACCGTTTTTGGTACTACCACCAGCTTTTTTATGTGCCATGTGTTCGTGCTCCTATTAAGCGTTAATGCCAGTAATTTTCACTTCCGTGAACCACTGACGGTGACCCATCTGCTTGCGTGAATGCTTACGACGACGGAACTTAACGATTTTAATTTTATCGCCACGACCGTGTGTAACCACCTCAGCAGTCACCTTACCACCAGCAACGTTTGGTGTGCCGATTTTTACGTCGTCACCGTTGCTTACCATTAAAACTTTGTCGAATTCAATCGTGTCACCTGGGGCAACTTCGATTTTTTCTAGACGAACGGTTTGGCCTTCGGCCACACGGTGTTGTTTACCGCCACTTTGGAAAACCGCGTACATAGTTAACTCCGCTCTGCGTCACTGACGCAATCAATTCAAAAAACAGGGCGCGAATTGTACGTGAAACATCCGTAAATCACAACCCCGATTCTGATAAAAGTAGATTATTTTTCCAACATGGGTGAATTTTTGCGTGAATTCACCCAAAAATGCACGATGCCACACTTAGAAAACAGAACTAAGTGAATGACAAACGGTAAAATTCAAGATGATAGCCGCCAAATTCGATAAGCATTTTTTACTTAAAAAAGCATGGGATGCGTTATCTGTAGATGGAAAATCGAATACGATCCAACCGAGGCGATCTGATCATGAAAAACACGCATGAACCACGCACTTTAATCACGATGATCTAAAACGATCGAATAACAGATCTGAGATTGTAGCATTTTGATCGTCACTTCGCAGCTAGCAAAAAAGAATTTTTCCAAAAATACACATTTCAGACCAAAATTAAGTAGTAGGGCTCATAATGAGACTTATATTAATAATAAAAATCGTATAAAACGCTTAGATGGGATGTGAAAATAGCGCAAACTCACGTTTTTGCATTCGTTCTTACATACTTAACGCAGCCTCGAACATTAAAACAGTATGTTGAGAATTAAGACGAATACAAAAAAGCGCTCCTATTTAAAAGCCGTTCTAGGGCTAAATGAGGTTAATTCAGAGCCTATATAAGTTCAATTGGGTGGCAAAATACGTTTAATTGGGTGGATAGTATGCTGCATTCAGGTACAATCAGCCCCTATAATTGCCTATGAAATGAATAAGTTTTTACGCCCATGCCAATGGATATAAATCAAATACGCGCACTATCAGATAACGATATGCAAGCGGTTAACCACCTGATTCAACAGCAAGTCGACTCTGATGTTGCGCTTATTAATCAATTGGGATTCTACATTGTTAATAGTGGCGGTAAGCGCCTTCGCCCATTATTAACGGTGCTAAGTGCACGTGCAATGGGCATTGAGAATGCGGAGCATCACACCCTTGCCGCTATTGTTGAATTTATACATACCGCAACGTTGTTGCACGATGATGTAGTAGATGAATCGACCATGCGACGTGGACGTGAAACCGCTAACGCTGTATTTGGTAACCAAGCATCGGTTTTAGTAGGTGACTTCCTGTATACCCGCTCATTTCAAATGATGGTAAGTTTGAAGCGCATGCGCGTAATGGACATTTTATCTGAAGCAACCAATCAAATTGCTGAGGGTGAAGTATTGCAGTTAATGAATTGCAACGATGCCTCTACCACAGAAGCACGGTATTTCGATGTAATTTACGGTAAAACCGCCCGCTTGTTTGAAGCGGCTACGCAACTGGCAGCGGTATTAACCGACCAACCAGAAAACGTAGAGCATGCCATGCAAGAATACGGCAAGCACTTAGGTACCGCCTTTCAGTTAGCCGACGATATTTTAGATTACATGGCCGACAGTGATGAAATGGGCAAGAACGCTGGCGATGATTTAGCGGAAGGAAAGCCAACGCTACCATTGCTATACGCTATGTGGAATACCGACAGCGAAGAAGATAAAGCGCTTATTCGTGATGCTATCGAGCAAAGCAACGGGCTACCCCATCTTGATCGCATCCAGCAAATTATGGAAAGCACTGGTGCGCTAGATTACACCCGCACGTGTGCCAACGATGAAGTGAAAATGGCCATTGATAGTTTATCTATTATTCCAGATTCACCTTATAAAGAGGCATTGATTGCTCTTGCTCATATTTCGGTAGAACGCACTAGCTAGTGCGTTAACCCGCTTCAAGCATAGCCCCCACCAGCCCCACCAAGAAGCCGAATATTGCCCCTAATGGTGGCAACCAATGTTTTTCCATGCGAATGCCTGGGGCTATGTCTTGAAATACTGAATACAAAATTCCCCCAGCTGCAAAAAGCATAATGCCACTCATGACTACAGGGAAGCCTGCCAAATAATAAAACCCTATCGCACTCATTATTGGGCCAAGTAAGCTCATCAATACAAAAATCCAAATAAGCTTAGTGCTACGGTTTTTGTTCGTTGGGGTCATTTCACGATAAGCATTAAACCCTTCCGGTAAATTTTGTACCGCAATTAACACGCCTAACAACATAGTACCGCCACCTAATGCGGCAGTGGTGCCTAGCGCTACCGACTCAGGCACAAAATCACTTAACATGGCGGCAAGTTGGCTTCCTGCGGTTTTCTTTTTTGCCAGATAAATATCCAACGTCATAAAGGCAAGTGCCCCGCCGACAAAGCAGCAACACGCCATAAATACTGATACGTCTTTGATACCTTCAGGCACCAACACTAATGCGACCGCTGAAATTAACGCCCCTGCCCCCAAGGCTAAAATACCGTGACGTACTTCTTGCTCTAACCATTTAGGGTGCAAACCTTTCACCCTCGATAACAGCGCACCTGCTGGCATAGCCAGGCCAGCTAACGTTGCCACAATAATTAGATTTAGGATATCGGGTTGCTGCATGTTTGCTCCCTATACGTTGAATAATTCCATCGTTTGACCTAGCACTATTGGCAGAATGCTCAATCACAACTAAAAAAGACAGCTCAAGTGGCTGTCTTTTTTCATTGTTCTCGCTGAGCGCATTTATAAAATATAAAGCCTTACGCTATTAATCATATAGTAATGCGCCATTATGAGATCATTTCAAATTAAGATCTCGGGTCATGTTTTCGTTTTTGTCGCGGTGCACAATTATATTGTCTTCAATACGAATACCGCCAAATGGCCGATACGTATCTACCGTATCCCAATTGATGTATTTCGACGCTGGGGTTGCTTTTAAGTCTCTGAGTAAGCTATCAATAAAGTACAAACCAGGCTCGATGGTAAACACCTGACGCGCTTCAATAATGCGCGTACAACGCAAGAAAGGATGTTCTTCAGGAGCAGGTTTAGGGGTACCTCTGTCGTCATTTACTAAACCGCCGACATCGTGTACTTGTAGTCCTAAGAAATGACCAATACCGTGAGGGAAGAACGTTCGCGTAATGCCTTGTTCGACAATATCTGCCGCAGGAAGATTCACAATGCCAGTGTCTTGTAGGATTTGAGCTATACCTGCATGGGCAAGCAAATGGATATCGGTATAGGCGACACTTGGCTTAAGGGAATCAACCAAGGTTAGCGTGACTTTATCAACGGCTTGAATAAGGTCGGAAAATAACGTGGAGTTTTGACTGTAGGTTCGGGTGATATCAGCAGCATAGCCGTGGTAATTCGCCCCCGCATCAATCAAGAACGAACGAGACTGCTTAGGTGCAATGGTATCGCACTGCATGTAGTGCAGTATTGCCGCGTGTTCATTCAGCGCAATAATACTGGTGTAAGGCACGTCGTTATCGCCTTGGCGGCACGCTGCGCTGTACGCTAAATTGATATCGAATTCGCTCTTACCTTCAAGAAACGCCTGTTCTGCTGCTTTATGCCCCGCTACCGCCAGCTTGTTTGCTTCTCGCATACACTCTAGTTCGTAATCGGTTTTATACGCCCGTTGGTAATGTAAATAATGCAGCACTCTGTCTGGGTTTACGTTCTCAAACCCTAACGCTTTGGCTACTTCAATGTATTCACCAACATAAGCAAAACCGCGCTTATCGTAAGGCAGGTGCTTTTCAACAGCATCGGCTTGTTGTAGCAAAATGATATTAAAGCTATCGGTCCAAAAATCTTGTGGCGCTGGCGGTACTTTGTGCCAAAAATCTTCAGGGCGATAAAAAATAAGGGTGGGCTTATCTTCACCATTAACCACTAACCAGCAATTGGGGTTATCGATAACCGGCACCCATGCTTTAAACTGTGGGTTTACCTTAAACGGGTAATGGTTGTCGTCTAAGAACAAGCGCTTGCCTTGCCCCGAATGGATGACTAACCCTTCTAGTCCTTCACGCTGAAGTGCTTCGCGAGTGCGAGATTGAAGTTCCTCGATATGTTGCTGATAGCTTGCCTGATGTTTTGACATAACACCTCATTTAAGTTTTTTAATTTGCATGGCTAACTGGCCTTCTTCCATTAGCAATGGGTTACCCGCCGTTTCAAATGCGCTGGTTCCACGCTAGCTTCGCTAAAATGCGAGAAGAGAATAATATTAGCCATTGTCGTTAAGTGCGCTTCTCTTTTAAAGTGACTTAAATACGCTTCTCTTTTAAGGCGACTTAAGTAGGCTTCTCTTAAAGGAGAATAGTGTACCACGATAGCCGCTCGGCTTTCACCGAGCGGCTTGTATGCATTAGTTATACATCTGCGCTAGCGAGGCGCTAATTGCAAGGTTCCCGTTACAGGATGCGTGCTAACTGCACTTGATGAAGGAATAACATCTTGCGTAAGCTGCGGAAATACATTTTTATTTTCCCCCAACTGATGCTCGTAAATATACTGATAAGCCAATACCGCTTTCACGTAACTTCGGGTTTCTTTGTAAGGAATATTCTCAATCCAGATATCTACCGGCAACGCTTCGCCTGCGGGTAACCATTCCAACACTTTACGCCAGCCAGCGTTATACGATGCTGACACCAACACGGGATTATCGTTAAGCTTATCGCCTAAATAACGTAAATACTGCACGCCGTAGTCGAGATTATTATCAACTTGAAACAAGCTATTTCGACTGACTTTCTCTTTAGCCAAATACTGCGCTGTACCGGGCATAAGTTGCATTAACCCTGCCGCACCTACTGGCGACACCGCATCTACCATGAACGAACTTTCACGACGGGCAATAGCCATCGCAAATGCTTTTGATACGTCATAGGTTTCACTCTTTTCACTAAATTGTGACTCGTAGGCCAAAGGAAAACGACGCTCAACATCGTCCCAATAACCACTTTTTGCAAAGCTGATGATGGCTTGGTCGTATATACCCCATTCGTATGCCAGCACACCAGCATCGGTTACCTGAGAGTCGGGTAAATTCGATAGCAAATATCGCCACTCTCGACGTGCACTGGTAGAACGTTCTAAGCGGTAGAATTCCATTGCCCGCTGGGTAGCAGGGGTATTGGCAATAGCGTGCACCGCACTTTGCACTCGAGGCGCGGGTGTATGCGACAAGTTCGGTTGGCTTTTAATACGAGCACTGGCCATAAAGCCATAATAATTGCGTTCGTTGGCTAGCTGCTGATACATCACCGTAGCCTGCATCACATTACCAAGTTCTTCGAGCGCGCGGGCTTTCCAATAGCGGAAGTTTTCCTCTTGTTGGAGTTCAGGACTAGCGGCATCAATCACATCGACGACCCGCTGCCATTGTTTGCCGCGAAGCAAAAACGATACATGCCAAAGTTTCACATCATCGCTGGCACCCGCGATATCGGCTTTATCTAGCCATTCGTGGGCTTCAGGTAAGAAATCTAAGGTAGCGCTTAACGCAATAGCCCGTTGAATAATATGTAATTCAGGCCCTGAGAAAATATCTTTCGGAGCGTAGGTATTGTAAGCCTTCATTGCCGCTTTGGGGTTTCTCCACGCCAGCTTTTCTATACCCCAGGTTAATATTTCGGCTTCGCTGTTTTTGTGTTTCAAAGGAAACAAACGGCTTCGATTAACTAAACTCACATCGCGAGATACTGCCGACCACGCATCGGCAAGATATTGATAACTGACTGGCAATTGGCGCTTAAGGTAAGGAATAATGCGGCGATTATCTTCTTTCGCAGCAATGGCTATACGCTTAACTACTTTGTCTGGCGTCATGAGGCCATTACTTCGCCACTTTGCAAATAGAGGGTCGCATTCATCGGGCTGTGATTGACCGCTATACCAAAGTGGGTCGACATCAATTAACACAGGTTTGGGATCGTCGGTACGTTTTAATTTGTAACCCAACGCTTGGCAAGTAAGTTTAGCGCCCATGCCATTTCGATAACTGTTTAAAAACGCGTTTTCGTGCCCCCGGGAGGCAAGGTAGTTTAACCAGCGATAGCGTAAACCATAACTGACAGGTTGCCCCGCGTAATCCTCTAAGAACTGTTCGACTTCACGCTGGGTTTTAAGCGACATGGTGCGTTCTAATCGCAAACGTAGTAGATAGGGATAAAGGGGGTAATTCGCTAACCCGTAAATTTCTGCGTCTAAATCTTCTAAACGCCTTTTAGGTAAGGTTCGTAAGCTTTTTTCTAAAATTAAGAAACGAGCTCGCTCATCGGCGTAGATGTCATCGGGGAATAACGGCGAAACTTGCGCATGACTTAGCTGAAAGCAGCTTGAGATAGCGATCAACGTGAAAACGTGAAACGACTTGTGCAAAGGTAATCGCTTGAAGCACGTTACCGCTGTTGATAGAAAACTTACACCTACTTTATTCGACACAATATGAACTCCTACCCCTTGTTGCATTCAAACACACCAGAGTTGTGTGTAATTATAGAATGATGCTTGCTTGAAAGCCGATAAATTATCGGCGTGGCTCCATGCCACAGAAGTAAAAAGTGCCAGCGCTGTTAGTTATACCTTACAAACATTAGTGCCATGATTGTAGATTATTCTTATGCTGGATTGGCGCTTTGCGCCAATAGTGCCCATTATACAAGCACTATTATTGAAATCGAGCTTGATTTTCAATGAATGGCCACCATTTTTAACAATTGAAACACTCGTTTGAATTTTTCATTGATATTTTGTTTAAGTTTAGTTAAAAAGCTAGCCACCCTAACGCATTAGTGTTGTGGTACGACCAGAATGTATAATTGGTTTATACGCTTATAGCGAATGGTTAGATTGCTACACTACTATCCCGGCCAACGCCGAAGGAGATGATAATGATATACACAGGCAAGAGTTTATCCGTCAGTCTATTAGATGACGGCTTTGCTGAACTGGTATTTGATGCCGAAGGTTCAGTAAACAAGTTCGACCGCCAAACGGTGACAGAACTTGATGAAGCAACCCAAGCATTGCTTAAAGAAAGCGGTGTTAAAGGCTTAGTAGTACGCAGCGCAAAATCTGCATTTATTGTAGGTGCTGATATCACCGAATTTACCGGCTTATTCGCGATGGATGAAGCCGAAGTACTAAACTGGGTAGCAAACACGTCTCAAGTGTTTGACCGCTTCGAAGATTTGCCTTTCCCTACGGTTGCTGCCATTAACGGTTTCGCATTAGGTGGCGGCTGTGAAATGACATTAGCTTGTGACCTTCGCGTTGCAGACACGACAGCCTCTATTGGCCTGCCAGAAGTTAAACTAGGTATTATGCCTGGCTTCGGCGGCACGGTACGTTTACCTCGCTTAATTGGTGCCGACAATGCACTAGAGTGGATGACCACAGGTAAAGACAGAAAAGGCGCAAAAGCCCTTGCTGAAGGTGCCGTTGATGCAGTTGTAGCACCAGAGTCATTACGCGACAGCGCACTTTCTATGCTAAAAGATGCCGCAGATGGCAAGTTCAAATGGGAAGCACGTCGTGCTCAGAAGAAAGCCCCATTACAGCTAAATAAAAACGAAGCTATGATGAGTTTTTCTACCGCACAAGCCATGGTATTTGCCCAAGCAGGCAAGCACTACCCTGCTCCGCACAAAATGGTAGAAACCGTTCAAAAAGCCGCAGGCCTTGACCGCGATGGCGCACTTAAGCTTGAAAACGCTGGCTTTGTTGCCCTAACTAAAACCGATGCAGCGCAAGCGCAAATTGGAATTTTCCTAGCCGACCAGCTAGTAAAAGGAAAAGGTAAGAAACAAGCCAAAGCTGCCACAAAAGAGGTAAAACTTAATGCCGTACTGGGTGCGGGCATTATGGGTGGCGGTATTGCGTATCAAAGTGCTGTTAAAGGCATGCCAGTGATAATGAAAGACATTAACACTGAAGCACTAGATCTAGGCTTAAACGAAGCTGCCAATATTCTTGGTAAAGGTATGCAGCGCGGTAAAGTGGATGCCAAAACCATGGCAAAAACCCTTAACGCTATTACGCCTACCCTTGACTACAACACGCTTAAAGATGCAGATCTTGTGATTGAAGCCGTTGTTGAAAACCCGAAAGTGAAAGGCATAGTGCTTAAAGAAGTAGAAGACGTTGTGGCCGACGACGCTATCATCTGTTCTAACACCTCTACTATTTCAATTAACCAATTAGCGAAAAGCTTAGATAAGCCAGAACGCTTCTGTGGTATGCACTTCTTTAACCCCGTACACCGCATGCCATTGGTTGAAATTATTCGTGGTGAAAACACCTCGGAAGACACCATCAATGCCGTAGTGGCCACCACACTTCGCATGGGTAAAACCCCTATTGTGGTTAACGATTGCCCAGGGTTCTTAGTAAACCGCGTATTGTTCCCTTACTTTGCAGGCTTCAGTAAGTTGCTAATAGATGGCGCTGATTTTGTTGCTGTTGATAAAGTAATGGAAAAACAGTTCGGCTGGCCAATGGGCCCTGCTTACCTAATGGATGTTGTTGGTATTGATACTGGCGACCACGCTGCAGACGTTATGGCTGCAGGTATTCCAGAGCGTATGGCACGTATTGGCGACGACCCAGTAACCGTGCTTTATAAAGAAAAACGCTTAGGCCAGAAAAATGGCAAAGGCTTTTATAACTACGGTAAAGACAAGCGCGGTAAGCCTACGAAAGTGGCTGCTGAAGAAGCATACAGCTTGCTTGCTCCTATTACTGCCGATACCAAAGACTTCGACGCGCAAGACATTATTGCACGCTTGATGATCCCTATGGCTAACGAAGCAATTCGTTGCCTAGAAGAAGGCATTGTAGGTACTGCAGCTGAAGCAGATATGGCCTTACTTTACGGTTTAGGCTTCCCTCCATTCCGCGGTGGTGTATTCCGCTGGATTGAAACAATGGGATTAGCGAATTTTGTCGAACTCGCTGACAAATACGCCAGTCTTGGCCCGATTTACCAAATTTCAGATGGCGTTCGCAAGATGGCCGCTGAAGGTAAATCTTACTTCGCTTAATTCCCAAGGAGACTAATAATGAAAGAAGTCGTAGTTATCGATTGTGTTCGTACCCCTATGGGACGCTCGAAAGCCGGTGTATTTAGAAATGTTCGTGCAGAGACTATGTCTGCCGCGCTAATGACCGCATTACTTGAGCGCAACCCAGGTGTTGATCCAGCAGAAATTGAAGACATTATTTGGGGCTGTGTACAGCAAACCAAAGAACAAGGTTTCAACATTGCGCGTAATGCGCAATTGCTAACCCAAATTCCACGTACTACAGGTGCAGTAACCGTTAACCGTTTATGCGGTTCATCGATGCAAGCATTGCATGATGCGACTAGCGGCATTATGAGCGGTCGTGGCGATATATACATGATTGGTGGTGTTGAGCACATGGGCCATGTACCTATGAACTACAACATCGACTTTCACCCAGGCCTTGCTAAGTACACCGCAAAAGCCTCTGGCATGATGGGTATGACCGCCGAGCTACTTGGTCGTCAAAATGGTATCACTCGTGAAATGCAAGATGCGTTTGGCGCACGTTCGCATCAGCTAGCGCATAAAGCACACCTTGAAGGCCGCTGGGCTAATGAGATTGTGCCTATCGAAGGCCATGATGCCAACGGTACGCTTAAACTGATTGACCATGATGAAGTTATTCGCCCAGAAAGCACAGCTGAAAGCATGGCGCAACTTCGCCCTGTGTTCGACCCAGTAAACGGTACAGTTACAGCAGGTACATCTTCGGCGTTGTCTGACGGTGCGTCTGCCATGTTGCTTATGTCTGCCGACAAAGCAAAAGCACTAGGTTTAACACCTCGCGCTAAAATTCGCTCAATGGCAGTGGCAGGTTGTGATGCAGCTATTATGGGTTACGGCCCAGTACCGGCAACACAAAAAGCCCTTAAACGTGCTGGCCTTAGCATGGACGATATTCAACTGGCTGAGTTCAACGAAGCCTTTGCTGCCCAAGCACTATCATGCATTAAGCAACTAGGTTGGATGGACAATCTTGATGACAAGATTAACCTTAACGGCGGCGCCATTTCACTAGGCCACCCTCTAGGTTGTTCTGGTTCACGTATATCAGGTACCTTGATTAACCTGATGGAATCGCAAGATGTAGAGCTAGGCTTAGCCACCATGTGTATTGGTTTAGGCCAAGGTATAGCCACTGTATTTGAACGTGTTTAATTAGTTATTCACGTTTTATTGAAAGGGCCTTCGGGCCCTTTTTTGTTGCATGAGGTTCGTAAAGCTCAATACAGCTTGAGCAAACACGACTATTTTAAAACACGGGAAAGCGGGCTAACTACACCCTGCGCCCCCTGTTGTAATACATGAGTGTAAATTTGCGTAGTTTTCACATCAGAATGACCAAGTTGCGTTTGCACAGTACGAATGTCGGCACCCGACTGTAAAAGGTGAGTAGCAAACGAATGTCGCAGAGTATGCGGCGTAACCTTCTTTTTAAGCCCACACGCACTTGCGGTTATTCTTATCGCCTTTTGTATGCTTGACTCATCAATATGATGGCGACGCGTTTTTCCATTCTCGGGATCAACCGATAAACGCGCAGAAGGAAAAAGATAATGCCATCCAAGCTCTCTAGGTGCATTTTGATATTTAACACGTAAACGATGGGGCAAATATACCCCTTGGTAACTAGGGTTTTCTAAATCTGCAACAAGGTAATTTTCAACTACACTTATTTGCCGATTAAGCCCAGGTTTTAGCTCTGCTGCTAAAGTAACAACACGATGTTTTCCGCCTTTACCATCCCAAATTCGAATAGCGTTATAGTCGAAATCAATGTCTTTTACCCGCAACCTCACAGCCTCCATTAAACGTAACCCGCTTCCATAAAGTAACGAAATAGGTAACTTTAAATGAGCAGGAAGTTGAGCAAAAAGCGCAACCACTTCGTCTTGCGTAAGCACAACAGGTAACTTGGCTTGCCTGCGACTTGTAACAAAATCAAGACTCAAGGAAAGAGGCTTTTCTAGTATGTCTCGATAAAGAAATGCCAACGCATTGAGTGCGCTGGCTTGAGTAGCCGGCGCTACATTCTTTTTATTCACTAAGTGAGATAGAAACAACTCTACTTCTTTGTCTCCCATCTCGGCAGGATGCCTAGTATTGTGAAACCGGATATAACTAACAATCCACCCACTATAAAGCTGTATAGAGCGCTTAGCGTAACGGCGATTTCGCATGTGTTGAACCACCATTTGCATAAACATTGATTTCATTTTTATTTTTCACATTTCAACTGTAATTACATACAGCATTACGATTTTTTAGTACGCCGTAAAATAAAAAGGAAACATTCCGTACTTAAGTACAGTGTTTTCAGATACAAAGTGTAGGATATTGATATAAGTTAACTTCCGTGCGAAAGTTAAAATATTATTTGGGTGATATATGGAAACTTTCCGCCTTGCATAAAGGATTTTTTCCGTACACTAAATTGTTAGGTGCAAAGGAAGTATGACTGAAGCTGACAAGGAAATTATAGATATACTCAAGGAGTTGTTTCGTAATAAAAACAACGAATTTGTTGATCCCGACGATCTACTTCGAGAGCAAATTGTTAAGTGGTCTATTTATCTGGCTGTATTGGGGTTACTTATTCTTTTGCCTATCAAAATCTTTGGTAACGCCGACCAATCTGCTGCAAGTAGCATGTTATCTGGTATCGTTGGCGTAGCTTTTACACTTTTGTTCATTCATTTAAATATAAAATCTAAAAATCCAAGCATAATAATGTATGTGCTCACATGGTTTTCGTTAATGTTAAGCTTATGGCTTGCCGGTTAGTTGCACCTAACAATCACATTAAGCCGCTCGCAGGCTCGCTGGGACAGTAACACGTGGGCTCTGTCGCTTCGCTCGGATTTTAGCCCACGTGTTACTGCCCCTTATGTGGGTGTTATATTGCTAATGGAGTCAGCATCTCTTGATACACTTTTCGTTTGTAGCAACTGATTCAACCAAACCAGAATTCCTTAATGATCTTGAAGCTAGATTTGAGCTTCAAGAAACAGTGGCTCTAGAGTCGTTTGATGAACTGGTAATATTACTAAAACTCTTTGGTACTTCTATAAAACTAGTGGATTTTCCTGACGTTGATGATATAGAAAATTCTTGGGTGTTATCGCGGGAAATTAAGCACTTCGAAGACCCTGAATTCGACCTTTTCTATCAAGAGTGGTTACAGCAAACTGGTCGCGACAATAATATGGATGAGTATGGTCAACTACTTCATCTTAATAGCTTTGGTGTTACACTAAATCAAGCTAATCATAAGGTTGTGTTGCAAGAGGCAATATAACAAGTCAATTAAAAGGACGCAAAACGCTTGGCTTGCGCTCCTTCGTCGCTAATTATAGCCAAGCATTTGTGCGCCCATTATTGAGGCGTTAGGTGCTACGGTGAAAAGCCATAAATCGTCATTCTTTTTAGTACCATTTTTATTGTTAGCAGCTCCTTTTGCTTTTGCTGCTAAGTTTTTCGAAAATCGAATCGAACTGTCACAGAGCGAAGTGGGGAATATCCTTGATAGAATGCTTAGAAATGAGCCTGATGAGCATCTTTGGGATGACTTTTTAAGTGTTCCAATTAAAGATAGAACATTGGATATGATTCGTGAAAAAGTTGAGGTCTTGTGGGCTTACGATGTGTACCTAACCCAAAACGCAAGTGGTCAGTATATACTTAATCAGAAAGGCCTCGACGAATTAGCAAATATAATTAAGGAGCTACGTTTTGGTCGCACCTAACAAAAAAATTAAGTCGTGCACCAAGGCGCACTGGGACGCTAACACGCAGGGCCGCTTCGCTATTATGCCCTACGCGTTATCGCCCCTTATTCAAAAGTTAGATGCCTAGTGAACCCTGTACGTTTTTTTGCTAAAGAATTTACTAAGGTTAAATACAAATACCTGAATAAATCTATTATCGAAAATGTCGACACAGATTTGTTCAATGAAATACTTGAACAGTTTCTCGATAACGGTTGGGAAAAAATTTATGAGTACGACGCATTCGATGCATGGATAGATTTTGGTAAGGTAAAAATTGGAAAAGGTAAAACGGTTCTTTTCTTCGAGTGGGACAACTATATGGAAGGCGTTATCAAAGGGGATAAAAATGAAATTGAAAAAGTTGCTAAACAGTATTGTCTCCAATCGAGCAGCGTTCCTAGCTACATCAATGAAAGCACCTAACAAAAAAATTAAGTCACTCACTTCGTTCGCTGGGACGCATACACGCGGGGCGGCTTCGCCATTATGCCCCACATGCCTGCGCCCCTTATTTAGAAGTTAGTTACCAAAGGGAATTTTAGCTATCAAGGAATGTAGTAAACCTGTTCACCAAACTCCGACCGTATACGCTATTGCTTTAGGTGCTTTAGTAACTTCAGCCACCTTTGGGTTCATTGAACTAAGTACGTATACATTAAGTAAGTTCGTACTATTGTTTATTATAGTGTTGGGTTGTTACAACATTGTCAGCTCATACAAAACAGGGGTTGCTTTTAGCGCAATCAAAATTTCCTATAAAGAAAACGCCTATTCTTTTCTAGTAATTCAATTTTGTTTTTCATACGCTGTTTTCTTTAGTTGTATTATGCTGCTCACACGGCTTTATTTGCATGGTAACTAACAAAAAAATCAAGCTCGCCCGCTGCGCGGGCTGGGACGCAAACATGTGGGGCGGCTTCGCCATTATGCCCCACACGTCTGCGCCCCTTATTTAAAAGTTATGTGCCAATGGTAATTGAACAGGGGTTTTCATTTGGGGATTAAAAAACGGAGTAAGCCCATCCAAGAAACAGAGGTTGAAGGCATTGGTGTTGTGCGCGCCGGAAAACTGGTTTCACATCCAATGTTTGGAGAAGGTGAAATTATTGGGATTGCAGAATGGGAAAGTGGTGAAATTACTATTAATATTGAATTCACCAATTACGGTTCAAAATGGCTGGTTCCAGAATTTGCAAAACTATCTGAAGTGCCTGAGAAATCAAAGGAACCAAGTAAAAAAGGCTTCCTAAAGTGGTTGTTTAAAAAATGAAGGCACATAACAACTCAATTAACTCGCTCACTGCGTTCGCTGGGACGCATACACGCGGGGCGGCTTCGCCAGTATGCCCCACGCGCCTGCGCCCGTTATTGAAAAGTTATACATCAAGGAGGACACTTTATGTTTATCGTAATGTTTGAATTTGTAGTCAAGGATGGCTGTAAAGACCAA
>NZ_JAESDJ010000016.1:0-95533 GCF_019249255.1 Alteromonas lipotrueae | reverse complement strand
GGTATATATATGGCAGCGGATGTATGTACATCCGCTGCCATATACTTTAAAGGTTTAAAATATCCCCCTATTGGTCGCATATAATTTGGAGATAAGGTTAACCATTAACTTTAGTGAAATAGTGTTTAAAAAGTTGATAAAAACGCGTCACATGAAGCGGTTTTTCGCCTCTATACTGATGAAGGAAATAAAAATGCCACGCTTTTCCTCGAGCGCTTGGTATCACCCTTTTAATCTGCTCTTCGGCCAAAAGAGAGTGAACTAGAAACTCTGGTAGCAAAGCCACTCCCATATCATTTAGTACCATTTCTAAGGCCGTGTTGGGGGTATTGGTTCTTGCATAATGTTGCACGTCAATCAGCACTTCATTGGCATGGCTATTATCAAATAAATGTAACGTACCGTGTTGCCATTCAGTAGCGATAAATCTGTGTTCTGGCAATTTTTCTATGTTGTTTATACTGCCGTGCTGCTTTATGTATCGAGGCGAAGCACAAAATATTTCTGACACTTTACCAATTGACAGCGCACGATAATCACAATCTTTAATATTGCCGCCAAAGATGGCGGCATCCAACTTATTCTCTATCAAATCTTGCCATCTACCCGTAACTAATAATTGTGGAGTAAGTTTCGGGAATTCTATACATAGCTGTTTCAACGCAGGTACAACGATGTCTTTTTCGAAAAAAGGGGGAACCGATACTTTAAATAAGCCACTAGGTTGGCTTTTTGCATTGTCCAGTTCTGCAACGGTGAGATCTATCTGCTCACTAAGGAGCTCACTGCGCGCAAGTAGCGTCTCGCCGACGGCAGTCAGAATTACGCCGCGGGTGTTGCGTATGAGAAGTTGTTGCCCTATTTCACTTTCTAATTTTGTAATTTGTTGGCTAATCGCAGATTTGCTCAATCCTAGCTTTTTAGCCGCTAATGTAAACGATCGCTTGTGCGCAACTTCAACAAAAATAAGTAATAACGGGGCCAATTTTACGGTGTTCATAATATTAAACAAAGTGTTCAAATAGTGCTTATTGTTCAATATGTATTACGGGTTTATCTTGAGTCAACGAAAAGAGATGAATAGCAGTTTTTAAATAGTCAGTAATAAGGAACCAAAAGATGCAAAGTTTAGTTGTCGTTGACCTAACCCCAGTAAATAAAGCTGTCATAGCGGAATATAGCGCTTTAGCAGCCGAAACATTAAAGCCGTTTAACGGAGAGTTTATTGCCAAAGGTCATATAGAGGTATTACATGGTGAGGCTGGGCATCCGATGAAAGCTGTCATTGCGTTTCCTGACAATGAAAGCGCAAAGGCGTGGTACAACAGTGCGGCGTATCAAGCCATTGTCCCCCTTCGCGATTTAGGTATGCATAGCCAATTTCATTTGGTGTAGATAAGGTAGTGACTATTTTTAATAATGGGGAGCCGAGCCTTGGCTGCCCTTTATTCTGCCTGCGTATATTAGCGTAGATGAGTAAGTTTTGTTCTATTAACCTATAGGCAAGGCGCCGCCGCACAACGATGGATTGGCACTACAGTAGCAATGAACATTTTCAATTAATTCACGCGCTTGAGCACTTGGGCTAGAGGAGTTGGGCCACAATGCATAGATAGGGCGAGTAAATAACTGCTCACTATGAAACTGCAACTCAGGCGTTTTATCATCTATGAGTGTCTGAATTTCAGTACTTGGTAACAGTGCAGCCCCATTTCCCGACGCCACAAACTGTTTCGCTAGCGTAATATCACCCACGTAATGCGTATAGTCATACGCGCTGGCTAAAACATTAAATTGCTCAGCGTTGGGAATTTGTTTGATGGTGTAGGGTACAAAAAGGTGAGAGGTATTCAGTTTCTTATTTCTTCCAACAACGTGAACAGTAACGCTGCCCATTTTTCTTTGAATTAATGAAGAATCTTGCTGATCGCCCACACGAAACGCGATATCAAATTGCTTTTGACTGGTTAATACGTTGCGGTTGTCGGGCTCGATACGCAGTTGTAATGTTGGGTGAGTAAATTGAAAATCACTGAATGGTGTAAATAGCGGGCCGGCTACCAAGTTTTGTGGGCATAACACGCTAAGCATATTTAGCTGTGTGCTGTCGTAAGCTTGCACCTTTTGTTTTACGCGTAAAATAACATCGGCAACATCATCGTATACCATTTTACCGAATGCAGTTAGCACTACGCCTCTGGCCGAACGTGAGAGTAAAGGGGTACCAAGTCGTACTTCAAGTTTTGCGATACGTTTTGATAACGCTGAGGGCGATATACGTAAATCTTCCGCCGTTTTGGCAAAACTGCCTCGTTGGATCACTTCGATAAAAAGCGTTAAGTCGTCTAGCACATCAATTCCTGCAATCTAAGGTTTCCATTTCGCTTATTCTCACCGAGCGACATAGGTATACACTAACATCGCTCAAAGGAGGAATGGATGGAAAGAATTATCTTTACTGCGCTGTTTTCATGTTGTCTGTCAGGACTGATGTCCGGTTGGGTGACCTTTATTAATTTAGGGGTCACAGATACGTTTCTGTCAGATTGGTCAATGGCATTCATCAAGGCTTATTCCATGGCCTTTTTGGCTGCATACGGCCTTGCTAAGCCAATTAAATTATTAACCCAAAAAATCATAGGATCAAATTCATGACAAAAGTCGACAGACCGGTGCATATTGTTGCCATTATTCAACCACAGTCACGCTATTATGAAAAGGGAGTAGAGGCGCTTCAGCGCCTTCTACTCCCCACTAGAGGAGAGCCAGGATGTATTCGCTTTGATATTTTTGAAGATAGAGAAAATGGCCAATACATTTTAGTTGAGCACTTTAAAAGCCAGGCCGACTTAGACTTTCATTACGCGCAAGAATATACCAAGTCGGTATTTGCACTGTATGAAACCATTTTGGCAACAGCACCTGAAATTCGCTACCTTTTGCCCATTGAGGCAAGCTAGCACCTAAATCGCTACATAAATAAATTTAACTCAAAAAGGCTCAACAACAATGTAATGTGTAGCGCACTAACAAACTCGCTTGAGTCGGCCTTGTGCCGCTGTCTATCAATGCTACGTTAAGCAGCAATGCTGCGTTTGCAATCCACAAAATTACCCCTACACTCGGGGTGCAACGTTGAAGCTACTGCACAAATGCTTTAAAAGCAGACTGCAAAAAACATCAATTGAAGGGGGCTGGCCATACTTAAGTAAAAATCCTCGATAATTACGCGGGGTAATTAAATGAACGTGCGCAACATTGGCAATGCTTACGCCGCTTTTACCGATAAGTCTTCTAAGTGTTCGCTTATTGACAGGGTTTTATGCTTGTCTCGCAGTTAAAAATTAAGTAGAAATAAACAACCGCTAAGTCAGCCGATTTTTGCGATGAGTAGAGAAGCGCATGTTTGGCTTACAGACTAAATATTTTTGAATATCAGTCATATTTCATAGCGAAGTGATATTTTGGAATAATAAAAATGCGTTATTTTTACTCGTTTCAATAGAAAGCGTTAGTTGGTTCTACCCGCATTATTGATTTCATGAAGTATCTGAAATTAGCCAAATAAAGTATCTACCCTTACGCCATCAGATTAGTCTACTTGCTGAACAACTCACTATTTATGCTTTGCTTCTCGATTGGCCTTATCTGCATTCGGTCATAGTGATGGCGGCAAACGGCAGTTGCAGTAATTAAACGTGCTTCGGCAATAAAGGCAACAGGAGAGCAGATGTCTCAGTCTAATGAATTTTCAGGTAAAACCGCGGTCATTTCGGGCGCAGCGGGTGGAATTGGCTTAGCCCTAAGTGAGGCATTAGCAGCGCAGGGAATGAATATTGTTATGGGCGATATCGACGCTGCAGCCCTTGCACAATCTAGCGAAGGTTTGCGTGCTAAGGGTTACAAGTTAATAACCTGCTCACTTGATGTAACTGATTATGCCCAGTGGGAAGACGTTGTTGCAAAAGCTAAAGACGCGTTTGGCAAAATTCATATGGTCATCAATAACGCAGGTGTGGGTGGTTCTCCTGGAAAAATAGAAGACTCAGAAGCTGAAACTTGGCGCTGGGTAATGGACGTGAATGTAATGGGCGTGTTGTATGGAGCCCAAGCTTGCGTTCCTGCCATAAAAGAACATGGTGAAGGGGGCTGGGTGCTAAACGTGGCATCGATGGCGGGCATGATGGGTATGCCATACGCGGGCGCATACTGTGCCTCTAAGGCCGCAGTAGTCTCAATGACTGAAAGCTGGATGCCAGAGCTAGAGCCCTTCAATATTCATACGTCAGTATTATGCCCTGCATTCGTAAAAACTCGTATTCATGAGTCTTATCGTAATAGACAAGAAAAATACGCGGTAGCCACTGAAAAACGTATCGATAAAGAAAAACTAAAAGCAGGGGCTAAAGCTGCCACCATAGCGGTGGAGTCGGGAATTCCTGTATCAATGTTAGCTGAACGTGTGTTGGAAGCATTGCGTTCAAAACAAATGTACATTTACACGCATCCAAACTATCGCAAGGTAACCCGCGGCCGCGCAAAAGCGATTGATAACGGGTTTGTCGATGCTGAAAACAGCCCTGTGGTAGGCCATTTAATTGACGATGACATCGTCACTTTTTAATTAGACGCATTTGCTTATTGAGAGCTGTGCTTTTTATAAACGCCTTACTTTTTAACTATCATTTTAGCGGTAAAAAAAGCGTAGCGATTACCGCTGAAAGCGAACATGCCCACCATGATTTAGGAGGGGGAGTATAAAAACCTCCCCTAGACAGCGCTTGCCTAATGACGACGATTTTTTAACCTCTATATTAGGTAGTTGGTCGTGTGTTTATTGAAACTTTATAGGTTTATTAGTAACTCTATATAGTGTTAATACCTATAATTCTAAATTCAAAATAAACACTCTGTGGATAATAATAATGAAAAAGCTTCTTAAAGCTGCAGTAGCTGTATCTCTTGCACTCTCATGCTCGACTGTTTTTGCAGAAAAACCTAACGACGACAAACCTATTTTTAGCAGTTCTACTTTCGAAGCAATGGAGCTGAGAAATATTGGGCCTGCTTATATGTCTGGCCGAATAGCCGATATTGCTATCGATCAAAATAATCCTTCAACGTGGTATACCGCAGTAGGTTCCGGTGGCGTATGGAAAACTACGAATGCGGGTAATACGTGGGCCCCCATTTTCGATAAACAAGCAGTATATTCTATTGGCGATGTGACCATTGCGCCAAGTAATTCGAACATCATCTGGGTGGGCACAGGTGAGAACAACGGTGGGCGTCATATTAGCTTCGGTGACGGCGTTTACAAGTCTGTAGATGGCGGTCAAACATGGAATAACGTAGGGCTGGAGAAGTCTGAACATATCTCCGATATTATTATTCACCCTACCAACCCTGATATCGTGTGGGTTTCTGCCCAAGGGCCGTTATGGTCTGGCGGCGGTGAACGCGGCCTTTATAAAACCACTGACGGCGGCGACACGTGGAAGCAAGTACTTACGCCTGCCGATAAATGGACTGGTGTAACCTCGTTACTTATCGATCCACGTAACCCTGATAAACTTTACGCAGCTACATGGGCTCGCCAGCGTTCAATTGCGGTATATGTAGGGACTAACGAAGGGGCGGGCATTCATACGTCTGACGATGGCGGTGAAACCTGGACTGAACTTAAAACCGGTTTGCCAGAAGGCAACATGGGTAAAATAGGCATGGCGATATCGCCTATGAACCCAGATGTGCTTTATGCCACTATCGAGACTGACAACCGCAAAGGCGGTTTCTATCGTTCGGCAGATCAAGGTGCAAGTTGGACTAAGGTATCGGATGAAGTAGGTGCAGGTACGGGCCCTCACTATTACCAAGAAATTTTTGCTGACCAACACCAATTCGACCGTGTTTATATTGCCAGTAACTACAGTAAAGTGTCTGATGATGGCGGTAAAACCTGGACGCCAATTAACACGAAACGTAAGCACGTAGACGATCATGCCATGGCATTTCACCCTACCGATCCTGATTTTGTTTTGATGGGATCAGACGGTGGTATTTACATGTCCCATGACAGAATGGCGAACTGGCGTTTTATGGCTAACTTGCCGTTAACGCAGTTCTATAAAGTGGCGCCGGATGATTCAAAACCTTTCTACATGATTTATGCGGGTGCACAAGATAATTCTACCCAAGGCGGTCCTTCACGTACCAATCGAAAAGAAGGCATTAAGAATAAAGATTGGTTCTTAACTCTAGGCGGGGATGGCCATCAGCCGGCGGTTGAACCGGGTAACCCAGATATTATGTATTCACAGTGGCAACAGGGTAACCTTACCCGCGTAGACATGACCACCAAAGAAGGTGTTTACGTTAAGCCGCAGCCATTACCGGGCGATCCAGCAGAGCGCTACAACTGGGATGCACCTATTAATGTGTCTAGCCATGACCCTGCTCGTATTTACTTTGCATCACAGCGAGTATGGCGTTCAGACAATCGCGGCGATAGCTGGACGGCCGTGTCTGGCGACCTAACCCAAGACGGAAACCGTATGCATATGCCTATGATGGGCAGAACGTGGTCGGTAGAAGCGGGCTGGGATTTGTACGCCATGACAGAATTCCACACTATTGCTAACTTCTCTGAAAGTCCAGTGGATGAAAACATTCTGTGGGCGGGTACCGACGATGGCATTATTCAAGTCACTACCAACGGCGGTGAGTCGTGGAAGAAAATCGAATTAGACGATATTAAAGGCATACCCGCTACCGCTTATGTGAACGATATTCGGGCTGATTTGTACGATCCCAATACCGTATATGTTGCTCTAGATAACCATAAATATGGCGACTACAAACCCTATTTGATCAAGTCGACGAACCTAGGCAAAAAGTGGACATCACTTGCCGATGACCTACCTGCAAAACACCTTGTTTGGCGTATTGTGCAAGACCATGTGAACAAAGATTTGATGTTCATTGGTACCGAGTTTGGCGTTTTCTTTACGGTTAACGGCGGTATAAAATGGGTTGAACTTGATGGCGGTATGCCAACCATTTCTACTCGCGATGTAAAAATCCAGCGCAGAGAAAACGACTTGGTAGCCGGTACATTTGGCCGTGGTATTTATATCTTAGATGATTACGCACCACTTCGCGCATTAACTGAAAAATCGATGGAACAAGATGCACTTTTGTTTGCGCCTAGTCGCCCGGTGAAATGGTTTCAGTTAGACACTAGGCACACTGACTCAGACGGCGACGACCGCTTCGCGGCTGAGAACCCAGCACATGGTGCTACGTTAACCTACTTCTTAAAAGACAGTTTGTTAACCGCGAAGGGTAAGCGTCAAGAAGCTGAGAAAAAGCTAATTGAAGATGAAAAATATCCTAAGTACCCAAGTTGGGAAGCAATAGAGGCTGAAATTCAAGAACCTGAACCTGCGGTTTATATCGAAATTCGTGACAATGCAGGCGACGTAATAAATCGCGTAGCGGGCAGCACGAAGAAAGGACTTCACCGCATTACGTGGGATATGAAGTATTCAAATACCACACCACTTACCAAAAAAGATAGTAAAAATAATGGTTTAATGGCATTGCCAGGCACTTATAGCGCTACACTGTTTAAGCGTGAAGGGGCAACTGTTACTCAGCTAGCTGAGCCTGTTGAGTTCACGTTAAAATCTATCTATGAGGGTGCACTTAAAGGGGCATCTGCTGAGGAAATTGCAGCTTATGGTAATGCGGTTGATAAAGCGCAAAAACGTGCGATGTCTTCAACTACTGTGCTAGGCCAAGTGAAAGAAACGATGGCATTACTTCGTGTTGCTATTGACCGTACGCCTAGCGATGTTAGCCAACTTGAAGCGCAATTTGCGAGCATTCAGAGTGAAATAAACGATATTAATAAAGCGTTTAGTGGCTTAGAGTCGCGCAATCGTAAAGGGATTAAGCCGGCTAATATTATGAGCCGCTTACGTTACGCAAGGTCTGCATTAGGTTCATCTTATGGGCCAACTCAACAGCATAAAGACCAACTTGGTTACGCTGAAGATGAATTAAATCACGTGATTGCGCGCATTAAAACGTTGCATGAAACCACGCTGCCTGCGCTACAGCAAGCGGTGGTGAATGAAGGTGGTCCTTGGACTGCAGGCATTCCGGTTATTGCAAACTAACGAGCGTTAGTGCAAACAGATGCGGCAGCGTTACGCTGCCGCGTTTTTTATTTTCACCCTTCTTTTTTAGCTTTACTACCGTAGCAAGACCCAATGAAAAGCCTGTCGTATTCTTTCTGTTTTTTATCTTTTGCTAAGTTTTCGCGTTTTGGATTAGCCCCTTTTAGACTATTGTTAACCGTTTCTTTTTTAGCCGTCCCCGTTTTTTATGCCAGTGCTACTGATGCTCAAGGGGCTGACGAACCTAGCTTCAATGGTGTTAGCGCCAAGGAAGTCGAGCGTTACACTGTTACCGCAGAGCGCGCCTATTACAATCAAACCTTAAACAGCATTTTCCCCCAATATACTTATGATAAATCGAATCTTGTGGGTAGCCCCCACATTAATGACATTTTGCTCCAATCGCCTTCAGTTAACTTAAATGGGCAAGGTGGGCAAATTCAAAATATCAATATTAGGGGCTTTTCTCGCTGGCGAATTCAATCGCTTATTGATGGTGTACCTATTGAGAGTGATCGCCGAGCAGGCGCGAGTGTGGGGTTTGTTCCTCCTTCATTTATTCAAGGCGTGGCCGTTATGCCAGGTGCTGCGTCTACCTATTTAGGGTCGGGCGCTATTGGTGGTGCTGTAGATTTGTTACTTCCATACAACACAGCACCAAACCTTCAAATAGGGTGGAGCAGCAACCAACAGACACAAGATTATAGTTATGCCGATTACACAGGGAATATCGATTGGAACCTGTCGTATCGTAACGGAAATAACGGCTCAGATGCACAAGGTAATACCTTGTTCGATAAGTTTGAACAAACGGCATTGTTTATTAGGCATCGACCTGAAAGTGGTGTGCTGAAAGAAGCCTGGACGTTGTATTCAGACAACCGTGATATTGGTAAATCCAGCAGCGACTTTCCAGAAGATAGAGTAACTACCTACCCAGAAAATACGCACTGGCTAGGTAAAATGACGTTTGTATTCTCTGATATATTTAGCAGCCACAAAGCTAGTAACGACACCGCTAGCAATAACAGATCTAGTGACGACATATCTAACAATGACATAGTGAGCAACCTTTGGTGGCACCAATCCACATTGGACACCCACATTGTAAGACCCGAGGATCGGATAAACGAAAGTGAAAGCGAGGCGTTAGACTTCGGGTTTGATGTGGGCAGTAATACACGCATTAATAACTGGCAAGTGAATTGGCAAGTTCAGTTGATGGGGCGGGAGGGGGTAACTATTGATGAAAAAGAGCTCACCATGGTTTCCTCTGCTACTCAATCTCTTGTAGACGAGCCTGTTATAGAGCAGCCCTCAGGCCTAACCAGCTCATTCTTCATTTCTGAATTGGCTTACGAGCTTCGTACATTGGATGCCAGTGAAACCACCGTAGCAGGTATTGCTGATGCATCTCGAACCTTTGGTGCTACGACGCTAGCGTTTGGAGGTAGGTTAGATTGGCAGCAACAGTCTAACAACGTTGACGATGTTGAAAATACTAACATCAGCGGTTTTATTGGCGCTAGCCATATACTTTCGCCGCAATGGACGGCAAGTGTTTACTTATCTAGCGCCTTTAGGAATCCGTCATTAACTGAACGCTATTTCTCCGGTGAAACCCCTCGGGGTACCGTATTAGGTGATGCCGATTTAGATACAGAGCAGGCCACAAATATACAGGCTTCGTTATCGTATAACAGCAACGGCTTAACAGGTTCAGTTGAAGTGTTTCGGCAGAAAATCAACCACTATATTGAGCGTACTACGGTATCTGAAGATGTTCAGGTTTACAGTAATTTAGACAGTGCGACCATTCAAGGCATAAGCTATCAGCTAGATTGGCAGCAGTCACAAGGTGTAAATAGACCGGAAAATAATGCACCAGGAAAGGGGTATTGGTTCGCGCAGTTAAATGGCGCGTGGATTGAGGGCGAAGATAATATAGGTAGCGCTATTGCTGATATTCCGCCACATAGTCAGCGACTAACACTAGGATACGAAGTGAGTGAAATTCGCCTATTTTCAACAGTTGTTTATCGTGCCAGCAAGCGGGATATTGGAGATGGTGAAAAAGAACTCGATAATGTAACCACAGTAGATATTGGCGCGGCTTGGCAATTCAACCAACGTACTTCACTGCAAGCTAGCTGGCGTAACCTTACTAATCAGCAATATTATGTGAGCGCCGACGATAAAGCCGCATTTGCGCAAGGTGAAAGTGTACAGCTAGCGTTAACCTTTTTGCTGTGAACGATAGTAACGTTTTCGATATTTACTCTTTAACGTAGTAAATAACATCACTAAGCCCGTCAGCCATAAAATGAATAGCAAAATGGCGGCGGGCAAAAACAGCCATAACTTTGCGCCTTCAAAAAACCAGCTGCCATCGTGAATAGCTTCAATGGTATCGGTACGCCGATAAGCAACCAGCAGCACTTCGCCATTGGTTGCGTTCAGCTGCACTTCCCACTGATTCTTTCCGCGTACTTTTATAATGCCTTTGTCGGGCCTAACGTCTAAACGGTCGATATCATCCCAGCTATTCAGTTTCGCTTCTGGTACGTCTTGAACCACTTCAATAATAGTATCAAAGCTTATAGTTGGGGCATTGCTAAGGGCTTTTTGAGTGGGCGGTTGTAGCCAGTCGAACTCTTTTTTTACCTGCAACAAAAGACCACTGCCAATCACAACAACAACAGGAATAAAAATGGCCAAAGAGAGCCACAAGTGAAAATTGCGGCTTGTTTTACGCAGGTTAATCGACATGCACTTACTACCTAAAAATGGACACTCATTATACTGCATCTAATTTAGCGAGTAAAAAATGTCAGCCCACACTAAGATTTCAAGCGACGAATAAATGGGTTAAAAGCGCTTGGTAATAGCCGTAATATTGGTAATCTTAAAGGAAGCAGAAAATCAACTGAGTAAATCCATGAAACACAGGCTTCTTGTATCACTATTTACCTTGCTGTCGTTTGCCTTGCTGCCAGCTGCCCTAAACGCCGAAGCACTTGAATCCCCTGAAGCGCTTGAAATACATAAAGGGCTTAAAACACTAAAAGTAGCCACGTTTAATGTGAGCATGGAATCGACTAACTACAAAGCGCTCGGGTTAGCACCTAGTGCTGAGGTTTTACAACAGGTGCTATCTAATGGTGAGAATCAGCAAGTTAAAAATATTGCTGAAATTATTCAACGTGTTAACCCAGACATTCTGTTACTCAATGAGTTTGATTATATCGCCGACCAGTCAGTAGGCATTGATAACTTTATAAAGCATTACTTGAATGTATCTCAGGCGGGTCAAAAAGCGGTGGATTATGGCTATGTTTATACAAATACCGTAAACACCGGCGAGCCCACTAATTTTGATTTAGACAATAATGGCAAAAAAGAACAATACGGCGGTGATGCCTATGGATACGGCTTATACCCAGGCCAATATGGCATGGTGGTATTGTCTAAGTACCCTATTGAACAGGCGAATACACGTACTTTTCAAACCTTTAAATGGCAAGATATGCCTGATGCGCGACAGCCAATTTCACCCGCTACCGCACCAAATGAAGAGGATAAACCTTGGTATTCAGAAGAGGAGTGGAAAGCTTTTCGCCTAAGTTCAAAATCTCATTGGGATATTTCGGTGAACGTGAACGGAGAAATAGTGCACGTATTGGCCATGCACCCCACACCGCCAAATTTCGATGGTGAGGAAGACAGAAACGGTACCCGCAATCACGATGAAATTCGCCTAATGGCAGATTACTTAACACCTGAACGTGGTGGCTATATATATGACGATGCTGGCGAGCAGGTTAGCTTAAAAGAGAACGACCGGTTCGTATTAGTCGGCGATTTTAATGCTGCTGACCTTGGTGATAAGCACAGACCAGATGTGATTGAGCAGCTGACGGAAAGCCCTTTAGTGAACAATAGCCTTATTCCAATAAGTGCTGGCGGCGCAGAAGCATCTAGTGAAGCCTTCAGTAGCCGTTTCACTGCATATTGGGGGGCAAGAGCCGATTATGTGCTGCCTTCACAATATGGCTTTGACGTAAAAGACGCTGGCGTATTTTGGCCTACCAAAGAGAGTGACTTGTATAGGTTAGTTAAAGACAGACAAGCAAGTTCTGATCACAGAATGGTTTGGGTATCGTTAACTATAAAATAGCTCGTTTTTTGTTTTGTGCCGTTTAACGCTGCTTAAAGTGCTTAAGAAAACCGTCTAACGAACACGTTAATTGATGAAGTGGTGCGGCACACCTATCAGACGGCTGGATAAACTGTTTCGCCTCCAGCCGCCAAACGTTAAAAAAATTTAATGAACTGCTAATCTGTTCTGCTCTGTTGCCCGTTTATAACCTCATACGCCTTCGCTTACGTCGCTTGTTGTAGTCCGTGTTTATGAGGAGAAGCTTCTTTCTATGAACGATCCTACGTTAATTATCCTAATGTATTTTATCATTCCCATCTGGTTTCTGGCGGGCATCGTCGACTGGTACTGCCATAAGCGTAGTCATATTTCCGGTACTAGCGGCGCGAAAGAATCACTTATCCATTTGCTTATGTTCGCCGAAGTAGGCATTCCCCTTTTCATGGTGCTGATATTCGAAGTAAACAGCCTAATTATCGCCATCAGTATCCTGCTCTTTTTTGTGCATGAAGCAACGGCAATGTGGGATGTGTCTTATGCTGTGACTAAGCGCCGTGTAGGGCCCATTGAACAGCATGTTCATAGCTTTTTAGAAATGATCCCGTTGCTTGCCTTGGTTTTGGTGGTGGGCCGACATTGGCCGCATTTTACTGCACTGTTTGGTATCGGCGAGATCTCCGCCGATTTCTCGCTACAATTTAAAGAAGACCCTTTACCCACATGGTATTTAGTTACCGTGCTATTGATAGCACTAGCCTTAGAGTTTGTACCCTATTTGGAGGAATTAATGCGTGGTTTGAAAGATAAAAATCAAATCAAGAGGGGCGAGACCACTGGCACTCGCATCAGAAACGTCACCCCCCTTTCAGATGGGGAAGCCGAAGCTGCTAGCCCCTATGCTACGTCAGTGGCTGGGGAAGAAGATCCCGGTGTGGCATTAGAAGAACTGGTAGAGAGTAGCAATGTGGTTACCCCTATTTCCAAGAAGTGATAAAAAACGGTAACTGGGTATCCATAGATTAGTTTTACCAACGAAAGTAAGGGCCCCTTAATCTGCATGCTATCCATTGTTTCATACCTGTAGTGGCATAACATGAAGTAGCGCATATTTGAGGGGGCCCGGTTTAAGCACCGTGTCTTAAACTTATTCCTCGGTCTGCTTGTTCTTCATTTCAGCTTGCGCTTCCTGCCACGCTTTATAATCCTCGAACCGCTGTTCGTAGCGAAGCACCTTACTATTAGGATCGGCAACCACCACATCGTATTCGGTTACCATTAAACTGGTTTGGTTTTGCATATCAAGCGTAGTTACTTCACCGTTTACGCTAACCTCTAGGGGCATAGGGAAGGGTAAGTCACCTTCTGTTTTCCACGTAAAGGTGACTTCATTTTCTGTATGGGCCACATCTAATATAGGTAAGGCCGCGCTAAATATATACACGTCAAAAAACCAATCTAAATTATGCTCGCTGTTTTTATTGACGATATCGATAAAGTCTTGAGTATTGGCGAAAATAGGTTCGAAATTGCCTGGTTGTGGGTCGACACGGCCATACACAAGTTCGGTTACCGAGCGGAAAAAATCTTTATCGCCCATTAGCCCTCTAAGTGTATGAATAACCCATGAACCTTTGGCATAAATATCACCCGCAGGGCCTTTTTCGTACACATCTTCTTCAGACATCAATTCGTTGCTAACGATAGGGTGAGCATTAGCCAACCCTTTTCGCTGCGCATTAAGCTTCACAAAATAGGCTTCATTGCCGTGTAGGTATTGGGCATATAACGGCTGCATGTAGGTGCCAAACCCTTCGTGTAACCACATATGGTCCCAGTTGTCGTTGGTCAGCTGATTACCAAACCATTCATGGGCAAATTCGTGCTGCATTAACCAATCGTATCCAGCATCATCTTTTCTATAATCATTGCCATAGGCGTTTATGGTTTGATGTTCCATACCCAGGTGAGGCGTTTGTACTATGCCTACTTTCTCGTCAGCAAACGGATAAGGGCCAATCATACGCTCGAAAAAGGTAATCATTTCAGGTAGCTCGGCAAACAAAGCTTTAGCTTTGTCTTCGTTTTCTGGCAGGTGATAGTAGGTTAACGGGTAGGTGTTACCGTATATGCTGGTAAAACTTTTGTTAAGCGTTTCATAAGGCGCAATGTTCAAGGCAATGCCGTAAGTATTGTGTGTCGACTTGGTTTGCCAATGAAAGGTGTGGTCGCTACCTTTTTCTTCAATAGCAACCAATACGCCATTACTGGCGGCCACAAGGGGCTTAGGTACGGTAATGAAAAGCTCGGTGTTAGCGGGTTCACCATAAGGTTGGTCAATGCACGGCCAGAAAAGGTCGCACCCTTCACCTTGCACTGCGGTTGCCAACCATGGATGACCATCCGGTGTTTCTTCCCACATCACACCGCCATCCCAAGGGGCTCTAATCGGCGTTCGTGGATGACCAGAATAGACAACGCGTAACGTTGCAGGAAAAGCCACTTTGCTATTTGGCGAAACAATAAGCTCGCCTTCAAGGTTACTATATTGCTGTGCAGGTAGCTCGGTAGCATTCAGCCAAACGCTTTCAATAGTAAAACGAGTGTCTAAATCCACAGAGATTTCTTGTTGTGGTGAAGGAGCCTGCAGCGTAAGTGTGGTATCGCCAAACAATATCTCTTTGTCAAAATCGAAAGAAAAGGCAAGCTTCGCATGACTAATGGTTAGATGCTTTTGCCTTTCAGAAATCTCTCCGCCTGATTTCAAAGAGTAGGGGGTTGATAGCTCAGCAGTGGGCACCTGATTAACTGAAGAGGCGGGTTGAGTTGCACATCCAGCAATAAATGATGAGGCACACGCTAGGGCAAGCGTTTTTAATTTCATGTGTTTTCCGTTTTTATTATTGTGACTTCGTTATTCCGTTCTTACTGTTATAGGAACGGGAGCAAGATAAATCAATAACTTATCTTTCGCAAAAGTCCTAATACTATGCAACGTGTAAACGGTTAATACGAGGGTAAGTAGGATGAAAAGCAATAACTGACCGTGTGGTTAATCTAATTTCTGATAAAGGCGGCTTTGTATAAGGCGACTATTTTCATAGCCTATCTTAGCTGGCTATCTTTACTGCCCCTACGGTTGAACAACGACTCTACTTTGCTTGTTTTTTCCATTTCGGCTTGGCAGTTAATACATAATTGCACACCGGGCACTGCGATGCGTCTGCGTTCAGGAATACGAGCATCGCACTCTTCGCAAAATACAGCACTCTCGCCTTGATACATGTTGTTTTTAGCACGCGCCACGGCATCTTCAACGCTTGCGTCTATTTGATCTTGTACTGCCCCATCTTTTGCCCAGCCACTGGCCATGTTTGCTCCTAAGCGTATCTTGTTAATTTTGCTACTAACCGGTATCAAAATTAATCAGCATCGATATTAATCACTAGCGTTAACCATAGAATGAAGCAAAGACAGTGCCGAGCCCTTCCTTAATATTTTTTGAGAATAATTACAGCAGGTTAGGGTAAGCGAAAAAGATAAAGCAATATAGGGAATGATGAAGTGTTCGTAGTCTTTACTGATGGCAGTGAAATATTTGCTTCGTACTATGTTGGAATGGTCTAAGACAGAGCGGTCTAACACAACATAGCCTAAGAAGGAATAGCTTGAGAGAGTAGCCTTGTTTGAAGAAAACACTAAAAGGAGCAAGAGCTCCTTTTAGTATTCTTACTGTTTTGGGCTTAAGCTTACTTATCAGTGCCCGCCGTTAATGGCTGGTCAAGTTTATAGTCGAGCTGCACTAACAAACCTGTTTGCCTACGCGCAACACCACCTTTTACAGCCGGTTTGTATTTCCATTGCTTAAGCGCGGCTTTTGCACTTTCATCAAATACGCCTTCGGGAGTGGCATTAACTACAGTGATATTGTCGGTGGTACCGGTTTTAGAAATATCGAATTGCAATACGACAAAGCCTTCAATATTGCCTTTTTCGGCCGACTTGGGGTAAGCGGGCGATACAAATTCTACCGGGGCTGCTTCATCAACTTTCGACTGCTTGTGTTCAGTATTTTGAAGTGGCACATTGGCTAACGCCATGTTGGCCGTTACTAAGGCAAAAATAGCAGCTGTGCCAGCGGCAAGTAATTTATTACCTTTATGCGGGGTCTTAATCGCGTTTAATCTTTTAATCATTGTATTTTTCTCTCCAAAGGTTGGGTACAGGTTTACTGCTTGTGAATTATGCTCGGCACAACATACAAGTGCTTTTGCATAAATGAGTTTCTCGGTTGGTGATTTGTTGGCGAGCACTGCGTTATCGCATGCTAATTCTTGACTGCTACGAAACGATTTCAATGCAATCCAGAGCACGGGGTTAAACCAAAAAAGCACCGCAAACGCTAACGCAATGGCATTCCATAGGTTATCTTTGTGTTGGTTATGGACACTTTCATGTTCAAGTATTAATGCTTGTTGAGTGCGTGAAAAAGCAGTTTCAAAGTAACTTGGCAGTAGTACGGCTGGTTTCAAAAAGCCAAATAGCATAGGTGTTGAGGCTTTATTAGAATAATAAGCGCGAAGGCAAGGTGATGTATTTGAGGTTACCGGAACCGTTGCGCTAGGCGCTCGCACAAGGTGCTTTTTATCAATAGATCGTAATATATTTATATGGTTTACCACTATGTAAGCCGCTACTGCGCTAGCACCCGTTGCCCATAACCAAAACAACACATTAAACTGCTCATCGGATACACTAGGGTTAATACCCACTAAATAGCGGCTGATGCTATTAGTGGGAATAGAAACCAAATCAATTGGTAGGTTGTTCATCACAAGTGCAGCCGGAAGTAATAACCATGCTTTGTAAACAAACGTAGTGCCTAGTTGGGCAGTGAGGAATCGCTCACAAAGAACCAATAGCGCCAGAACAACGGTTAACATAGTTTGCTGAGAAATCATCCACTCAATCATTGTCTTTCTCCCATTGTTTGATCACCGCTTTAAGCTCATCGATATCTTCTTTAGATAACTCGTTTTGGTTGGCAAAGCCTGCAATCATTGGCGCAACTTTACCTTTGAAGAGTCGGCTTAAAAAGCTACTGGTTTCTTCCTGAACATATTCTTCGCGGGCAATTAAGGGGTAGTAAAGGTATTGGCGCTGCTGCTTGTGAAAACTGATAGCCCCCTTTTTTACTAAGCGTCCAAGCAAGGTTTTCACCGTTTTTTCATGCCACGGTTTATGTTGATTAAGGCGCTCAATGACCTCGTTAGACGAAATCGGATTGCTGTCCCAAATCACGTCTAATACTTCAAACTCGGTATTGCTAATATCTGGCTGCGCTTTAGGTGTGTTCATAATTATTTCGCTTTAACCAATGTGGTAGTGGCTTTTCTATAAATGGATTACATATGTAGTCTCAATTTAAGATTACATGTGTAATTCTAAAGCGCAAGTTTTTATCGCGTTTTTTTTAATCAGTGCTGGAGGGAAGGAGGCTGGCCTGTCACGGGAGTGGCCTATCAGTGGAGCAGGAAAGTGTGAGTGGTTAGGGCGAGACGGGATAACTAGTAACTACTCATGCCCATCTATTTCATTTTGTAGGGTGTCTAGCTCATCCAGTACTCTCATAAACTTTCTGCCAAACTCAGTGACCTCGTACTCAACTCGGGGCGGAACTTCATTGTAAGAAACGCGGGCTAAAATATTAAACTCGATATTTTTGCGTAAACATTGGTTGAGTACTTTTGTGGTAAGGCCATCTACGCACCGCACCATTTCGCCGGGGCGATTAATACCATTATTCAGAAGTTGGTAAATGGTAAGCGACCATTTACAGCCATAAATAGTTTCTACCATCTGAGCAGCTTTGCTTGGTGCTAATTTTTTTGAAAAATTCTTCTCTAATGTTTTCATTAAGATGTACCAAAAAGTACCTACCTTACCGATAAGTACTTACTTTTTAAGCCTATTAATTACCGTTAAATTCGCCACACAGTTTAACATAACCAAGGTAATTAATTATGCATACTTCAAAAATAGCACTAATAGTAGGTGGCTCTAGTGGAATGGGATTAGCCACCGCCAAGCAACTTATTGCTAAAGGTATTAGTGTTGTTATTTTAGGTAATAAAGGTAGCAAATTAGCTACTGCTAAATCTGATTTAGAAGCGATATCGAAAGATGGCGCTACGGTAGAAACTATTCAAGCTAATTTATATCTTAAGCAAGACATAGACAAAGTTATTCATAGTATAAACACTGAAAATCGACATGTTCAGCACCTAGTGAACGCTGCTGGCTACTTTAACCCTAAGCCATTTTTATCTCACGAAGGCAGTGATTACGATACTTATGCAAGCTTAAATCGCGCTACTTTTTTTATTAGTCAGGCAGTGGCGAATAATATGATTAAGCATGGCGGCGGTGCTATTGTGCATATTGGTTCTATGTGGGCGAAACAGGCAATAAAAGCAACACCGTCTTCTGCCTATTCAATGGCAAAAGCAGGCTTGCATGCATTAACGCAACATATGGCTATGGAACTAGCAGAGCATAATATACGGGTAAATGCAGTATCGCCTGCGGTAGTTAAAACGCCTATTTATGAGTCGTTTATTGACCCATCTGAACTTGATGATGCGCTAGCCGGCTTCAACGGTTTTCATCCAATAGGTCGCATTGGAACACCTGATGATATCGCTAATAGTATTGTCTTCCTGTTACAAGAACAAACGAGTTGGGTAACCGGTGCGATTTGGGATGTTGATGGCGGTGTTATCGCTGGGCGAAATTAAGCGGATTATTTCATTGCAAATTGGTAGCTGGCAAGGTCGCTTGTTCGAAGGCGTTTAATTGGCTGTTTTACTGTCATTAAACGCCGCGAATTTTCTTGAAAATACTAGCGGACAATAACGATAAAAGCCCTGTTACTATACCCGCAAGTAAGCCAACCCAAATAGCGTGCAGGGGAATAAAAAGAAGTGCCAATGCGGCTGTCGATGATAGGCGCTCACCATTATAGGAAGGGTAATTTAAGCCCCAATATCCCCAAAAATGGAAAAGTGCTATTGCTATTAGTGCTCCCCAAAATGCCATTTTTTCATGAGCAGAATAATAGTCACCAAGGAATGCAGCTAGGCTAGTAAGCAGCAAGTAAGGAATAAGCCGAAAGGGAGCCGATTCAAAGTAAGCAAAAGGAGAGGAATATCGAAAGATGTGCTCGAAGCTGGCTTCGAAACCATAACCGCCAATGGTAATGGCGAGTAACCAATCTACTGTTATCTCATTGATTACAATAAAGCAGAAAATCAATACACCCCAAAACCATTTGTTCATCTCTCGCTCCTTTTTGATTCAGTGCAATCATTGCTTGGTATCTGAAACCTTAATTAACTTCCCGCCAAAGCGCCTCATGCTTTACGTTTTTTTGCTAGAAATTTACACACAATCACAAACAGCAGTTCTGACGGTAGAGATTAATGTTGCCCATCAAGTGAGGTGTTTAGCGCTGAGGTTGGCACAAGGCGTAGCCAACGGAAAAGCAAACCATTAAATCATGTGGTTTAACAATTGCTTCAATTGGCTGCGATAGACTCTTTATGATTCAAATGTATTGGAATACCGATGTTTTTTCTTTTCAATTTAGGCTTAGTAGTGAGCGTGATTTCATGAGTGTAGTGCCGGAGTATTTAAACCGTAGGCGGGCGTTAAAAACCCTAATTGGTGGGGTGTTAGGAACCTTTGCGGCGTCAAAATTGGTTCATGCTAATAGTAAAGTTGCATCATCGACCACCGCTAAGTTACCCCCAAGACCTAATAATATATCGCCCGAGTTGCTGGCAAAAGATGAATCATTTTGGGCACAAGTTGCACTGAATTATGACAAAGCGCAGGGGATAGTTAATTTAGAACATGGTTACTGGGGAAAGATGTCTAAGCAGGTGCAGGAAGTATTTGTTGATAAAACGAAAATGGTGAATACACAACTTTCCGTTTATGCACGTAAGCATTTCTCTGAGGACCTAAAGCTAAGCGCTGGCAAAATCGCACAAGCGCTAGGTGCTAATTATGATGAAGTCGTTATCACTCGTAACGCGACGGAATCGATTCATAACTTAATGCGTCAGTACAACGACTTTAATGCTAACGACACCGTATTATTTGCCGACATCGATTACCCTAGCTTTAAAGACACCATGCGGTGGTTGGCTAAAACGCAGAACGTCGAACCTGTGGAAGTCACGTTACCTGCGCAAACCAATCAAGCTGAGATACTCAGGGTATACACGAAAGCCTTTGATGAAAACCCTAATTTGAAGCTAATGCTGCTTACTCATGTGAGTAATCAGCACGGCCTCATATTGCCTGTTGCTGATATCGCTAAAGCCGCAAAAGCCCGTGGTATAGATGTTATTTGTGATTGTGCCCAATCGTGGGGGTTGCTCGACTTTAACATTACCGACTTAAATGTGGACTGGGCAGGCTTCAACTTGCACAAATGGATAGGCAGCCCAGTGGGGGTGGGAGCGCTTTATATGAAGAAGGGCACGTTAGGCAAAATATCTCCATACCCCGGTGAGACCGACCCTACCAATACGTTGGCCCACAAGCGGGTTCATACAGCGACTTCAAATTTTGCGTCTATCTTGACGATCCCAACCGCTATCGATTTTCATCAGTCTATAGGGGCTGCCAATAAAGAAGCTAGGTTACGTTACCTGCGTAACTTGTGGGTAGAAGAAGCAAGAAAATTGCCTAATATTGAAGTATTGGGCGGCGAAGATGACGCATCAAGCACAGGAATGGGGGCATTTCGAATAAAAGGTAAAGCGTCGCTAGACGATGCCAAAGCTTTGCAGAAAAGACTAGAAAATGAATTCAACGTATTTACGGTAGTAAGAGTAGGGCTAGCCAGTGGTTGTTGTATAAGAGTAACACCGCAGATATTCATTTCAGCTGAAGAAATAAACCAATTAATTCTAGCGTTAAAAAGCTTATAAAAAGGAAGAACGATGAAGAAATTTATAGTATCGACAGCAGCTTTATTAATATTAATGCCTTTAGTTGCAAGCGCGAATTCGCCAGAGGAAAACCTCAAAGCGGCGGGGTTTACTTTGCCAGCGCCAGTGAAGCCGATAGCCAATTACGTAACATGGCGACGTGCGGGAAACATATTGTACTTATCGGGTCACGGGGCCTGTGAAGGCAAGAGTGTACTTGGCAAATTGGGGCAAGACGTATCGGTAGAGCAGGGTTACGATGCTGCTCAATTGGTGGGGCTATGCGCGTTGGCAACGATTAAAGAAGCCACTGGAGATTTGAGCACGGTAAAACAAGTGCTACAGATAACGGGGATGGTAAATGCCACTGATGATTTCACTGGGCATTCACTCGTGATAAATGGCTTTTCCGATATTTTTGTCACTGCGTTTGGTGATGATGGTAAAGCAGCAAGAGCCGCCGTTGGCATGAGTAGCTTGCCGGGCAATATGGCGGTTGAAGTGAGCGCAGTTCTTGAATTGAATGGGAGTTAAACGAGGAGCTTGAGGGAGAGCTCTACAGTGGCTAAATCTGCGTTAGCATTGACGTCAAACGCTTAGCATAAGTAACAGTATTCAAAAATAACTGTTCGCAGCCTCGCGCATGCATACATCATACATACTACACCGCTTCTATTTTAAACAGTCAATACATGGCCGGCGTGACCGGCTTCATGTTTCTCGAACCTTCAACGATATAGCCAATTAACGCCCAGCTTTTTTGTGTGAGGGACTTCGTGTGTAACAAAGCCTGTGCAAAATATTAAGATACTTTGGCAAGGCTGACCTCGTGGCCTCAATTCGCATTTTTGTACGAAAGGTCTATTTTTGAAATAAGATAATAGTGAAGACTTGCGGTTAGTTTTGATGAAATATATGGCGAACTTGATGCCTAAGAGTCAGAATTATCTGAGTTTTTACTATGTTTATACATTGTTAATTAAACCTTAGTCTAAAACGATTAAGTTAATGGTGGGTAAAAACTAAAAATAAATTGAACTTTTTTATATTATTGAGTTTTTGCCTAAGATTATGATTTTTATGTGTTTGTAATTTTAGTTTGCTGATAAGGTGAGATGGGTTCGGTTATTTTTTTAAACAAATATTTTACATAATGCAATTCTTCTAGTAATCTTTTACTTAATCGATTAAGTCGGTGTTTGTTAATTTATGGTTTTAGTTCTCTTTCGCTTGTTTCTATAAAGTTGAGCGTAAGAGAGTTTCGCTTAGCTTTGGAGAATACCCATGCACACTACATTTAAAAAAAGCGCATTGGGCATTGCAGTGTTAATAGGCCTAAATGGCGCTGCTTTAGCTCAAGACTCTTTATCTCAAGATAATTCATCTCAAGAGAAGAAAGCAAAAGAAACGTATGAACAGATCGTGGTAACAGCCAGCCCCGCTGGTGTTTCCGCACAAGAGGCAAGTGTCTCTGTTAGTTCGTTTGATGAAGAAGACGTCATGAAACTAGCACCTCGCTCAACGGCTGAGGTGTTCCGTGCGCTGCCAGGCATTCGCGCCGAATCATCAGGCGGTGGCGGCAACGCAAACATCACTATTCGTGGTATCCCTTTGGCGACGGGCGGCTCTAAATTCATGCAAATCCATGAAGATGGCCTTCCCGTTTTAGAGTACGGCGATATTAACTTTGGTAACGCAGATAACTTCTTGCGCTACGATTGGTCTGTAGAACGGGTGGAATCGGTACGTGGTGGTTCAGCATCTACATTTGCCAGTAACTCACCGGGTGGGGTCATCAACATGATCAGCGCAACGGGAGAACAAGGTGGTGGTGCAATCGGCACATCTTTTGGTCTTGATTACGAAGAGTTTCGTTTAGATTTCGCTTACGGCGGTGAAATAAACGACGATCTATATTTTCATATTGGTGGTTTTGCACGCGGTGGCGAAGGTGTTCGTGACACCGGCTATAACGGCGATCAAGGTGGCCAAGTAAAAATCAACTTCACTCAGTTACTAGATAACGGTCATTTACGCTTTTACTTCAAGCATTTAGACGACAGGGTGACTACCTATTTACCAGCTCCGGTATTGGTAAAAGGTAACGGCAGCTATGGCGCAGTAGATAACTTCGATGCAAGCAGCCAAACACTGCATTCTGCTTACACTACCAATGTTTCGACTTTCGATTCTTTCGGTAACCCAGTTAATCGTGATCTAACGGACGGTATTGAATCTGAGGTGACCTCATTCGGCTTTGAAGCTGATTTAGAAGTGGCAGAAGATCTTTACCTACTTAACAAATTCAGAACGTCTGATGTAGGCGGTGGATTCGTATCTCCATTCACCGATACTTTCGGTGCTTATGGACCGCAGTCTGCTAGCAGCATGGCTACCGCTATTTGTGCATCAGCCTTAGACGGCGACGGTAATGCTTTTAACTGTGATTCAACCAGCGTAACGCTTGCGAATGGTCCAAATGCCGGTGAAGAGTACAACGGCTTAGCTTTCCTTAATTTATTGTTCGATACGACTTACAATGATTTAGGTAATATGATCAACGATTTAAGCCTTCGTAAAGAGTACGATAATGGCGTAACACTTACCGCAGGTTATTACTACTCTAAGCAAGATATCGCTATTAGCTGGAACAGCTGGAATACGTTTATTCAAACGGTTGATGGTACTAACTCTCAGTATCTTCATATTGAAGATGCCGACGGTACTGCACTTGTTGACCAAGGGCTTTGGGCTCCAAGCTTCCTTTCATGGGAATGGGATTTAAATTACACCACTACAGCACCATACATCAACGTAGGCTTCGAAGTGGGTGATAACTGGTTGTTTGACGTGAGTGCACGTCGTGACACAGTGCAAGCAAACGGTGAGCTTATCAACTCTTGTTGTGGCGGTAACACTGATGTAGACATCAATGGTGACGGCATTATCTCAGGCAATACCGAAGATGCATCTGCATCAAATGGCTTCGGCTTCGGGGGTGGTGTAATTCGTTTGAACCGTGCTAACGCAACAAGCCAAATAGTTGATTATGAAGCAAGTAATACATCATTCTCATTAGGTGGTTCATACCTGTACAGCGACTCTGTGACTTTCTTTGGTCGCTATAGTGAAGGTGGCCGAGCGCTAGCTGATAGACTACTTCAAATTGCTGGTACCCTTAATGCAGATGGCAGCTTAACGAGTACGACGAGTGGTTTCGACGAAACAGAGCAGTTAGAGTTTGGTGTCAAGTACGGTACGCGAGACTTCAATTTTAACGCGACATTGTTCAATACGGTAACCCAAGATACTCAAGCTGAAGTGACAAGCGGTTTAACCTTTATTCGTGAATACGAAGCAACAGGTCTAGAACTTGAAAGTAAGTACGATTTCGGTAACGGTTTCACAATGTCAGGAAACGCAACGTGGACAGATGCAGAAATTAGTGAAGACAAGTTCAACCCTGCATTAGTAGGTAAGACACCTCGTCGTCAAGCTGATTTCATCTACACGGTTATTCCACAGTACGACTTCGAAAACTTTAGCATCGGTGCGTCTTTACAAGGTTCAACTGAGTACTATGTGCAAGACTCAAACGAGCTTAAGCAAGATGCTTATGTGGTGGCTAACTTATTTGCAACTTGGTATGTATCTGACCAGTTCTCAGTATCGTTGAATGTAAACAACGCCACTGATGAATTTGTTATCACTGAGTCTGAAGAGAGTGCTGCATCAGCTGGCGATATCATTCGAGCTCGCCCGATTAGCGGAAGAACGTCTTCAATTCAATTGAAGTACGCCTTCTATTAATCGCAGTTCGCCGCGGCGCTGCTTTTTGCAGCCGCCGCTGGCGCTGTTTACCGTATTTAGCCGCAGGCGCTAGTTAAGATATTTAGGCGCAGGTGCAGTAATGCGTTTATCTTTCTTAAGTATCAAAGGTAAATCTCCATGTCTACTAACCAAACGAGCGAGCATAACTACGGGTTAATTCGCTGGTTAACCTATTTGATGTTTATGATGTTTGCGATGACATCCGACTCGGTAGGCGAAATCATTAAAGAAGTAAAAATTGAGTTTGCAGTGACCAATACTCAAGCGAGTTTAATGCACTCTTTGTTCATGATTGGTATCGCTTTTTCTGGACTGTTTCTTGGCTTCTTAGCAGATAAATTTGGTCGTAAAAATACGCTAATATTGGGCTTAGCCTTATTCGCGATTTCTTGCTATCTGTTTATGGTAGGCAGTACCTTTGCTTTTATTCTAAGTTTGGTAACCCTATCAGGCCTGGCAGTTGGGGTGTTTAAAACCGCTGCACTTGCCTTAATTGGCGATATTTCACGCTCAACTAAAGAACATACTGGCACCATGAACGGTGCTGAAGCTTTCTTTGGCGTTGGTGCAATCATTGGTCCAATTTTAGTGGCCTGGCTGATTACTCAAGGCGTTCACTGGACTTGGTTGTACGTCATAGCCGGTGGTTTATGTACCATACTAATTTGCATGGCACTGATGGTTGAATACCCACAAAGCAAGGCATTAAAAGAGAAGCCTACTAGCCTTGTCGATAGTCTAAAACTGCTTAAAGATCCTTACGCACTAGGCTTCTCTATTGGTGCGTTTCTTTATGTTGCGGCCGAGAGCGCAATATATGTGTGGATGCCAAGCTACTTAATTTGTGACGCTAACTCGGCATCAGATATTTACAGCTGCTACGCCAATGATTCTACTCAAACACTCGCCATCTACGCCGTTTCTGTATTCTTTGCTTTGCGTGCAGTAGGTCGGTTTGTCGGAATTTGGATGATGCAGCATTTCGAGTGGACCAAAGTGCTACTGTTATTTAGTTTCATGATAATGGTGTGTTTTGTGGTTGGTTTAATGACTGGCCCAACATTAGCCGTTTTCCTTTTCCCATTAAGCGGCATATTTATGTCGGTCATTTATCCTACTTTCAATTCTAAAGGCATTAGCTGCTTCGAGAAGCGACAGCACGGTTCAGTGGCGGGCGTTATCTTATTCTTTACCGCTGCGGGCGCTGCGGCTGGGCCTTTTATCATGGGCGTGGTGAGCGATGCCTATGGTGGCGATGCCAAGTACGGGTTTGTAGTAGCCACAGGCTTTTCTATCTTGTTGTTCCTAGGGTTACTTTACAACGCTATTGCTCAGCCAACGCGAGCGCGTCTGGCCATGATTGAGAAACGAGAATATGGCGTTGACTCAACTACACCTGGCTAAAGCAAAGACGATTAGTTAGAGCAATATTACGTTTCACTATATACATTAAATCAATGCAGTGCTTCTTGTTGCCATAGAAGCTATGCAAGTCTTCGGTGCAATTTTGCTTTTCAATGCGCAGCACCCCGTTATTTGGAGAATTTTCATGCCTTTACGCAATGGTGTTCAACTCATTACCTATGCAGACCGTTTGGGTCAAGGAAATATGTCTGGCCTCAATACGCTTTTAAGCACCACGTTAAAAGGGCTGTTTACAGGCGTTCATATTTTACCTTTCTATTACCCATTCGATGGTGAAGATGCAGGTTTTGATCCTATCGATCATACTACCGTTGATTCGCGTTTGGGTAGTTGGGCCGATGTGAAGCAGATTGGTGAGTCGATGAATATTATGGCAGACCTAATAGTGAATCATATGTCTGCGCAAAGTGAGCCTTTTTTAGATGTGATTAAACAGGGGCGAGAGTCTCAGTACTGGCCGCTATTTTTAACAAAAAAATCGGTATTTAGCGAAGATGATGCGGCTAATATTACCAATATTGGAAAGGTCTTTAGGCCTCGCCCTACGCCATTTTTCTCTGAGTATGAGTTAGATAACAAAGAGGTGGTGCCTTTTTGGACCACGTTTACCGCTAATCAAATTGATATTGATGTTGAGTCTGACTTGGGTAAAGCATACCTAGAATCAATCCTAGAAGCTTTTACACAAAGTAATGTCGATTTAATTCGTTTAGATGCCGCAGGTTATGCCATTAAACGCGCTGGCACCAACTGTTTCATGTTAGAAGAAACCTTTGAATTTATTGAAGCATTAAGCAAGCGGGCACACACTATGGGCATTCAAAGCTTGGTTGAAATTCACAGCCATTTTGAAACTCAAATTGCTATTGCGTCTCGTTGTGACAGTGTTTACGACTTTGCGCTTCCACCATTGGTATTGCACACCCTATTTAGCAAAGACGCATCCGCCTTGGCGCATTGGTTGTCTATTTCCCCTCGCAACTGCTTCACCGTACTAGATACCCATGATGGAATCGGTATTGTTGATGTGGGAGCAAGCGGTGACAAGCCTGGGCTTTTGACTAACTCGCAAATCGACAATTTGGTAGAAACCATTCATGTTAACTCGAATGGCGAGTCGAGAAAGGCCACTGGCGAAGCTGCGAGTAATGTCGACCTGTATCAAATTAACTGCACTTATTATGATGCGTTAGGAAAGGACGATTATAATTACTTGCTCGCGCGTGCGATACAGTTCTTCAGCCCAGGAGTACCACAAGTGTATTATGCTGGGATGTTAGGGGCGACTAACGACATGGAGCTGCTAGCGAAAACTAATGTGGGTCGTGATATCAATCGCCCTTATTTAAGCGAACGCGATATTGATGAAGCTCTCGCTAAGCCAGTGGTAAAAGGCCTAATTGAATTAATTCATATTCGTAACGATACGAATGCGTTTAACGGCGATTTCTCTGTTACTGAAGATGCAGGTACTTTGTTATTAGTCTGGACATTAGGTGAAGAACGCGCCGAATTACGGATAGAAATGAGCACGCTTGATGCAAATATCACATTGCTAGAAGGGGGGCTAAAATCAACCCTTTCTTTAGCGAAACTCACGGCATAGTCTCTGTTCTAGCCCGAACAAAAACAAAAAAACGCGGTAGTGGCTTCATTTATTCAGTCGGGGTCACTACCGATTATTCATCATTAAATTCAGCTTGTTACCCTCATAAAAAAGCGCAAAACCTTGCTCTTTGATTGATACGTTTACCATTTCCTCCAGATAACACGCAAAGCTGAAACTGAATTGGTTGTATTTTGTGCAAATAGTGTTAAGTTAATATTCAATAAGTTTAAATAATAACCATCGAAATGAAGTATGTTTCAAGGTTGCATGGACACAGCCCAATGCACTTCACCACTTCAGAGCGACTAAAACGAATTCAACAACACTTGGGTGTTTCACCTGATGGTGTGCTTGGCGGAGAAACGCTTTCAGCCCTTGAAAAGCGGTTACTTCCCATCGAAGAGCGCCTGACCCAAGTTACCTCAACAATAACGCCTGCCAATTCAAATGAAATAAGCCTTACGCTTTCACAAAAGGGGATAAACCTTATTGTGCAGCATGAGATCAGTTCAAAGCAATATTATGAAAAACGGCTTACCCATCCCACGTGGCCTAAAGGTGAATCGGGGATCACTATCGGTATCGGTTACGATTTAGGTTACGCGAGTAAAAGCCAATTTCAATCAGACTGGCAGTCGCTCCTTAGTACCTTTGATATGGTGAAGCTTACCCGGGTTTGTGGCCTGAAGGGGCAAGCCGCTAAAATACATGTCTCTTCTTTACGTTCTGTTACGGTGCCCTTCGATGCCGCGAAACATGTATTTGTTCACTCATCACTGCCTAAATATGCACAAAAAACAACATCTACGTACCCAGGTGTCGAGTACTTGAATGCTGATGCTCAGACTGCATTGGTCTCGTTAGTGTATAACCGTGGAGGTAGCCTGAAAGGGGATTCACGACGAGAAATGGCTGCCATAAAACCTTTGGTTTTAAGCAAAGATTACGTTGGCATTGCGCTGCAAATTACCAAGATGAAACGATTGTGGCAGGGCAGAGGGCTCGATGGATTGTTACACCGGCGAGACGATGAAGCTAATTTAGTCAGGCATTCAGATAGAAGGTATTTAGCTGGCGACTTAGTGAGGGTGGCGTAATGAAAACGATTCAGCACGATTTACATTTACGATACGAAGCTTACACCCGAGCACATCAGCGCTTCGCCGAAAGGGGGGAGTTCCGGGTTGAAATATACCAAGGCAGATTGGAAATCGACAATCAGCACGACATCAAGCATTTGGCTACCTCTTCATTTTCTCAGGAAATGGTAGAAGAAAGTGCAGTTATACCAGCATCTATACCAGCAGTTCAGGACACCGCTTTGCCCTTGTTTAAAGCGCTGTTTAATACAAACTTTGTTAAGGCAATAAAGCTGCTTTTTTATTAATTTATAGAAGGAATTTTATGATGGGAAAGTTCAAAGACGCAATGCAAACTATGGCAGACGGTATTGGCGATTTGTCTAAACTTGATGTCGTGACATTTCAAGGCTCAGTCACACTGAACGCAACGGATACCGCGCCGTTAAAATTTGATGACGTGATGTCCTCTGCCATGGGTAATACCACGGTGGCAGTTAAGGTGCTGGCCAGCACTCAAACCAGTATCGATGGCGACATTGTTGCTTTTTACGATAAGGATATCACCGAAGAACAGCGACTTGCTCATGCTGACTTGGTGCTCGCAGGCGCTGAATCTCGAGCAGCATCTATCGAGTTTGTGAGATCTATTGTTGGGGAAATTGCGGATTTGTAGTGATGGACGACAAATTTGGCACAGTCGATAAGTTGGGGAGGGGGCTTGATGCTTCGGTATCTAAGCATTATTTGCCCAACGCAACGTTAGCTTCAGATAACCCAAATGAAATAGATTCTTCTGCCTATATTCGCGCCATTAGATCCCGTTTAATTGAGCTAGGTTACTTAGGTGAAGGGCATAAATTCACGAATCGTCATAACCCTCAGATTGACCGCATACTGATTAAAAAAATAAAGCAGTTTCAACATGATGCTGGTATTACCCAAGACGGTTGGGCCGGAAAGCTAACATGGCAGGCATTGGAGTGCTTAGTAAGCTTTGAAAACCAGCAAAGTCCTGCATTCTGGGGCAATGTTTGGCGAAATGCTTCTAGCGAGGAATGGAGAAGTTCATGGCAGCAATCAACGCCAGAAAATCAACCCCAATTATGGCTATTTAAAGATGGGGTTTTACAAAACAAAGCAGTGATGCGAGCGGTGTATTGTCGTTTGTATACACTCGGCTTTTTTACCGATTGGGATAAACATCGCATTCACACCAAAACTATCATCAACCCTAGCGAAAATGCCGACTTTCAAAATGCGATTGACCAGTTTTGTGTGTTTGCCAAGCAGCTGAGACTAGTGAGAAATTCGTGCTCTGGATTGAATATGGATTTACTCAACGCCATATTTGAATACGACAATATCGTTTCTAGGTTAAGCGACAATGCACACTTTGAACCCGCAATTACGACGTACCCTAAAACTATAGAAGCGATCGCCAGAGTAGAGCTTTGGTTGCTCGGTTATGATATTTCACCGGGGAAAGATCAAACGATTAGAAGAGCTACAAGAAGATTCAAAAAAAGAACGTTTATCAGCGTATCCAAAACTCAACTCGCGATTAAAAAATTTTATTCTGACTACCCCGTGGCGCTCGAACGTGATGAAATAAGTGATAAGGGACACCCAATAAACGCAGCTTTAATGGCGGCATTCTCTGCGCTATCCACCGACATAGAAGTGGACGAAAGTGACAGTGAAAAATTGAACGCTTCGGTAAGTCAACTATGGCAAAGTAAAAGTAAGCAAAGTGCGTTAAGAGCACAATTTAACAGGCTAGCCAATGGTATTTTCGACGGATTAAAGCGAATGGTAAGTTGGCTATTTGGCGCAGTAAAACGCGTGCTTGAAAAAACAAAGGAAGTGATTGCGAATATCGCACGTTACATTAGCAAAAAAGCACGCAAGAATTATTTGAGTGTCGTGAAAGCGTTCGATATTGTTTATTCAGGCATGTCGTATTTAAAAGGTAATGCGTTTCACTATGGTACGCCCTCTAAAGCTTGTTTCGCCCATGACAATGATTTTGATCAGTTTTGCTGCATAGACCCAAAAGCGCTAAACGAGCAGCTTAGTTTTGATAGAACCCAGTATGCTTTTCAAGCCAAACTTTATGTAGCAGGATTAACTATTGTTGGTCATTTATTGCGTATAGCGCAACGAGTCGTACGAACAGTTTCTTCACCTGTAGGTTGGCTTTTAGCTCTACTTTCGTTGGCAAATCTTGCTAACTCTATAAAGGCAATAAGCAAGCAAATCACCCTTGTTCAGAAGTATGAACTTGACGTTACACATCAAAAGTCGTTGTTTAAAACACGAATTTCTTAATGTCAGACTGTGTCTTTACCGCGTATTTTTAACTTCCACTTTTTCTCCACATTGTTTCCCGTACTTATTTAGTAAGGTCGTTGTTCGGTAATTATTTTTTTCCTGAGTATGGCTGTGTGCTGGCTAAGTACTTGTTTACCCAGCTTTGCTCGGGGTTATAGATAGGCGGCGGTAAATTGAATCTGTGCCTTATATTTTACAAAGGAAACAACGTGAATAACGATCTGCTCAAAATTGCTTTTATTTCACTATTTTTGTTTTTAACTGCCTGTGGCGGTTCAAGTGATTCAAGTACTGAAGTAACCGACAGTAGTGCAATCGATGGCTCTGACGATACTTCTGATAATGATGATACCAATGATAGTTCTGATAGCGATAGTTCTGATGACGACGCGCAAAATGATGAGGCGGGAATAGATGTCGATGCGACTTTGTTTCTTACCGGAGAAAACGTCAGCATTGATACTGTATCCTGTACCTTGATGAATGGTACGCAAACATTGTGCTACGAAATAACATCAAAACACACCGCAGAAGAGCACGATATGGGCCCTTGGTGCCCCGAAACAATTTACGATACTGCCGAAGAGGGGGGGCTTTGGTTTGACAAAGGTGAAATAAATGATCTAGATGGCGCTTTCATTGAAAACTTGGCCACCTATTATGATGACCCCGGCTTTAAGATGTACGAGGACGACGGTACCGTTCGCAGAATGGAAACCGCAGAGGAGTGCGCAGAGGGTGCAGATCCTAATATTGAAGACAAATACACAAACATGTGTGCTCAATGCTTGCCCGAGTGGGTAAGTACACAAGTGACCTATCTCATCCCTATTACACCCATTAAGCAAGACGAACCGGTTGAGCTGAGCGATGGCCCCACGTTAGAAGTAGCAGGGGTAGAGTATGGACCTTCAGTAAGAGGCTTGGCATTCAATGGTGTTAGGTTCGATCATCCAGCCGACATCGATATTATTCTAGCTGGGTATCAAATTGCGCCGGTAGATGATGCAGGTGGGCACGTAAACAACAGCTTAGGTTATCACTATCATGGCGACACCGGCATGACAACTCGTATTGAGCAATCGGATAGTCATGCGGCAATGATTGGCTATGCCCTTGATGGTTTTGGTTTGTACGCAAAGTTAGATGACAACGGTAACGAAGCAGAAGATTTGGATGAATGTAGAGGGCACAGCGACGACACTCGTGGCTACCATTATCATGTACTGTCGTTAGAGAGCAACGAGTTCTTAGATTGCTTTTATGGCGCGTGGGCAGAGTAATCCAGCGGGTATATTATGAATGTAGTTAAACAGTCGGTGTTAATTGTGACCTTGTTATGGTGGTCTATTAGCGTTCATGCCCACGGATTCGATTATTCTGTTGTCAGGTTAACGGAAACAGAAAACCATATGTGGCGCTTAGCCGTAACCTCATCATTAGATGCTTTTAGAAAAGAAGTGCGTTTGCACTTCTCCAAGACCCCTTATACTACTCCTGAGGAATTTAACGAGCAGCTTCTTAACCATATTAGCGCAACGTTGAGTATCAACGCAGAAAATGAATCTGTTTCACTTGGTGAAGGTACGGTATCTCTTGGGCATGAAACATCGGTTGTTTATACCCAAATCAAGCTTCCCAAAAGCGCGCAAAAAATGGTGCTTACTAACGGCGCAGTAAAAGACATCTACCGTCACACCACTAAGCTAATCGTTACGCCGTGGGCAGCAGATAAACAGTCATTTATTTTAAATAAGTCGAACAACTTTACTGCAACTATTTTGCTTCTCTAACTTGACGGTAGCGACGCTACCATTCTTCGGCATACCTTTTTGTTAAAATTCGTTACCATGGCCTTATAGCATTAGTTTTAGCAATCTGTTTGTTGCACTGTTCATATTGCACCTTCCATATTGCACCTTGCAGATTCCGTTTCTGCGGGTTGTAAAAAGTAGTGATATTTGATTGTGTGAAATTCGGGATTGTTTAAAAGAAAGGATACTTAAATGAGTAAAAACACAAAGCTTGCTGTGGGCGTTTTGGTTGCACTTGGCGTTTGTTATGTAGGAGGAAACGTTTATGCTTCCTCAAAAGCCAAAGACGCAGTAGATGAAATGATCGCTGAACTCCCTGCTACCACTCAGGTTTCTTACCGCGATGTAAGTGCGACTATTTTTGGTGATGTATCTATCGACGACATTCGCATTGGTGATGACAGACAAGGGCATATCGTGGTTAAAAACATTGCCCTTTCAGGTTTCGAAGAAGCATTAGAGAATTCTACTGAAGGAGAGGTGCACTTTTCTGGTGTCTCGTTTTCTGAATATAAAGGTCAAGGTGTTGATGATACGCCAGATGATATTCAAGAAATTTTGGTTCATATGCTGATGAACGAAGGGAAAACCCTCGATCAACGTTTTGCTTTTGAAGTAAATGAAGATGACAACGAATACCGTATTAAAGAGCTGACTTTCGATGTGGAAGACGCTGGCCGTATTTCACTTTCAACAGACCTTTTCACAAAAGCCCCAATTTCAACGGCCCCTGAGCTTATTGCGCAGCACTTAATGGCTGCGATAGAAATTGGTGAGTTTACCCTTTCGTTAGAAGAAGATGGGCTGGTTGATAGGTTATTTGCTTCACAAGTTACCGCCGAGAAAAGCCTTGATGATTTACGCGATGAAGCAATCGATGGTTTGAAAAACGCAATGAAGCAGTCTGAGCCGCAAAGAAAAATGCTTTTAGAAGGAACAATTGCGTTACTTGAAGGAGGGGAAGTTACGCTTTACCGTGAAAGCGATGAACCTTTTTCGATAGTGCCTATGACGATAATGTCAGGCCCTAATGGCGCGCTGGCGACTTTCATACGAGATGGCAAGTTTCAAATAGAGGTAGATTAGGCGTATTCAATTTACCACCTGATTTGGCTGCTCATCACTGGAAGAGCAGCCCTGTTGTCCCCAGTACCTGAATGGTATGCAGTTATTTTTATTCACGCTTGCATTCACCTTAATTTCAGGCAAATCCTTGCGCTTATTCCGCCTTCCTATCTATGCATTACTAGTTCTGCAAAAACCATCTAGCGCTTCACTCATTTGCGTTCGAAGCACATACCTTCCTATAAAATCTTAAAATGAACAAAAAATCTCAATGTTTGCTGCGAGCTTTTCGAGCTTCACCGCACATAAACCTATGGTTGCCTAGATGTCGAAGGCTGTAGACGGGGCACCCATTCATTTGACTTAAAAAATACTTAAGGAAAAAGCACCATGGCCCTTCCAGAAAGACGTTCAGAACAAGAGCAACGCATCATTGATAGCGAGAAAGTTCGAAAAGAAGCTGCCCAAGTGGCTCGGCAAAGAATAGAGTCCGAATACGAAGCGCTCTCGCCTACCGAGACTATCCATAAAACGAACAATGATGAGATGCTTACTTCAAAATCCATGAGTTTTACCAAAGGATTACAGCACAATGAAATCACTGGTTTATTGTATAACGAAGACGACTTTGTGAAATTTGTGAAAGGCATTAATACTGGTGATCCACAAGATATCTTAGACACCCCTATTGGTACGACTGTTAACTATAAATGGCGGGGCTGGGAAAGTTCTGCAGCTGGCCTTACTTATGATTTACAGGGACCAGATAGTCACTCGGTCACTATGCCAGCCCCTCCAGGTTTGGAAAACAAAGATGAACTTAGTGCTGAGATTGGTGAAGTTTATGCGCAGGCATTGCTTAGAGACGCACATTTTGCTGCTTTCTCAATGAATGAAAATGTTTATAAGGAGTTTGTTGGGCAAGAATGGGGGAGTAAGCGGGTTAGCACAAAATACGCTCACGTTGAATCGGTGGTCGAATGCCTTAACAGAATACCTTTTTTTTCATCTGACAATGTTCGCGGCCCCTTTACGCCAGTGAATGCATTTCGTGGTATTTCAAAGGGGGATTTAGATGGCCCTTATCTATCACAATTCCTACTGACGGGTGATAATGGCCTAAACAATAAGAACGATGGATCACCTGAACATGATGCTAGTGATGGCATAATTTCTTACGGGGCTCAAACCATCAATCAAAAGGTGAGGTTTGCACGTTCAGATGACTACTTGACTGACTGGAGTGAGTGGTTAGATATTCAAAATGGCGGCGATGCTCGCGGTTGTGAAAAATACGTTGGTGACCAAAGACGCTTTATAACCACCCCTAGAGATTTAGCGACATACGTACACTATGATGCGCTATATCAAGCGTATTTGAATGCGTGTTTATTGCTGTTAAATGTAGGAGCCCCCCTTGGAGAAAGGATCCCCTACGCTAAAAAAGAGGGGGAAACAGATACAACTTATAAACAACAGGGCTTCGCGCTGTATGGTGGGCCACATATTCTGTCATTGGTGACAGAGGTTGCCACTAGAGCTCTTAAAGCGGTGCGCTATCAAAAATTTAACCTGCACCGACGTCTGCGCCCAGAAGCACTGGCTGCGAGATTAGACAAATGCCAAGCGTATCCTGCTAGCTTCGAGCCTCAATTTGCAGAGATACGCGAAGTGATAGAAACATCGGGTTTGGCAGATAAGCTTGATAACAATCTGCTATTGCCAATGGCGTTTGCCGAGGGGTCGCCAATGCACCCATCTTATGGCGCTGGACACGCAACGGTTGCAGGTGCATGCGTGACCATTTTAAAAGCGTTTTTTGATGCGAGTTGTTTTTTACATATCACCAATGATGGTGAAAACTTTTCGGTAGATAGGCACTGTCGCCAGCATGATAACGCATTTATTCCTTCGTCGGATGGCCGCCGTCTACGAGTAGTCAAAGTAAGTCAGTCATTGAGTCTTGAGGGGGAGTTGAATAAGCTGGCGGCTAACATTTCTATCGGGCGAGATTGGGCTGGTGTACATTACTATTCCGACTATGAGCAATCTCTCTTAATGGGGGAGAAAATAGCTATTTCTATGTTGCAAGAGCAAACAATAGGACACAATCCGTTAGAAAGTCTCGCGTTTACGCTTCACCGGTTTGACGGCAATGAAGTGGTTATTACAGAGGGGCAAGTGCGTTAGCACTGCTTTTTAGGGGGAGATCAAAAGGGGATTAAGGGAGAGATGACATCTCCCTATGATTCCCTCCCTAAGGGCAATCTATGTAGGCTTCCACAGTTCATACTGCGTCATCACTTTATTAAACATAACGCTTTGTATGTAACCGTTTAGCCACTGCTTTAGGTTAGGGTAGGGCGATTCTCGATACCATTTTCGTTCAACTTTAGAAAATTGGCGAATAAAGGGCAGCAAGGCGATATCTGCTAGGCTTTCTTTTGTGCCAAAGATAAATCGGTCCGCTTGCTCATCTTCCATGCCTCCTCTAGTGCTATCAGCACCTAAACGCGCTTCTAAATCTTGCAAGTAAACTTCACAGGCTTGCCTGCACTCGGTGATGTTATTTTCGTGATAGCGTTTGGCTGCCTTGTAAGCATTTAATTGGGTTTTGAATTCATCATCGAATGTTTTAATTAACGCCAGCATGGCAGGCAGTGCATTGGGGTCTTGCTGATGCAATAGGTCTTCTGGATCGTTTTGATGCAGTGCCCACAACATCACATCCAAACTTTCATCTATCACGGTATTAGTGCCGTCTTGATTGGGCAATACGAGGGTGGGCACCGTACCTTTGGCAGACGCTTTAATCATGGCGTCTGGCTTATTGCTTAATACCACTTCACGCACTTCAACGTCCTGCGCCGCTTTAAACAAACCAATTCTTCCACGCATGGCATAAGGGCAATTGCGCAACGAATAGAGTATGGGGCACTGACCACGCTGAGGTTCATATTTTGGGGTAATTGCGGGTGCGCTTTTTTGCTCTTGTTGTGGCTTAGCATGTGGTTTTGAAGGTGGCATTGGGGGTTTTATCTCCATTTACCGCGATTAATCTGCCGTTATGATATTCATTGAGCAAATATGCAGGTAAAATCCTCGGCATAAAATTTCCCACAATATAGCATCTACATGAACAGTACTCACATGAATCCGAAAATTGAATTATTAGCCCCAGGTGGCGATGTTGATGCGATTAAAGCCGCCATTATCGCGGGAGCCAATGCGGTGTACTGTGGGTTAGACAATTTTAACGCACGAAATCGTGCGTCTAATATTTCATTTGATGCGCTGGTGGGCGTTATTCGCTTGGCGCACCAATACGACTGCGAAATCTTTTTAACGTTGAATATCGTTATTCTTGAAAAAGAATTTCCCACCCTTGCAAAGCTATTAAGCAAACTGGTTAATACCACGCTTGATGGTGTCATTGTACAAGATATTGGCATGTTCAATCTTATCAAAAAGCATTTTCCTACGTTGGATATCCATGCCTCTACCCAGATGACCACGCACAACATCGGTCAAATCCCATTCCTTAAAAAGCTAGGGGCATCGCGGGTTAATTTGTCTAGAGAATTAAACCTGCGAGAAATTACTGCCATTACTAAAGTGAGCCGTGAACACGACGTGCTAACCGAAGTGTTCGTGCATGGGTCGTTATGTGTGGCGTTCTCAGGGTTATGTTATTCAACTTCTGCGAGTGCGGGGAACTCGGGTAACCGAGGGCGCTGCAGTCAGGCGTGTCGAGAAGAATATGAAACCACCGAATCTGGGCATAACTTTCCGCTAAATATTAAAGATAACTCAGCCTTTTTCGACCTGCCGGCATTGATAGAAGCTGGCGTGTATTCGTTTAAAGTAGAAGGACGGATAAAAGGCGCAAGTTACGTTCATACGGTCATCGACAGTTTTAGAAAGCAGATAGATGGCTTTTTAGAAACTGGCGAATTGTTAGAAGACGGCGAACGCCTTTATAAGGTTTTCAACCGAGATTTTTCTAACGCGTTTTTACGTGGCGATTTGAACCAATCGATGTTTATTGATAACCCACGAGATAACTCAAAAAACCATGCTATCGAAAAAGCGGCACAAACAGAAAGCGTAAGCGATGCGTCTGCGAAAGACGTCAACCGTATTTCAGTGGTGCAGATACAAGAAGTGAAGCAAACCCTTTATCAAGAAAAGAACGAACTACACGACTTAGTAAGAGAGAAAATTCAGTATTTATCTATTGATAAAATACCTACTACGCTGGCTTTTTCAGGTGAAGAGGGAAGTTGTTTAACCCTAACTATTAAAACACATGGCTTAGCCGCGGGTCAGTCGTCTATAACTGAAGATGGCTCTGTTAAAGACAACATCAATTCAATCGCCCCTAAAACTATTATATTACGTTCTGAAGGCGTGTTATCGAAAAGCGAGAAAAATGCACTAGACGAAGTCTTGTTAGAGAAGCGTTTTAGGAATTTAGGCACCGGCGAATACTGCATTGCCGATCTTGATGTTACACAACTAGGTAAGGGCCTTAGTTTGCCGTTTCGCGATGTTACTGCGCTTAAAAATGAAGCCATGAAACAGCTTAATGGTGAACAGTCGCTAATTCCTGAAGTGGTATTACCAAAGCTGACAAGTTACCCCAAAAGCGAAGCCGATAAGCAGCCAGCGCTTTCGTTGTTAATTTGTGATGAAGCAGACGTGCAGTTAGTCGATGAAACGGATGCTGACATTTACTTTAAGTTGCCAGATGCCTATAAGCGCAATTGCACTAAGTATGTGGGTTTCTTAAAAGATAACCCGCGTTTAATTCCGTGGTTCCCCGCGGTGCTGATTGGCAAAGATTACGATGTGGCAGTGAATATACTTGAACAAGTCATGCCGCCATTAATTGTAACCAATAATACCGGTATTGCTTATAAGGCAAATGAATTAGGCATAAAGTGGATTGCAGGGCCGTTCTTAAATACCACCAACTCGTATGCTTTAATGGCGATGAAAGAAGACTTCGATTGTTACGGTGCGTTTATTTCAAACGAGCTTAATCGAATGCAAATGAAGAATATTGCACGGCCTCAAAACTTCAAACTGTTTTACAGTATTTATCATCCTATATTATTGATGACCAGCAGGCAGTGCTTCTTCCAACAAAGTGTGGGTTGCGAGAAACCGCGTATCGATAACGGGTGTATGCTTTCGTGCGACAAATCAACCAGCATTACCAATGTGAAAGGCATGTCGTTCGCCATCGATAAACAAAAGGCCGGATATCCGAGTATTTACAACGAAGATCAGTTTTTAAATATGGAAGTGATGAACGATTTGTCTGACTTGTTCGATGGCTTCATGATCGACTTAACCAACATTGGCGCGGGAGGTAAAGTATCACCCGACAAGGTAGCGCTAATTCGCCAATTCGAACAGCTATTAGCCGGTGATAAACACGTAGAAGGCACACTAAATAATATGGTGCCAGCTTCAACGGTAAGCCAGTACCACGCTGGTTTATAAGCTAACGCACACAAGTGTAAGCATCAATAAAAGCCCTTGGTTGTTGAATAACACCAAGGGCTTTTTTGCATTCTACTCTTGGGTATAAGAGGCATCTTTATCGAAAGTAATGGTGCAGCGTTGGTTATCAAGCAATACAAAATCTGCTTTTGGGATAAAGTCATCGTGCTCTTTTTGTATTCTTGCCTGAGCTTCACGTTTCACTTTGTTACGCTTAATCGTCGTGACAAAATGGCGCATTTCGTGAGGGTTACTGAGTTCAAGCTCGGGCACTTTTACTGGCACACCGTTGTCGTCTTTAGCGACCATAGTGAAAAAGCTGTTATTGGTATGCTTCACTTTATTGGTCTTGATGTTCTCAGACGTGACTTTAATACCCACCACCAATGAAGTGTTTCCGACATAATGCACAGTAGCGTCTAGCGATAATAGCTCGCCCACTTCCACAGGCTGTAAAAACTCAACGCCATCAACCGTAACCGTTACGCAATAGGCGCCGGCATGTTTACTGGCACAGGCGTAGGCAACTTTATCCATTAAAGACAAGATAATACCGCCATGGACTTTTCCGCCAAAGTTGGCAAAAGAAGGAACCATTAGTTCAGTTAAGCGTGTTCTTGAAAATGCGACAGTACGTGGGCTCATAGTTAACCTTTATATTGTTATAGTCGATGTAGTTGTAGGGTAGATAGCTTTTTTAAGGTACAAGTGCCAAAGGATACAAGTGTTTTTAACATAAGTGCGCTTAGTTTTTATCTTTGAGCAATGCGAGCGACTTCTTTTATCGCGTTAATGATGTAATGATTCCACTGTGCTGAGGGAATTGGTGAACTAGCTCGGCTCGTTCGCCCAACTTCATATCAATATATTCGAAACCTGGGGCTACCGCTTCTCCTATTAGGCCGTAGCCATACGGGCCTGTAGTCAGTATTTTTGATGCCTTCCATGTACCGCCTTTTACCACCATTTGCATCTTATGACCTTGCGTAGGGTCGGGCCCTAATATATGAGTTTCAAGGCTGCCATCTTGGTTAATTAGATAATACGTGATGGGGTCGCCCATATGGAAGTAATGCATGATGTCAGAACGGTTCATATGAAAATGCCCGATAGGGGATTTGGCACTTAGCAGGTAATAAATAGAGGTCATATTTACTCTATCGCCATTTTCTGTACTTATTAGCGGCCTGTGATCTGCTTTGAACGTTTGGCGAAAAAAGCCCCCTTCAACGTGACCGGTTAAATCAAGTGACTCAATGAGTTGTTCGGCGGTGAGCTTTTTATCGAATGACTTTGCAGATTGAGTAGCGGTAGTAACGTTAGTACAGGCACTTAGCAGGGTACACAGTAAGGTTACTAACATAGCAAAGGAAAGAAGGGAGCCTTTAATTTTTAGCATAATAGCGCCAATATTTAATACGTAGATTTACTTTCTAGCATACCTAGATAAACAAAAGATTATTAGTTTTTTTGCGCCCCAGAGAATTAACCACATGTTATGGCGAGTGTGGGCACAGTGTCGGCCTTGCGAAAAAGAAAAGCACGGAATAGTTAGGCTAGAAAAGAGAAGCTGTGTTTAGTGAATAAGTGAAAAATTCACACCTGTTGATTCTAAAAATTCACCTTGAATACGAGATTGTTGATTTCCACGGGGCACCATGACGTAGCAGGGCGGAGCAGGATCAGTTTCTTGAAGCTCAAACCACAGTGTATCCAGCACATCTCTCCCGTGGAGCAAAAAGGTTTCGCCCCAAGATGTGGTATACAACACCGAGATTTCTTCAACGCTCGCTTTTTGCCTGAGCGTGTTGAAATTCACAATAGCTAGGCAAGTTGTTACGCGGGCGGCGGTGAGCAGATAATCCCTTTGTAGAGAAGAGACTTTAATCGGCGGAAAGTAGCGGCAGATATGTTTCAATAAGTCATTCAAATCCAGCTCGCTCACTTCACCGGTATTGTAATCAAGATAGATGGTGGTTTTTGCGTCGATAATACGATTTGCAACGCACCATACAATTGATTCAACTGCTGAGTATGTTTGCGTTATTTTCTGACTTTGCGCTATTTTTCCCGATTTACTGAGTGAGTCTGTGGCATAGACAGTCCATACATCTTGCCCCGATTTATTTTGCTTTAATGAAACGGTTACCGTTTCACAGTAGAGGTTTTCATCAAATGCGCGGCGTAGAAACTCGATTTTATTAGGCTTTTTGCCATAAAATGTACTGAGACGACGACCTAGCACGGTCATGTCTTTTTTACTCATGGTTTGTTGTTCAGCCCCAAGCTGACTTGAAATACGTCGATAGCATTTCAAAAGAAATCGATGAATTCGTCGGCTTAATTGAACCCGCTCGTGAAATGTCCATTCGTGCTGATTATCCAAATGATAAAGGTCTTGTTTTGTCCATCCCCACTTTTTAGCATAGGCCGCTATAATCTTGCGTTTAAACGTAGAGGTTTCGCCACGTTGCGGTGGTTGGCTGAGCTTGCAATTGCATTTGAGGTATAGACACTGCTGAAGCAACAACATGTCTTCAGGCTGCCCCTCTTTTTCATAATGCTCAATAAGTTGGTCGAACATCAGTGCATAAGGGTCTATTACCGCGACGTGTCCAGGTGCTTCGGCACCACGGTGAACATGCTTTTTAAGCAAGCTACACAAGGGCTGGCCGTGCTCAATATGAGCAAGATAAACTTCTAACTTTGCTATTTTGAGTACCGACTTAAATGGCGAGTCCATGGCTTTGCTTAACTGCCATATTGCGGCACCAAACAATTCGCTGGCGTCGAGTCTTTCGAGGTTTCCAAGATCCATAAACCAGCTTAAATCTGGAGAGCCACCGTCTTCTAGGTGGTTTTTTAATGCTGCATATTGCTGATCATTAGTTTTTTCAGGGGTTAACCACCAAAAAGGTGCCTTTCCAGCCACTACAATATTAGTGGTGTAAAACTCAGCTTTAAGAAACAGGGCTTGAGCAGAGCCAGCGCTTTCCCCATCGGCAATGCCAAAGTCGTTGCGTCGCACATTGTCAATTTCAGATAGGAAAAAGTGCACTTCTATACCGAATTTGCTGTCCGCCCAACTTTCAATGGCAGTTAATTTTTCTTGTAGTTTATTAAGCGATGCTTCTGAGAGTTGTTTGCCATCGACACACACCCAATAGTCGAAATCAGACGAGTCTGTTTGTGCAATGGTACCAATGCTTCCCATAAGGACTAAGGCTTCAATTGCCCGCTGACGGGGCCACAGAGGCTTGATATCAGAGAGTAAATCACGCTTATCAGGGAAGCACTGCAAGAGTGCATTTTCAACAACGTCTCGGAATGAGTAGTTATGGATACCAAAGGGAATATCTTCACCTTCAATATAACCTGGAAGCTCAGGATGATTTACGTGCAGTAAAAACGGCAGAACATGGAACAACGGCTTGTGCTCAGCAGGCATAAGCATAAGTGCACGTTCTACCCTAGCCTTGTTGTACCTAAGTACACGTAACAGGCGTATTGTTAGATTCTTTTTAATTGATAGAGACTGTTGCTCTGTCATTACTGCTCTTTTGTATCGATAGTTATTTCAAAAATAGCGCGATTTTCCATTGTCTGCCTCCTATTTCTATTATGGCAGTGAAAAGTAGACGTTTAGCCTGCGCTTCCATTATCAAAAATTTGTTTAAACTCATTCAACCATTACTGGGCTTATCGTCTTTAGTATAACTCGTTAAACTTCGCAGCATCTAAAGTATTCGCATTAAATATTAGGAATTAGTTATGTCTAATCAAATTATCAGTGATTTAAACCAGCGTTATACCGTTAAAAAGTACGACAGTAGCAAACGTATTTCTTCAGAGGACTTAACCACTATATTGGAAGCATTAAGGTTATCAGCTTCTTCTATAAATTCTCAGCCTTGGAAGTTTGTCGTGGTTGAAAGTGACAGCGCAAAACAGCGTCTACACGACACTTTTGCGAATAAGCACCAGTTCAACCAATTGCATGCAAAAGAAGCATCGCACACGATCTTATTCGCTTACGATCCTAAGTTTACCAAAGAAAAGTTTGTTAAGCGTGTTGATGCTGAAGTGGCGTCTGGTCACTTGCCAGAAGCAATGCGTGACTCATTTATGGGGGCTTACGCTTTTGCAGAAGCTAATACTGACGAGAACGGCTACAACGGCGCATGGACAAAAGCACAGGTTTATCTAGCATTTGGAAACTTGCTTCACACATTAGCCCGTCTTGGTATTGCCTCAACGCCGATGGAAGGCGTGGACGCTGACTTGATTGGTGAATTGTTTAGCGAAGAATTAGACGGACACATTTGTGAAGTGGCGCTAGCACTTGGCTATGCAGACGAAGAACAAGATTGGAACCACGGTTTACCGAAGGCACGTTTGCCAATGGAAGATGTGATCACCGTTGTATAAATACGTTAGTCTTGCACTCTAGCAAGAGCGTCGCTCCATAAGGTTACCTGATTACGACCCAACGATTTCGACTTAAATAACGCGAGATCGGCTTGATCGATAAGTTCAGAAGGCGTTGTCGCATTAAAGCGAATAGAGGTTACGCCCAAGCTACAGGTAATCGCGATATCATCAAAGCGACAAACTTGAATGGTTTCTCGCATGTTTTCAGCTATACGCATGGCTTGGTGAGAGGAGGTATCTGGCAATACAATGCAGAACTCCTCCCCACCAAACCTCGCTACTACATCGTTTTGACGGACGCAGCTCTGCAAGGTATTGGCAACGCCACGAAGCACTGAATCACCCACGGTGTGCCCGTAACTATCATTGATAGATTTGAAATAGTCGATGTCTATCATAATCACACAATAGTCTTCAGACTGTGGATTTCTTGCAAAATCCCGCTTCATCAAATCAAACAAAACACGGCGATTAAAACAGTTTGTTAATGGGTCTCGTGTGGCTAAATAGCCAAGTTCTTGGTTGCGCTGTTTCGACACAATAAAGCGACGATAAATAAGCAGTATCAGTATTAAGCAGACAGCTAATAACAGTGCCAAAGCGACACTGGCATATCTGTTTTTAGTTAGTTCCAATTCTGAAATGGTGGTGGCTTGCTGGGCTATCTCAATTTCATTGTTCTTTCTGGCCAGTTCGAGTTTGTCGAGTTTGTTTTTTTCTCGCAGAGTTTCTAATTCTATTTCCAGTCTTAAGGAGTGTAGCTTGGCTTTCTCAAGCGCGAGTTCGTTATTGTTAATGTCTTCTTGAATAACTTTGCTTAAGGCGATTTCTTGTTCAGCATATTGTAAGGATACCGCTAAATTACCTTTAGTTTTCTCTGCTAGTCTTAAGTAACGATAACTTTCTAACGTATAGGCTTTGTGGCCATTTTCACGTGCTAATGTCAGGGCGCTTTTAAGCAGCCTTACGGCCTCCTCCATGTTAGTATCAATAAGCATAGCTGCTAATGGAATGAGAGTTTTAATTTGATAAACATCACTTTCGATTTCTGTGGCTAAAGCCAGTGATTCTCTATAGTAATTGAGCGCGCTGGAAACGTTATTTTCGTCTCGTTTGATGTTCGCCAATATTCGCTGAGTTTTTGATTGTTTTGCCTTGTCATTACTGTCTCGGTAGATATCATCCGCTTTTTTCGCTAACAATGTTGCCGAAGCATAGTTACCCTTGTTCCAATCGATAATCGCGCTTTCTCTTAGCGCGGTAGCAAGGGTTTTAGGCTCAACCTTTTCCTCCGGCAAACTAATTGACAGCATGTAAAACGAACGAGCTTGGTCGAATTGTTGCAGCCTAAAATATATATGACCTATCTGATTCGACGTTTTAGCTATGCCCGTTGCATTATTGACCTTCTTATAATACTTATGAGCTTGATGCACATGTTTTAAGGACTGTTCATAGCGGCCTATGTGGCGGTAAATAATCCCTGCTCCCATCAACGCTTTAGCGCGGCCTTCAGCATCATCTATTTGGCCGTGAAGGGCTAAACTTTGTAATGCGTAGTCTAGCGCAAGTACTAAATTACCGAGATATCGTTGTGCTTCAGCCAGTGTATTAAAGGTACGCGCCATAGACTTTATTTCATTTAAGTCGGTATATATAGCTAGTGCTTTTTCATAATACTCAGCGGTTTCTTCCCGGTTCTCTAATCGCTTGTAGGCCTCAGCAATTCTGACGAGGGTTCTTGCCTTTCGGTTTTTAATGTCGCTTTCGGGGGCGGTGAGATATTCAATGGCCATCAAATATTGTACGACCGCGATAGAGTGCTGGGACAGTGCGAAATGATAATCACCCTTGGCGATTAACGTTGAGGCAATAGGAAAGTCTTCACCGTATTGAAAAGCCAGTGGAACCAGTATCGAAATCGCTTCATCGGCTTGGTTAAGTTGCTTATCTTTCACCAATGCATTGATATAACCCGCATACGACAAGATGTAATTTTCCGTGTCGCTGAGTCTTTCGAATATAGCCGACGCGGTTAAAAAGTGGTGTCGTGAACTTTTGTTTTGACGGGCTTGCCTTGTTAATTTTCCAAGTAGAAAATGCGCCTGTGCAGTCGTGCTAATATCATCTATTTCTTTCGATATTTTCAAGGCTTGATTAGCCCGTTCAATACTGCGCTTTAGTGAGGAATCTTGTGCTAATTGTGCCTGTGAAAGTAGCGTCTCAGCGCGCTGAATTGAAGCTTCCTCCCGGGAAGGCAAGGGGCTAACCTGCTGCGAATAGGCAGAAGTAAAAACATTCAGTAACAGGATAAAAGCAAAAAAACGCATTTACTATGAGTTCGGGTTACGACAATAGAGTAAATAAAGTATAAATGCTCACGCTTTGTACTAACAGAGTGAATGTGGTGCTATCAAAGGTCAAATAGTCTAAGTCGTTGTACAATAAAGCATCTATTACTGCTTTCATTGTTGCTTATTGCTTTGATTGCCCCCATTTGAAACACTGACGAAGTCACTTAATTAAGGATACTATTTCAATGAGCCGACATTTTGATAACGCCGAAGGATTGTGTGAAGACAAGGATAAAGCGACAGAAGGTTTTGTTTTCAACCAGACCATGTTACGTATTGCCGACCCCGCACGTTCACTTGATTTTTACACGCGAGTGATGGGCATGACATTGTTAAAACGTCTTGATTTTGAAGAAATGAAATTTAGTCTTTATTTCTTAGCGGCGGGTGATGATTTTTCTGATATTAGCAAAGACGACAGTGAGCGCACCGCCCAAACCTTTGGTCGTCCTGCGATGTTAGAACTCACTCACAATTGGGGTGATACCGCAGACACGGCTCATTATCATAATGGGAATAGTGAGCCAAAAGGCTTTGGTCATATTGGCTTTCACGTACCGAATTTGGAAGCTGCATGCGACAGATTTGAAGCGCTAGATGTCCCTTTCCAAAAACGACCTAATGACGGTTCGATGAAAGGCATTGCATTTATTAAAGATCCAGATGATTACTGGATTGAAATATTCGATGCTAAGCAAACGGCCAAGGTATGCGCCCCGCACTTAATCAAGTAATGCAAGGCGACCCTTTCTCATGGTTATCAATACTATTTAGCGTAGCCCCATGGTGCTGCAGGTACGGGTATAGGTTGGGTTAAATCAAAATCAACCCGGAATTCTCTGCCTTCTCTAATCAATCGGTAGGTAAAGGTTTCCGGGTAAATAAACATTTGCCAAATATTGGAGCTTGATTGGGGGATGCCACTTTTAGCAAATAAAGCTTTAGAGTAGGCGTCAGCGGGGAAAGATTGAACCTGTGGCCAGCCAGCATCAAGCGTATGACCGCCGTACATGGTTGACTCCGAATAGCTACCATCTTCATGGCGATGATCATGTTTGAGCGACAAACCGGAGCCAGTTTTTGTAATGATCCACGTTCGAGATGCATCTTCTCCCACGTGAAAGGGAATATGTAACACGTCGTCTTTACAGCGCCTGACATGCATAACCAAAGGTTTATCAGCCATGCTGCTGGTGGGCTGATTATCAACTGTTATTTTACCTGCAAACGCTTTCCCGCATAGCGCGCGTATACTCTCAAAAAAGCTATCGTGGCTGGCAATAGACACTAAAGGGGCGGGCTGAATGATAGGGTCTGCTGCCATCTCTTCTGTGCTAAAAGCCGTCGCGGGCATTAGTATTGGCGTCATTATTAGCGCTACGGTGCCCAGCGCGACTATTCGGGGTGCTATTTGAAGCAGTTTTAAGCTAATTTTCATGCGTTACCTTAATTATTATTTTTATTATGGCCTAGTTATTCCAGTTTCTTGGTACTAATTGAACGGCACCTTCAACCACGTTCATGTCGAGCGGTACTTTACTCAATAGTGCCACTTTAGGGTTCTTCATATCTAATTTATAAACAGGGTTAACGGCCAGAAAAGCGTTGAGTAAGTTCATCACTTCGTTGTTTAATGGCTTTAGGTTTCCCTTATAGCCTCCTGCTTCTACGCTTGAGTCGAGTAAGTTAAGGTTGCGGAGAAACACCGCTTTTTGCTCACTATCATAGTAGGGGCTACCTTCAATCTTAAAGGTTAAACGTACAGGGTATTTAAACGCGAAAGCATTAATTTCTGCACCTGTGTCTAAGCCAAGGGATATAACATCGCGGCTATCAGGGCCGATGTCTACACTAACGTCGTTCACATTAAGCTTCACGGGTAAGCCCATTAAGTTTACGTTTTCAGTTAAATTCGGTAGTTGTTTATTAAGCAATGACTGGACTTCAGCATTTGAAAAAGAGAAAACCGCTATGCCATTAGTGCTTGCACATCCGGTGAGGAAAAGTGTGATAGCAAAGAGTATAACTTTCATAAAAAACCTTCTGTATAGAGTTTATAGCCTACGATGAAAACAAGAGAGTGTTCTATAACAAGCAAGCTAACCATTCTCATTATGTCATGTGCCTAACATAAGTGACTTTTATTTTGCTGGAAAGGCTTCAAGTAAACTGGTCACTAACTCGCCAAGTTTATTTTGGATAGTGACTGAATCGGTAGATTCTACTTCTACACTTCCCACCGCACTGTAAATAAACGTATCGCCTCTTACCACATCGATTTGCAGGTTTTGATATTGCGTTACGCGCTCACCAATGGGCACGCTGAATATACTGCCAAGAGAGATGCCACCAGAACGGCCAAATACACCCGTACCTAACCCAAGGTTTAACCGCGTGTCATTTTCTTCACTGGCGGTTGAAGGAAGGAAACCTACCAGCACATCTGCACCTTCTTCTGGTGAGGGCTTGAGCCCCTTTGCGATAAGTGCTCTGCTAATCGCCGATGTAAGTTGGCTCTCTATTTCAGGGTTTAAGCTATTCAGTGGTGGTCGAACAAAAAACGTATTAATTTCGGCAAAATTTTGGCTTTCATCAATGTTAATTTGCGGGCCTTTGCTGGCACAGCCAGCTAAGAAGCTTAACGCCAAAAAGGCAAAAAGCACGTAAAAAGGCTTTCTTGCTGTATGTTTACTTTTATTTGTTAGTGTCATAGGTACGCCGAATAAAGGACTGCTGTAATGGTTTAAAGATGAAAACAACCAATTAGGATCGATTTAGTACTGCAAATAACGCAAATTGAACATTAAGCCCCATCAATTCACGCAAACCCGTGGTTTTAATTCGCGGTCTATTAGCCATTGCGATAAACTACGCCATAATAAATGAGCCACTTCTAGATTAAGACTAAAAACCATGATCCACAATGATGTTCTACGACGCCTACGTTTTGCTTTGGCAATTAACGATACCGCCGCTATTGGTATTTTCAAGTTAGTAGACTACGACATGGATGTAGATTACCTTCATTCAATTATGAAAAAAGAAGGGGAAGAAGGGTATTTACCTTGCAGAGACAAAATCATCTCTTTGTTCTTAGACGGCTTAATCGTTAAAAGACGTGGCAAGCAAGAAGGTGTTGAGCCTGTTATTTTAAAAGCCGGTGAGCGTTTGAGTAACAACGAAGTGCTTCGAAAAATCCGTATTGCTATGAGCTACAAAGACGAAGACATGATTAACGCGCTTCAAATGGCTGATTTCAGATTAAGCAAAAACGAACTGTCTGCTTTTTTCAGAAAACCCGATCACAGAAACTATAAAGTGGCTGGCGATCAAGTTGTGCGTAACTTATTACAGGGCATGGTGAAGAAGTATCGCCCTGATGCGAAAAAAACAGCACATACCAAAGAGCAAGTTCGCCAGAATGTAAAAGCGGATATGCAGGCCCAAAAAGTCAAAGGGCAAGTGAAAGAGCAGGCCAGAAATAAGGCGACTAAGCCAAGTTCTGTGTGGGGCAAAACCTCATAATCGTGAGCTGATAACTATCGGGCGTTACGCTTTGCACTGTATCTAAAGTGCAAAAGTTTGAAGATTCAAACATACGCGTAGCGCTATCTTCTTTGGCAATAAACCGTATAAATCTGCATGCTACCATCCTCCCCGCTTACCAAATATCAAGCATTAGTCGATTCGGGAAAAATTCACAAAGACCCATCCCAACAACACGCCATTGCATTGCTTCAGCAGCTGTATCGTTCATTTCAGAGTGCTCACGGTGACGCTTTTTATAAAAGCCCGCATCCACACAGTAAAGGCATTTATTTGTGGGGCAAAGTAGGGCGGGGCAAAACCTTTCTGATGGACTTGTTAGACGCGAGCTTACCTAGCACGTTTTGCAAACGACAGCACTTTCATCATTTTATGCAGGACGTTCATAAACGGCTAACTGAACTGTCCGGAAAGGCAGAGCCGCTGCGCCATATTGCGAGGCAACTAAGTAAGCAGTACAAAGTGCTGTGTTTTGATGAGTTCTTTGTGTCTGATATTGGCGATGCAATGTTGTTAGGCAATTTACTGCAATACATGTTTGCACTGAATATGGTAGTGGTGTGTACCAGCAACTGTGCGCCGAACGAGCTTTATCGAAATGGATTGCAGCGGGAACGCTTTTTACCGGCAATCGCTGCAATTGAAACGCATTTAAATGTGCTGCACCTGAATGGCGAACAAGACCATAGAAAGCGTGCACTTAATTACATTCAACGTTATTTCGAACTACCCGAGTCGTTACAAGATCAAGCAACATTGCATCAAACCCTTCTTAGTCAGTTTGGCTTAACACTTAATAGTGCGACTTCAAGCATAACAGTGCTGGGACGAACTATTGAAATCGTCGCCCAACGTGAATTTGATGCACGTAATTCAGAGATGAGTCATAAGGCTGCCTGTTTCAATTTTTCGGCATTGTGTGAAGGGCCGCGAAGCCACTTTGATTATGTAGAATTGGCCAAGCTGTACAAAACAATATTATTGTTCAATGTACCGCCCATGAGCGGGCAAGCGTACGAGCGCATTAAGGCACGGGGCACAGAGGATAATGGGTCGAATATTAACATCGCCTCTGCTGAAACCGGAGAGCGTGAGGTGGTTTTAGCACCCATGGATGATGCATTACGCCGGTTTATTGCATTGGTAGATGAATGTTACGACAGTAAAACTAACTTGATAATGACCTCTTACGTGCCTCAAAATGAGATTTATACTAGTGGCGCGCTTATGTTTGAATTTGAGCGGGCTAGAAGCCGATTGATAGAGATGGCATCAGAAGAGTATTTACAATTAGTGTCGGGCTGATGATGTACACAAATTAGCTAAATTACTGTTTTAGTTGGTTAGGAAGGGAGCAATTATTGACACACGATCATGCAATTTTACAAAGGACTAAAATTTAGTGAAAATGACGATTCAATAGTGTTAATGAGAATGGTTAAAATCTGACATTTACGTGATTTTGATTTAAGCTTTTGATTTAAATGAATTAAAAATGTTGGCATTTAGGTTGCAAAATTAACTTTGACTTAACCTAAAGGATGACAACAATGAACACTTTCACTAAAACACTGGCTACAATTACGCTTTCTTTATCTACTATCGGTATGGCGAGCGCGGCAGATTCATTATTTGCAGCAGACGATTCGGTTACTTCTAAATTATGTGTTGTTGCAGCACAAGGCAGCAAAATTCAACTGCACAAATCGATTAAAGACTCTGGTTTGAGCAAGCGCTATATTGCTGAAAACGTAACTTGTAATGATCAAAACATCTTAGCCTTTGTGCAAGATTATGCAGAAGACCCAGATAAAATGAATAACGTACTAACTAACGGTAAATTTAATACCAACGTTGAAATTATCGATTTGGCTGTAGCGAATACAAAAAAGTAATAATTTGGTAAAATGAAGCCTGAGTATGTAGTTTTACATTTACATTGTTGTTGCTCAGCACATAATTTAAAAAAGGTGGCCATGGCCACCTTTTTGCTGTTTTAACATACCTACCAAGGCCTACTATCTGACTTTCTAGGCGGCAGGTAAAAAAGCTCGCAAGAATGCTTGTAAAAGTACTTATAAGCGCTTTCGCAAATAAGCTTATAAATTTTTGAGCGCATCAACAATATCTTGAGGCTCTGAACGGGTTCGATAATCGACATCCACATAACGCCAGGTTACGTGGCCTTTTTGATTGAGCACAAAGGTTGCTGGAATGGGGAGAATATTGCCATTACCCTTGTTGATGGTTTCTAGGTCGAGTTGCCTATCGTTTTTCATGTGCTCAATTAGAAACTCGGGCACTTCCCATGCTACCCCGAATTGCGCTGCAACTTTAGCACTTTGATCTGACAATACGATAAAATCCATCTTGCTAATTTCATCTTCGCTGAGCGAATCATCGGGCACCTGCGGGCTTATAGCGACAAGCGTTGGGCCGAGTTGTTTAATATCGGCTAATCGAGACTGAAGGGCTCTAAGCTGTAAATTACAATAGGGGCACCAACTCCCGCGATAAAAAGTTACGACAACAGGCCCTTGGTTTAATAGAAAAGTGAGTGAAACCGTATTCGATTTTGCATCTGGCAGCGTGAACTCAGGTGCTTTATCACCAATTGCCAATGCATCACTGCCTTGCTGAAACGATTTAGCTTTTGCTATTTCTGCGTCTACCCCTTTCATGAAGTCTGGGTTGCCTTTACGGCCAGCTTCAACCTTAGCCTGGGTTAGTTCTTTTAGCGTTGCCATATAAGCCTCGTGGTGAGATACATGTTGTGTATCTGGTGAATTGATTAGGGAATGACGGTAACGCCTTCGAGTTCTTTATAAAACTGCTTTGCACTACTTTTACGATAATCCCTTCTATAGAGGGGGGACAACACAAAAATTTGCTCATTGTACTTATTAGTTCGTGGCGGGATTAGTTTAGACAAAGATCAGCCTGAAAAGAGATTAGTCATCAGAGATTACCTGGACAAGCACACCATAATAGTTATTAACTAAACCAGACTTGTCATTTTTTATTTAAGGGTTGTTATGAGCCATCAGCGGGAAAATAGCCATCAGCGGGAAAATAGCCATCAGTGGGAAAACAGCCCTCAGCGGGAAAACAGCCCTCAGCGGGAAAACAGCCCTCAGCTGGAAAGCACAGCCATTCCACAAGAAGCTTTCGACTGGTACGACGCTTATGCCCACGGCGGCATGGACAGACGTACATTCATGACCAAGCTCACAGGGTTGGTCGCCCTCGGTTATTCCATGTCTTTCTTAACCTCGGCATTACTGCCTAATTATGCGCTGGCTGAACAAATATCCTTTAATGATCCTGATATAACCGCGACCTACGAAACTTTCGCTTCACCCAAAGGGCACGGAGAAGGTAAAGGGTATTTAGTCGTACCGAATGCATTAACACAAAACGAAACCACACAAAAGAAAGCGCCGGTGGTATTGGTAATACACGAAAACCGAGGGCTAAACCCTTACGTTAAAGATGTGGCCAGAAGACTGGCGAAGGCAGGGTTTATTGCGTTTGCTCCCGATGCCTTGTTTCCAATAGGAGGCTACCCTGGCAACGATGATGAAGGCCGCGCTATGCAGCGAACCCTCGACCGCTTGAAAATAGAACATGATTTTGTGGCCGCCGCTGAATTTATTAAAGCGCATGAATTATCTAGTGGAAAACTGGGCGCTGTAGGTTTTTGCTTTGGTGGTTATATGGTGAATTACCTAGCGGCCATTGATAGCGACCTTATCGATGCAGGTGTGCCTTTTTACGGCACCCCAGCAGCCAAAGAATTACGCAAAAATATAAAGGCACCATTACTTATTCAACTTGGTGAATTAGATGCGCGAGTAAATGCCACTTGGCCAGAATACGAAGAAGATTTGAAAGCGTATGATGTCTCTTACGAAATGCACATGTACAAGAATGCGAATCATGGTTTTCATAATGACTCTACGGGGCGGTTTGACAAAGACAATGCTGAGCTTGCATGGTCTAGAACCATTGCATTTTTTAACGCTAAGTTGGCGTAAGTTACGTACTTCAAAGGGGTTGTCAACGTCTAATGCTTAAGCTAATAACTCATTAAGAATGCAAGGTCTTCAACATAAAGCGCTTTTAGCAAGGTTTTTGGGAGTGGGGGTATTGCTTATACAATTTGCCTTTTTCCCCTCCATATTGTGCTTTTATGATACGGCACATCGTGTTCGATGGCTTTTTGTCTAATGAAGTTTTCTATCATTGTCCGACTACACTGGAATTTTTGTATATCAATATAGATACGTTTTTCTCTGTTATTTGAATCAAAAGATACGCTGGTATGATATCTGGTTCGGGAGTACTCGATGGACGTAATATCCACCCATACTAATCTGACATCTTGCCCTTTTAAGCAATAAAGCACGCCATCTTCATTTAATATGAAGTGATCCTGAGCGTGAATTTTCCACTTTTTCTTGTAATACCAATATAAAAAAGGGGAAGCGGGTAGCAATAAAGCGCCAACTATATGCCTAAAATCATCTTCGCTTTCTTTAAATAGCATCCAGGCGCATACCGCACCAATTACCGAACTAAATAAAAATAGTATGAGGCTAATATCTTTGTAGTCTCCACGAATAGATGCGCTAGTGCTGTTCTGAGTTAGTGTAGCTAATCTAGCTTTTATGCTATCGACTCGCTCGGGGTATGCGTGACGGTCAATAGTTTCTAATGCTTCTAGTAACTCAGTGTGGGAGTAAAGGGCGTAATTCGGTTCCATGAATTTTAATTTAGTTGGTTACTGCCATTGTTTAAGCAATATAAAAATTGCAAAGGCAATTAGCAAGCTAAGCGCAGTTTTTACACTTATAATGTCTTTCAAAAATAGCGTGTTTACCACTACAGAATTTATGTCTTAGTTATTGAAAATTAAAGAGTGTTTTAATTTTTTAAGGCAACTAATTCACTGTTGTGGTGCACCTTTCATTACCAGCGGCGATCTCTTGGTGCATTGCCAAAGCGTAAAGGTGGTTAATGTGAATGGTTATCTTCCAAAACGATTGAGAATGAACTCATCAGATGAGTTGCTTAGGCTAGGTGACTGCTCGCCTGATTTAAATAACGCCTGTATCTATACTTAAGTCTAACGTGATTGGTATGTTTATTGTGATGTGTTGATTGAGCTCCCACTTGGTTTTCCTCCGAGTTGGTAAGTAGTTACAGTCATAGCAGGAAACACACTCATGATAAAAACAAATAAACCGTTCCGTCCCACATTGTTAAGTGTCTCTATTGCGGCATTGTTTGCCGTCAGCCCTGCGTATGCACAAGAAAGTGAAATCGCCAGTGCTGAAGCTGAAGAAGAAAAGATTCAAGTTGTAGGTCGTCGTATCTCTACTACCGAGGTGGCAATTGGTACTGGTGAAGTGACCAATACCCTAGCCGTCACACGGGAAGCGTTATTGTCGGCCCCAGGCGGTATATCTGGGCTCAAAATGTTAGAGAGTTTACCTGGTTTTAATGTGCAAACGGACGGTGCATTAGGGTTATATGAGTTTGGAAACTCTGTGAATGTGCGTGCATTCAACTTAAGCCAAATGGGGTTTGTATTAAACGGCGTGCCCATGGGGCGTTCAGATGCCTTCGGCGGTAGCCCTATTTTTAGATATGTCGATAACGAGAACTTAGCGTCTGTAGTGGCATCTCCAGGTGCAGGCGATGTTTCCGCACCAAGTTATTCTACCCTAGGGCCTATAGCCTCTTACTATTCGGTAGACCCGTCTGACGAAGCCGGTGGCATGATGTCATACACCATTGGCGATGATGATTTAAATCGCTCTTTCGTTAAATTGGAGACCGGAGATATTAATGGTTTCAAGGCTTATGTGAGCCGTTCGAAAACCGATAGCGATTTATGGCGCGGGCCAGGTACTATCGACAGAGAGCACATTGAGGGTAAAGCAATTTATGCCTTTAGTGACGAGACTACATTTACCGTTAGCTATGTGGCGAATGACTTTTTTGACTACGACTCACCCTCCGGTACCGAAGCGACTTTTGATGATAACTATTATTACAGCTACCTAGACGCCATTCCTGAAGGATGTATTGCCCCATTAACGGGTGTTTACGATTTCAACCAAGATGGTGTTGCGGATGAAAACGATTTTACCCCTGTGTTTACCGGTAGTAATTGTACAAGTTACTACGAAGACCGCGTAAACGTTCGTGACGATAAGCTTTATTCTGCTCAGCTTGAAACCTACTTGTTAGATAACTTGTTATTTACCGGTACTTATTATTTTGAAGATAAAGATGGTTATGGTGTTTCTCCCGATTCTTATAGTAACACCTTAAGTATTTATGAAGATCAGGCTGCAGCAGGGCTAGATGTAGTGCATCCACGTGGCGTGCAATATGGCTTATCGTCTGTAGGGGGTGATAGAAAAGGCTTTGTTGCTGATTTTAGCTTAACACTCGATGCCCATGATATTCAATTTGGTGGCTGGCAAGAAAAAGACACTTACCATCGTACGCAACAGCGTTTAAATAAAACGGGCGGTAGTGCTGATGGTGACGTGATTTGGGATGAGGTGGCATATTATCGTCGAGATTACACCTCGGTACGTGAAACTACGCAGTTGTACGTGAAAGATACCATTAGCTTAATGGACGATAACTTAAAACTTGAATTGGGTATAAAGTCATTAAGTGTGGATTATTCACTAGACGGGTATCGTGATTACGATGATTACGAAATTGATGGTGAAGCAGGTTACGGCCCTCAGTCTGTGGGCGGCAAATTTAGCAACCATTTCTTACCTTCAATAGGTGCGGTATATACCCTAAATGACACCGACCAAGTTTTTGCGTCTTACTCGAAAAACTACGCGCTACCTAATGGTACAGATGACATTTATGACAATGCGGTTAGCTTTGAACCCGATACTCCCGAAGGTGAAGAAGCCGATAATATTGAATTAGGCTACCGTACCAACAAAGAAAACTTTAACGCGGCATTAGCGCTATTCTATACCCGCTTTGATAATCGTTTGTTTGCCAGTAACGTATTAAACCCCGCCACCGGGCAGCCAGAGAGCTTCTATATTAATGGCGGTGCTTCAGAAGCCTACGGCTTTGAATTATCAGGTGTTTATCAGCCTGACGTATTCAAAAAACAGTTATACATGAATGCCAATATCTCGTACAAAAATGCCAGCTTAGTAGATGGCTTTGGTAGTAATCCTGAAGGCAGCGCCTTGGCTGATAGCCCAGACTGGGTGATGACAGGTGGCATTACCTACGAGCCAACAGAATGGCTAGTAGCGAATGTATCGGCAAAATATACCAGCAGTCGTTATACCGATTACGCCGAAACCTATGAAATGGATAGCTACACCACGGTAAGTGCCTATGTGGATTTAGGCGGTGTGAACCCCTTCGGTATGCCTGAAAATGTGAGCTTACGGTTAAACGTAGATAACCTTTTCGATAAAGAAGTGTTGTCGTTTGCGTTTGTAGGATCGGCTTTCTATCGCCCTTTAAGCCCTCGTAACGTGCAAGCATCATTAACGGTAGCTTTCTAACATGACAACTAAAACAAATAAAAAACTGAATCAGTTAAACAAAACAATGATTGGGGTAGTGGTAGCCTTAGGTCTTGGAACCACGATGGCGAGTTCTGTAACACAGGCAGCTGATACCGTATCTCTAGAAGAGGCTGAAGCTATTCAGCGTAAACTAGTGACCTTGGACACCCACCTAGATACGCCCGCGCATTTGGTTAGGCCCGGGTTTGATATTATGGAACGGCATACCTATGGCCACGACTTTTCGCAAGTTGATGTACCGCGTATGCAAGAAGGAGCGTTAGACGGTGGCTTTTGGGTGCTCTACACCCCGCAAGGGCCGCTAACGACAGAAGGTTATCAACAAAGCCGTGATACCGCTTTACTACGGGCGCTTGCTGTTCGCACCATGGTTACCGAACATCCCGAAACCTTTGCATTAGCACTAGAGCCCGATGACGCTAGTGAGATCAAAAAAGCCGGCAAATATATTGTCTATATGAGTATGGAAAATTCCTATCCCCTCGGGACGGATATGAGCCTACTTGAAACATTTTTTAAGTTTGGGCTACGCATGGCGGGGCCGGTACATTTCAAAAACAATCAGCTTGGTGATAGCTCTACCGATCCCGAAGGGGTAAAGTGGGGTGGGCTCTCGCCGTTAGGTGAAACCTTTGTGAGTGAGGCAAATAGATTAGGGATTGTGCTGGACGGCTCACATGCCCATGATGAAACGGTGAAAGACATGATTAAATTGTCCAAAACACCGATTATTTTGTCTCACACTGGTGTGAAAGCGATTTACGATCATCCCCGAAACATTGACGACGACTTGCTCAAACAGCTTGCTGAGTCGGGCGGTGTCATTCAAATGAATGCTTACAGCGACTACCTTACTGCATTGCCTGAAAATCCTAAGCGTAAAGAAGCTTATAAGGGGTTAATGGCAATGGTTAAACAAGGTGTTGACCATGAAAGTTTATTAGAAAAACGCAGGGAAATAGAGCATGAGCACCCCGCGGTTAAAGCGTCGTTTGATGTGTACATGAAACACTTTTTACATGCGTTAGAGGTAGTAGGCCCCAAGCACGTAGGTATTGGCGCTGACTGGGATGGCGGCGGCGGTGTAGACGACATGATGGATGTGGTTAATTTACCCATGATTACACAACGATTGTTGGAAGAGGGCTATACCGAAGAAGACCTAGCAGATATTTGGAGTGGTAATGCGTTACGGCTACTTCAACAAGCCCAAGACTATGCTGCCAGTTTGAAATCAGCGAGCAAATAGTTACACTGAATTGAAAACGTGCCCTATTCATTTGGTGAGTAGGGCGTTTTTTTATCTTTAAATAACAGCTTGGAGTTTGCATGAAATCGTTACCCCTTTTAGCGTCAACAGTCGCCGTTGTATCAGCTTTATCCACTCCTTTGTTTGCCCATGCGGGCAGTGATGATTTTGCAGCAGGCCCCGTATTTGATAACTATGGCAAGCATGCGCCTGTGCCAGGCGTGAGTGTGTCGCCTCAGCAACAATTTAAAGTCGCCTTCGACGTGGCTAAAGGAGCAGATGCGGGCAAGGTAAACCGCAAATTTGATTCACTTGCTCGTTTTATTAATATGCATGTCGCCAACGGCGCTAAGCTTGAAAATGTTCAACTAGCGTTAGTGGTGCACGGATCAGCTACCCTAGATGTTATTAATAACGCGGCTTATCAAAAGCGAAAAGGTGAAGACAACGGTAATTTAAGTTTATTGCGTGAACTTATGGATAAAGGCGTGCGAGTAATTGTGTGCGGCCAATCTTCGGCAGCTAATGATGTGCAAAGTGAGATGTTAATAGAGGGCGTTGAAATGGACTTATCTGCAATGACAGCCCATGCCCGCTTGAGTGAACAGGGTTTCAGTACCAACCCGTTTTAATCTTTAGCACAGCTGAGCACTCCTTTTTTAATAATATCTAGAAAAGGCGTGTTAGCAGGTAGCGTTCCATAAGCTAAACCTTGCTGATTGCCTAACCTTGCTTCACAAAAAGTGTTCGCCATTACGCTATCGGTACCATTTATTAACAAGGCGGCTTGCATGGCAAGGGCGGTTTGCTCTGTAATTAATCGGCTGCGAATTTCTAGGTTGGTAACATCCTCGAATGAATCTAAAAGACGTTGAAAGTGCGTGTCGTAGAAAGCATTTTTCCCTTTTGCACTATGCAATAAATTAAAAAGCGCCGCTTTAGATTCTGGCTCTTTGTGCAAGGCGCGAAGCACATCTAAGCATTGTACATTACCACTACCTTCCCAAATTGAATTAAGCGGGGCTTGGCGATATAACCTAGGCAAAATATTTTCTTCCACATAACCAACTCCCCCCAAGCATTCCTGGGCTTCGTTAATAAATGCAGGCGTGCGCTTACATATCCAGTATTTACCAATCGCCGTAGCGATACGTGCCAGTGCGGCTTCTTTCGGATTGGTTTTACTTGCATCAACGGCGCGGGCCACCCGCATGGTAAGTGCCAGTGATGCGGCACATTCAAGCGTAAGGTCGGCGATGACATTTTGCATTAACGGCTGGTCAATAAGTGTTGCACCAAAAGCTTCTCGGTGACTAACATGATGATAGGCTTGCACTAACGCTTGCCTCATAGAGGCCGAAGAGCCAATCATACAATCGAGGCGAGTAAGCGACACCATGTCTATGATTACGCGCACACCACGACCTTCATCACCTATTAAGTAAGCAGTAGCTCCCTGAAACTCAACTTCTGATGAGGCATTGCTCCAGTCCCCCAGTTTGTCTTTCAAACGTTGTATACGTACTTCGTTTAAGGTGCCATTAGGCATAACTCTAGGTAATAAAAAGCACCCTAGGCCGGCGTCAGTTTGCGCTAGTATTAGGTGCCCATCACACATAGGGGCAGAAAAGAAGAACTTGTGCCCCACAATGCGGTAGCTGCCATCTTGTTGCTTTGTGGCAGTGGTCGTGTTGCGACGAACATCGGAGCCCCCTTGTTTTTCGGTCATCCCCATACCGATAGACAGTCCATTCTTGTGCTCTGCTGGTAAGGTGCGCTCATCGTAGTGGCCATGCACGACCTTATTTACCCAATAATCTGGTAAGCCTTTAGCCTGCCGTAGAGCAGGAATAGCAGCATGGGTCATAGTTAGGGGGCAGGTTGTGCCGGCATCGGCCTGAGAGTGCATGAAAATTAACGCCGCTCTTACGACATGCGCGCCTTGCTGACCTTCATGCTGCCACGAATAATTGTGTACGTTACCCTGCATGGCCGCGTTCATAAGCGCGTGGTAGCTTGGATGAAACGCCACATCATCAATTCTGCGACCATAACGGTCGAAAGGATGAAACTCGGGTCTATTTTTATTGGCAAGTTCGCCGTGCTCCATTAGTCGAAAACCTGCGACTTGCCCAAAGGCACTTAGCTGAGTTTCTATTTCATCGTATGGTTGATGGTTTAGGTTAGTGTTTGGCGACGTTACATTAGCCATTACAGCGTGCTTAAGCAGGGTGTCATTCTGCCACAAGTTATACGCGGGCAAAGGGTGTGGTTGATTCTCAACAACATGGGTATTGAACAACGTAGGTGCAGACATAGTAAACTCGCCTTGAAATTTTATTGAACATTACTCTTTTCATCTTTTTGTGTCAAACGGTGTAATTTTGATCGGGTAGTTATATTGAAGAATTTGTTTGAGCGGCTTTATTTAATACGTGTTATTTAAGTGCGTATGTTCAGGTACATATGGCCAAGTAAGAGGGCGGAAAAAGGATATACTTTGTAAATGCAGGGCATTTAGGTAAAGTGCTCACTTGATGTCGTTTTAATTACTAATAGATTGGTAAAGCAATATGTTACCCGAAAAACCTACCGATAAACCCGTAGCCCGCCACTTGCTGATGAAGCTACTTGGTTCACGCCCCGGTATAAAAATGGATGCAGCCAGCGCCGTGCGGGTAGGAGCCTTGTTTGGTATTTCGGAAAATAACATTCGAGTTACCCTTACTCGTCTGCAATCGGCAAAGTTGCTTAAGCTGGTGGAGCGTGGCTATTACCAATTAGGCAAAGAAGGCGAGCAATTTGCTGGGGAGATCAGTAACTGGCATACCGCAGAGTCTAGATTATGTGAATGGCGTGGAGACTGGCTTACCGTGCTGACTACCGCATTAGCAAAAAGTGATCGCAAGGCTACACGGGCACAAGACAGGGCACTTAAACTAATGGGTTTAAAAAAGCTCTCAGCGGACTTTTATGTTAGGCCGAATAATCTTAACGACACGGTAGGTACGACACGAGAGCGTTTGTACCGATTGGGGTTAGATAAAAGCGCTGTGGTGTTTAACGCATCAGACTTCGCAGAGGCGACAGAAAAAAAGGCTGCAGGGTTATGGCAAACCAAAAGCCTTGAAGCTAGCTATGAAGAAGGGTTAATTGAACTCGCGAGGTCGCGTAAGCGTATAGAAGGCCTGACACTAGATGATGCAGCAAAGGAATATTATCTCGTTGGCGATAATGCCCTAAAACGATTGGTCTTCGACCCACTGCTGCCAGCGCCTTTGGTAAATGTTGACCTTCGTAAAGCATTCCGCGCAAAAGTCGAAGAGTACGATAAAGCTGGCGCTGAAGTCTGGTATGCATTTTTAAATATAAATAAGTGAGGAAAGAGGTATGAGCACGGAGGTGCTTGCCTGAAGCTATCTTTGTGGCACACTGTCATTGGAAATACCGAAAAACGGTTGCATAGATACGCACAGATTTTCCAACTTAAATACGTGACATGGAATAAGTAGTATGACGTCAAACCGCCCCCTGTTTAAACATATTCGGAACCACACCGCGCTTTTCAGTGAATTGTCGCGTTATCGTAACATCGCGGTGCAGGGCTTAGGCCTTTCTCAGTACGAATTTCACAAAACCCCCAAGTTTGTCGCAGAAGATGGAAGCCGGCTTACCATTGAGCCGGAGCGAAGTATTGTATTACCTAATGTAGAGCAACTTAAGGGCGTAAAGAGTAAACTTGAAAAAGCCATACCTACACTCACGATGGTTGAACATAGCGAGATTGGTTATCGCTATCCTACCGCAGCCTTAGCAGGGTTAGACGCCCCATTTATCAAGCGAATGCGCTCTGAGTATTTTCATAAAGTTGATGAAGATCGCAGTATTTGCCGGCCTGTAAACTTATCGTACGGTATTAAAAGCCGTGGGAAAGCAGATAATCGCCAAGAGTATGAAGTGTGGATGCCTGATGAGGCACCAGAACAAAATCCTTTACCACTATTAATTGATCTCTATGGTGAAGACTTGCCCAACGATGTGCGTCACTTTGTAGAACAACCTTCGAAAGTGCACGGCTGGATGGGGGTAAAGCGGGCGGCATTTGAAGCCTTGTATCAAAATAAAGCACTATGTGGAGATCTTGTGATTTGTGTTGCCATGAGCGTAGACGCATACAATATTGGTGCGCGCCCTGACTTGTCGTTTTCGCCAGAAGCAGAGAGCAGTATAGCGGCCAGTAACGCCGAACTAGAGTGGGAAATAGAGGGCTACTATGCGCCACGTGACTGGGAGTTCGATCACGACATGGTGTGGTCGGCAATTAACCACACACTCGCCGCTATTAATGCACCTTTAACTGATTTATACGGTAGTATCATTTTGCCTGTTGTAGAAAGCAAAACAGAACGTATTTTGTCTACGCTTAAAAGCTTAGGCGTTCAACAGGACGAGATTGATGATATGAACCTACAACCTTGGGAGTTTATGCTTAATGAAAGTTCCCATAGGGTTAAATCTCACGATCCATCCAGGCCCGTCAATCTTTTAGGAAGGCTAAACCGTTTGTTCTACCAGCAAGACCGAAAACTTCCTTCTCTAAATTGGATGCACGATTTAATTACGTAGTAGTGAAAGTATAAAAGCCGTTTCGGCTATTTACTTAATCATTGATGCCTACCGCACAGTCGGTGGGCAATGTTGTCGCAAAACCCTCATTACTTTTCTGACGCAAATTTGTAAATACATACCCACCCTCGCACCACATAGATTAGCTCGTTTGATCGCTTAAGCACTTTAATAACTTCAAATATCTATCTTTAACCTGCTGAATATAGCCGTATCCAATATTAGATAACAATAATGTACGTTACATATATTCGCATTTTGTAACAACGATTGTTAAAAAGGTTAATTTTTGTAAAAAACTTACAGAATTGATGTGAAAAGTACAGTTTTTTGGTCTTTTATGTAATTAAATTACGAAATAAGCTTTCTTTTACGTAATTTTTGGTCATAATATACGCGTTGCTTAAGAAAACTCTAATTTTGTTACACAATAGGAATTACATTATGAAACTGTCAACTTTCGCCATTGCTTTAATCTCTTCAGTAGCGTCTTTAAATGCTTTTGCTCAAGACGTTCGTTTAAACCCAATTAATCAAAACATTGAAACGCAAGCTTGCTACACAGCTGCGACAGAAGGCTATAGAGCAGCAAAGCGCTTAATTCGTGACAACGGATTAAATGTTGCGTCTTTCAGTGCATCATTGCTTTGTAATGACGTAAGCTTAAGAAAGTTTGCTGATTTATACAGCAATAAAACTACCAGTGAAACTAAAGGTATCGCGCTTGTTGCTAAGAACGAAGATATCGCTTCAAAAGCATGTCTAGATGCCGTTTCAATCGGTACAGAAAAAGCACTAGCTAAGTATGGCTTAGAAGGCGAAACCATTATTTGTAACCACAAAGAAATGTCAGCCTTTGCTCGTGCATACAGCACAGAATCAGTAGTTGTACGTCCATTCTCTGAATAGGACAGCCACACTGATTTAACGTTTGTTCACAGTTTCATGGCCCACTCGGCAACTGGGTGGGCCAGTAACTTATTTTAATCACTGCGCCTTCTGGTGTGAAATAATACCTCTCAAAAGCCTCCTTCTCTTAAACACTAAACCAAACAACCCATTCATTACTGATTAAAAAACGACAACGCTAACTTTCCACAAATGGGTACTAGCCTCAACGGTTTAACTTTTACTTTCTTTTATCTATTCATTTTTCCATCAACAATCTCCATTGAATATGCACATTGTGCACCCAAGCCCCGTGCTATTTTACTGACTATTCACGTTCCTTACGTTTGTTTGCAATATGCGTAAACGTTCGAGTACCGCTGCAGTAAATACCAATAGAGAGAATCATTATGTCGAAAAGTCACTACGCACTAGCTGCATTATTTTGTGTAAGCATTCTGTCGGTATTAGCAGGGTGCGGAGGGGGATCATCTACCGATGAAACCGTAAGCAGCGACACCAGTGTGGATACGGGCACTGGCACAGACTCGGGTAGCGACGGTGATTCGAGTGCAACCACATGCGACTCACCCATGACCGAGCTTTCAAGTGCTTATCTTGAATTTGTTGCGGCGCCTAATGTCACCATTGTGTTGTCTGAAGATGGATGTACGGTCTCGCTAGAGTCGGCAGGCAAACCCGATCACACTTCGTCATACTGGGATTCAGGCAATGCCAGCGGCTTATATGTTGAGCCTGAAGATGAGACCTTATTCAATCAAAAGCGCTCACCGGGTGACATTGAAGATTACATTAATGATTTTGATTTAACTGTACCGGTATCGCCAGAGCTTGCTGCGACGTCATCAGCCACGCCGTTAGGTGCTATTGGCATAGCGCTCAGCGGGGCACCGATTTTCAATGATTCAGAGGGGACGGGAGATGTATCGCTGGGCGTAATACAAGGTTTCGATAGAAATGGTGCGCACACGGGGCCGCAAACCTACCACTATCATCTAGAGCCACAAGCTATCTCTTATGATGATGATTCGCTTGTAGGTATTATGGCAGACGGATTTTTCATTTTTGGAAGACGCTGCTATTCAACCGTAGGCTACCCCACCGACTTGGATGAGTCCAACGGCCACACGTCAATTACCCTTTATACCGGTGGTTCAGAAGAAGATGCTGAATATCACTATCACGTATCGACTGAACAATACCTAAACGGTGAGTACTACCTTATTTTCCCGGGTAACTTTCAAGGTACGCCGAGTGATATTAACTAAATCAATAACCTGTAAGTTGTTGATGTTCTGTGCACTTTGGCTAGCAACAACTTACGCGTCGGTAGCCTACAGTTCTAGACCACCATTAGTGGTGTATCAAAGTGACATATCTTTGAATAAGCAAGGTGTTCGGATTTACAAGAGTACGCCTTTCACCGGTAAAGTGGTGAGTTATCACCCCACAGGAAAACTGGCTACAGAAGACGAATTTATAGAAGGACGCCGAGCTGGAGTCGCCAGAAAGTGGTTTTCCAACGGCATTTTAGGCTACGAGTCGTTTTATACATCTGGTGCGCGAGATGGACGTACACAAACCTGGTGGGTTAACGGTAATCTTCGCTCGGCATTCGTGTATGAAAACGGCAAAGTCGAAGGGGAGGGATGGCGTTGGTACAGAAATGGCGCCAAGTTTAAGAAATTTAACTACCACGAAGGGCAGCCAACAGGCTTGCAGCAAGCGTGGCGTAAAAACGGCACCTTATACTCTAATTTTGAATACAAAAATGGGCGGATTTATGGGCTTAGAAAAGCGAACAATTGTGTGGGGCTTGAGGATGAAGTTATCTCTGTTGACTACTACCAAAATCAAGCAAATCTTAGTTTGTAGCACTTTGCTTTTATTGGGTAATGCGTTTGCTTCATTTGCATATGGCACCGCCGAGTTACCCTATTACAACAGTAAAGAATTTACACCGCACTGGATTGAAAGCGGTAGTGAAGCGCTTAATGGTTTTCACCAAATACCGCCGTTTAGTTTTACTAATCAAGACGGTGAAGAGGTCAGCGAAAAAGATTTCGATAATAAAATTTACGTGGCTGGTTTTTTCTTTAGCACTTGCCCTGGTATTTGCCCCATGATCCGCTCTAAGTTAGCGAAGGTACAAGAAGCATTTATTGATGACGATAACGTAAAAATTCTTCAGCACTCGATTAGGCCGCATACCGATACGGTAGAATTGCTAAAAGCTTATGCGGATAAAAATGGGATTGTGAGCGGTAAGTGGTATTTGGCGACAGGAGAGCGAGATGCTATTTATTCATTAGCAAAAAGCGCGTACTTCGCTAGCGACGATCTGGGAAATTTGCAAAATACAGAAGATTTTTTGCATACGGAAAGCCTGCTATTGATAGATCAGAATCGCCATATTCGCGGCATATACAACGGGCTTAATAGTGCTTCTGTCGATTATTTGATAGCGGATATTAAGGTGCTGAACGCTCAGTTAACGTTTAGCATTCCGACTGAATAATAGGCCTAATTATCAGGTTTAGCGCGTTTATCGGTGGAAAGATAACGGTAAATAAACGCGCCGTTAGCACTTGCGGCTACTCCCCTGGTGAAATGAGATGCAGTACCTTTTGTCTGCCGTCGAGATACTTAACTTTTTCACCATCAAAAAATGCATCTTCCTCCAACATGATGCGAATGTCCTTCCCCCATTCTGGAATATAGGTTGCGGCATTGAGCTCAATGGAATAAACCGTGTTTGGATACATGGGATAGTCGCCCTGTATGGGAACACCTTCTTGGGCATCCCACATCCCAATAGTTGGTCCTGCTGCATGGCCATGGAAGCCAAGGGGATGAGTATAAATGGAGGGTGTAAGCCCTTCTTCAATGGCTTGTTCTCGAGACATTTGCAAAATCTCGTTGCCAGTACGCCCCACTTTAAAATTGCTAGTAAGAATATCTTGCAAACGGTTACCTGCAGCAAAGGCCTTCATTATGCTTTCAGGAGGGGCGGTTTCGCCAGCTTTTAACACATAGGCGTGTTGCTGTTGATCGGTATTTAAACGCAAGTAAGTAATGCCAAAATCAACATGAATAAGGTCGCCAGGCTGAATTATGTTTTCACCCGAGCGCTTACTAAATGCTTTTATTTGATCAAATTTTTCTTTGTCAGCACGTTGGATAGACACTGAGGGATGAAACCAGTTTTCTAACCCCAATGCTTTGCTTTGGTCTCGCAGCCACCAAATAACATCGTCAGTGGTGGTGGTTCCAGGGGTAATGACGTCGTTTGAAAAAGCCGTACCAATAAGCTTGTGGCCAATTTGAGTCAGGGTTGGGTAGTGTTGCATTTCAAGCTTACTACGGGTTTCTAGCCAAGCAATGGCAAGTTTTTCACCTGATACCACACGGTCTTTAAATGTAGGAGAGAGGGCGGCCATGAACTTGCGGTTTTCAGTGCTACTCATACCATCAGCAAGCGCAAATGCATCTGAAACATTCACTGCAATTCGTTTAGGGTTGCGCGCCTCTATAACGTCGGCAAGTGCTTTGTACTGATTAGGCTGAGCTTCTTTGTCCCATGCTTTTTCGAATAAATCGGCCACTGCATACCGCGCTACGGCCAAACGTTCAAGAGGCTTTCCTTCGCCAGGGTTATAAATGACTAACATGGTATGCCTGCGGGCCGACAACCATGTTGATGGCAGCATGGTTTTAATCACGGGATCTTCATTGTATTCCCGCGACATAATTACCCACATATCAATATTGGTACGCTGCATAAGGCTGGGTAAAACCTGCTCGAATCGTTGCACTAGTATTTCATCGACCAGCGCGCTCCTAGCCTGCATATCCATGACATCTTTGGCCATACATTGCACACTCACCAACAACAAAACAAGCGTATAAACTGGTCTCATTCCCTTTCCTTATTTGTTTGAATTATAAGCATGTAATCATTAAAACTATCATAAGCTGTTTAGCTTAAGCAACGATGGCTACAATGAAGTAGAGGAAAGAATAGCGTGACTCGCTGTAGCGATCATAGGTCTGCTAGAAGCTACATATAGGCTGGGTTTATAGTGAGTATAAGCGGCTCGATAGGCGCGCATCTCCACTGGTATTGATACGGATCAATACATTAAACTGAAATTCCTTGTTTACTTTACATTAACACGTTGGGCATGTTGTAGAATTTTTTGAATTCAATGTCGGCAATTTTCCTTTAATAGATAAATTAAATTGTGATTGCAGTTTAATCATCATCGATTTAGGTATCACCCTAGCCGGAGACAGTTATGAATGCAGAGATTGATTTGCAGCAAATAATAGAAAATACCATGGTGTTAGTGCTAGCTGGAGGGCAAGGCTCTCGATTAAAAGCGCTTACAGAAACACGGGCTAAACCGGTACTAGAGTTTGGCAGTCACTGTCGGATCATCGATTTTCCCCTTTCAAACTGTGTTAATTCCGGCCTAAATCGAATTGCGGTACTCACCCAATATAAGTCTCAATGTTTAATTCGCCATTTGATGCAACATTGGGGCACGTTGAACAACAGTTTTGGGGGGCGATTAGATATTCTTCCTGCCTCCCAGCAACAGTCTGAAAGCTGGTACCAAGGTACTGCAGATGCGTGTTTTCAGAATATTGACTATATCAAATCCAGAGCGCCTAAATATGTGATGATCTTATCGGGGGATCACGTATATCAAATGGATTATCGCAAACTGCTGGCAGAACATGTGAAAAATGGCGCTGAAATGACAGTATCTTGTATAGAAGTGCCTACTAAGAATGCGGCAAATCAGCTGGGAGTGTTAAGTGCTGATAGCAAAGGTCAGGTAACCGCTTTCGACGAAAAACCAAGTAAACCTCATCCATTGTTAGATGCTCCTGAGTATTGTTTGGCCTCAATGGGCAATTATGTAGTGAATGCTGAGGTGCTCTATCGGCTACTTAAAGCAGATGCTAAAACATTGGGATCAGATCACGATTTCGGTAAAAACGTGATCCCCAATATTATTGAACACCACAAAGTGTTTGCGCATCGATTCAGAGGCGCTGATGGTTGCCAAATTCCCTATTGGCGCGATGTAGGTACCATTGATAGTTACTGGCGGGCTCATATGGATTTGCTGAACAACAGCGATGTGTTGAATTTAGCCGACCCCTCTTGGCCCATATGGGGAAGTACCTTGTCTAGCGCGCCAACTCAAATCCGGGGTGGGGCGCAAAAAGGCCAGTGCGATCTCAATCAGATTTTGATTGGCACCGGTTGCCAATTAACTAATTGCCGTATCCATCACACTGTTTTGTCATCCAATTGCGCAATCGGTGATGGCGCCTCACTTCAAGGGTGTGTATTGCTGCCTGATGTGACTATCGAGGCCGGAGCCAAATTAAAAAACGTTATCGTCGATAAAGGCGTGACAATCCCTGCTAATTTGTCTATTGATGATACTAATATTGCCAAGCACTTCGGCTTTTCAGTAAGCGAGAAGGGAGTGACGTTAATCACTCAGCAAGTCATTGATAGTTTTGCCGACGTGGAAATATATTTTGACGTACCGCAAAAATCGACGAGTGTAAGCCCAATTAGACCAATACATTCAGAGCTGTCGACTCGAAACATCGCCCGTACTCATGTTTCCACCGCGCTGAACGACCGTTAATATAAAAGCATACTTAACGAGCAAAAAATAGGCGCTTAGTGCGCCTATTTTCATTATAACGTGTGCTTGTCTCAGCGTTTTTACCGTTGATTGTGCATAGCGTGAACTACAAGCTAAAAAGATAAGGCCAGTAGAGGCTTAATCAATTAGCGGCTCATCGTCATCTTCCTCTTCCTGCTTCTCGTATTTCTCTTCCTCTACCGGTATCACTTCCTCAGAAGAATAATAAACGCTGACAGGTGCAGAATAGTTTGGCACGTCGTCGTAGGCAAATACCGAGTAATACTTCTCAACATTCGGGTTACCGAAGTTGTCATAGGTATACTCATCTGAGCCTGCATAAAGCTTCACGCCATCAAGAGGAGAGCGCGGCGAGTGGAAGCGGTTTCTAACCACAAACGCGCCCACTAAATCGGCATGCTTCGGGTTGCTCCAACTTAGCTTAACCTGACGATTTTCTAAGGTTACGCTTAAGTTAGCTGGTGCCGGTAGAGGTTCTTTACGACGCTCTATGTACTTAATCACCAATTTACACACTTGATTACTGTGTAAGTCATGCCAATTGACCAGCATGTTCTTTTCAGCGCTTGAAGATGTTGAACGAACCACGAAATGAAAAGGCGCATGTTTCGCATGCATTTCTTCTAATGCTTCTCGGCAGTAGCTGTCAAAAATAAAGTTGTGCGAGTTTTTGTCTTTAAGTTGAGCGTTACTCACTTCATAACCAATAAACTCTTTTTTCTCTCTATTTTTCACGCTTTGGTAGTCAAGATCTTCAAGACCCGCTAATTCAATGGTGAAACGAATATCTTGAGATGTAGGCAAGGCATTGTCGTTGCTCATCGTTAAGTAGGCTTCGGTGATCACGGTTTTCTTAGGATCAGGCAAGTTTTCGGTTAAGAAGGTCATTTGCCCGTACACCACATCGCCGTTTTCATCAAAACCAGACTGCAGTTCATTTTGATTCACTTGTGCTTTCGATACCGTGCTAAGTGATGATGGGGTTAGCTCTACCTGTTTGCTTGGAAGCGTATAAATAACTTCCAAGTTAGGGCGGTAATGAATACCTGAACCAAACTTTCCGTACCCAATATCAAACTGCATCATTTGCGAGTCTGCGCCAAGAGGCAGTTTTCTAGGACCTTCAACGCGAAGCAATAAGGTACCGTTCTTAATAGATTTGCGAATAATGCGACGCTCAGCCACATTTAAATCCCAATGAGACCAAATACCTTGAGTTAGTTTATCTGAGCGAATCTCATCGCCAAGCGTTTGAATAGGCTTAGCTTGGTGAATTTGATTGAAATCGGTGATGTCAGATATTTCTGATGGGTCGAGAATTGACACTGTCCATTCGCCAAAATTTTCTACTTTGGCGTTAACGCGGTTCATCGGGTACAAAGAGAAACTCGCATTCTTAATACGGGCTTCTTCAGGTAAGTTTTCCATATTAAATGCAATTACCCCGTAACAGATACCACGGCGTTTATTCACACCTACAAACAAGGAGTTGTAGCCGAAATGGTCGCGGTTTTTCTCGAGAGTATATTGGCCTACATAACCAATACCGCGCTTCGATGGGAATAAACCTCTGAAATATTCATCTTCAGATAATTGGGTCTTAAGCTTAATTTCAGGGCTAAACGGCGATTTGGTATCAGTGACCTTATTAACTGCACGTATATTGTAGAAATATTTCTGACCACTTTTAAGCTGTACGTCGGTGAACGAGTGTTTGCCAATAATCGCGATAAGGTTATCTTCACGGCAAGGGCTTTTCACTGTTTCAGAGCGATACAGTTCAAAATAAATATCATCAGATTCTGGATAATCCCAGCATAGAGTCGCTTCGTAAACGCCCACTGATTCAATAGTGAAATTATCTACCCGAGCGGGTGCTTCATTAGAGTAGTTTTTCGCTTCTGATAAGGCGTAAAGCACGGCAGGTACATTCTCGTCTACACTTTGCGACATATTCGTCATGTAATCAGGAATGTTGCGAGTGCCCACTTCTACCACAGCTGAGATAATACCTAACGAGTAGTAATATTCTCGGCCACTACCGTTAATCAAGTTTGTAGGTGGCTTGCCACGGTGAATACCGTATTGGCGACCCGTTACCTTATGGATTTCACGGTTCATATTGGCGCACAATACGTTTAAGTCGGTACCTTCAATTTCAGACTCGTGATTAAACTTATGGGCAGGGAAAAACACATTACCTTGGGAGTGGTAATCTAGGGCAATAGTTATGTTTTTATGATCCAGCACGAAATCGCGAATGGCAGCAGTTTCTGGTTCAGAGAACGCGGCTGGGCCTGAGTAGGTGTTTACCGTAGTATCAGCAGAGCGCTTAAAGCGAACACCAAAGTTACGGTTCAAATCAACACCAAAAGTGCCATCGCCATTATCTCTTCTATTCTTTCGCCAGAAAGAAAAGTGGGTGCGTGAATATTCAAAACCGTCAGGGTTCAAACACGGCACCATGTAAAGCGTATTTCGGCCTAATGCTTGTTGAATAGATGGGTTATGGTCAATGTTGGTTAGCACATAATCAATAAATTTTATGGCTAACTCGTTACCAATCCATTCTCGAGCGTGGATAGTGCCGGTAAATAATAGCGCGGGTTTGCTGTCTGCGGTTTCAATGTTAGCAGATACGGTAGCCATCATAATTGGTCTACCTTCCCATGTGGTTCCGATACTATGCACTCGAATAAGCTCGGGGTATTTTTCCTGAGCCTGTTCCAAAAACGCCATTGTTTCTTGATACGAGGTATATTGTTTTTTCATTGTTTCTTCTTAGCTAAGAGAAATCAGTGGTTACCAGCGTAGTCTTGAAATTATCCCAATGCGCGATAATTGCATCGACTTTCTTTTGCTGAATGTTTTTAACCGTCAGAAACACGCTTGGATCAGCATAAATCGCTTTTGACGTGCCTTCTTCACCCAGAGTACTGATTATCACCTCTGTAAGCTTAGGGCCTATACCTTTTACGCCAGCAAAGAAGCTTTCTAGCTCTGACGTAGTTAAAATGAGTTCGTCTGCATCTGCTTCAACACCGTCTTCAAACTCATCATTGCTATCATTTAAAACACGCTCTAGTCCATCACCAATAACGTCATCTAGGCCATCGTCTTCACTTACATCTTGGTTTTCTAAATGTAAGTCGGTAAAGATTTGCGCTTTGCTTTTTGGGGTGTAATTATCTTGAAAATTCCAAGATTCACTTGGCCATTCTTCGTCAAGCTGCAATTCAACAGGTAGTAAAGGATATAATTCACGATTCGTTACGGCTGCTGCATCGGCGCTGTCATAACTTGGTGTGTATTCACCAAAGGTAATGTTTCTCATGGTGCGTAACAATGGCGTGCGAATTTTACCCAGTTCCTCCCAGTTATACAAAGGAATGTGCGGTTTCTTAAAGCGCTCTGAACACAAGGTCCACATTATGTACTGGCCGATCCAGTCACGAATATAAGGGAACGCAGCAAAAGCGGTAGCGCATTCTAGAATGCGGAATTTACCGTCAACGCCTAACGCGATATCCGACGCCCAGTATTCAGCTTTAGCGGCCTTTGAAGCGTTAACCGCAATTTGTAGCGCTTCTTTAGGTACATTAGCGTAGTCCATAGAGCCGCCTTGGCTAGTATTAGTCAGCCATTCACCTTCCGGCGGACGACGCCAAAATGCGCAAACCGGCTTATGACCTATTAGCATAACGCGTATGTCTGCCTTCATAGGTACAAATTCTTGCACGTATACCGGATGATATTTCTTTTTCTTAAGCAACTCGGCCGCTTCTTTAAAGCTATCTACCTTGTGAACGAAGTAGCCGCCATAATTAGACGGGCCGTAAGATTTCTTAATAATCTTCGGGTAGCTAGCGCTACGCAAAAACGCCATCGCCTCATCTTTTTCATAGAAAATGTCAGTCTTGGGAATAGGAAGGTTGTGCTTTTCACAAAAATGCGTGACGTTTTCTTTCGACTTGTTGGCAAACTGCGTGTCCATTGTTGGCAAAAAGCGAACGTTCGGTAGCTCACGAGCAATTTCTCGAAACGTTTCGTACGCTGTGGCTGGAATGTTGCCAATAAGAATATCAATATTTTTGCTTTTTACTTCACGTACAAAGCGGGCCTTGTCGTTACCCCAGTGGTAACACACAGTTTCAATTTTGTCTGGCCAACCCTTAAAATTCGATTTATCGAAGAAGCGCAGAACGTGATCTAAGTAGAGTAGGCCAATGGTAGGTAGTTTAGTTGTAGACATTTTACTTTCTCGTTTAAAGTTGAGAGGTTAGCGCAGCCTGCATGCTTGCGCGCTTTTCAGTTGCTTTTCGCTCAATCAAATTAACGATCCGCTCTATTTTTCCATCATTGAAGGTTAACCCTGCGGCCTCTTGTTCAGGGGTCGCGAATGCTGGAATTCCGTTTACTTCTAGTACTACATATTCTTCATGTTCTTGGTCGTAAATTACGTCCACTCCCGCGATATCCAGCCCCGTTACTTTTGCGGCTTTAATCGCTAACGCGACCAATTCGTCATTCGGTTCACGGCGTATAACTGAACCACCGCTTGTTACGTTCGTTTTCCAATCATCTTTAGGCGCTTTACGTCCATAGCACCCTACGAATTCACCATCAACGATGTCAATTCGATAGTCTGTCATGTCGTAATTAATAAAACGTTCAACGTAGAAGTGAGGAATGTTGGTCTGATCCAAAAATGGAATAAGCATATCTAAAGAGCGCTCATCTTCTACCTTTACAATACCCATACCGCCCCAGCCATCGGTCGGTTTATACACTAAGCGCCCGCCCCACTCGCGAATAGTGTTTTTAAGCATCGGCTTGTCTTTGGTGTTACAAAGTCGGTAATCGGGCGTGCGTATACCTGCACGAGATAAACGGTGGGAAGTACGAAGTTTATCTTCTGACAACGAGAATGATTCAAAACTGTTAAGGCACGGAATCGATTCGTTTAATACTTGATAAAGAAAAACTTGATAGGGCGTTTGTTGCCCCGCATTGTATGAAAAAAACGCATCTAACTCTTCCATATTTACGTTGTGACACGTGATGGTTCCGTTATGCGCGTTTGCATGGCCTAAGTTAAGATCGGTAATTGCTTCGATATCGCGATCTCGTAATTGATTGACGATTTTAGCCTGTATGGCAGTACCACCGCTGTTGCTGTACATCCACATCCCGACTGTATACTTTGGCACGACTTTTAACCCTATTTTTTAAACCTAAGAATTGACATTCTTTTTGGTTTGCGTAAGAAGACATCTCAACTAAAATATTTGCACCAAAATGGGTGGTAAATAACTATTTTAGATGAGAAATATGACATATATTAGACTTCAGGGTACGTCTTGGTACGAGGAGTCCCTCCCAAAAGCGGCGCCATTAAACGGCTAAATTGCGAACTATTCAAGTTTATTTTTTGTGCAAATGAAATTAATTTTGAATTTTTTGAGAGTAACGTTTAAAGCGTGTGTTTTGTGTGTGAATAAACCTTGATAATCAAGGGTTTCAGCGTGGTTTGGTTTTAATCAATACTTGGAATAAATATCATGAATAGTAGTCTGGACTTTACCGAACTTGCCACGATTATATCGCTCAACTCTTACACTAAAAATAAAGCGGGTGTAGATCGTAATGCTGACATCTTTAATATGTGGATGGAGCAGCTTGGTTTCTCTGTTGAGACCCATCGCCGAGATGTAATCGGTAATCATGTTCACTATCTGTCTAAAAAGAGTGAAGGGGCAAAATTACTGTTACTTGGTCACCTAGATACCGTATTCCCACCTGATACTTTTACCGAATTTCGTGAAGATGATGAATGGATTTACGGCCCTGGTGTATGTGATATGAAAGGCGGTAATTATATTGCACTCACTGCCCTTAGACACGTATTTGCCGAGCAAGGCCACATTACCAACATAGATATGCTGTTGGTGAGTGACGAAGAAAGTGGCAGCGACGATAGCAAGCTTCTTACCAGTGAAGTAGCCAAAGCCTACGATGCCTGTATGGTTTTTGAAGCGGCAGGGCCTGATCACGACGTGGTCATTTCTCGAAAAGGCATTGCTACCTTTCAGATTGAATTTGAAGGCAAGGGAGCCCACGCAGGTAATCACTATACCGATGGTATCAACGCTAACTTGGCAGCGGCTCATATGTTAATTGCATTGACGAACTTAACCGACCTTGAAAAAGGCACTACGGTTAATGCCGGTAAAATGAAAGGTGGTTTAGGCGCAAACACCATTTCCCCCAGTGCCAGCCTGACGGTAGAAGCACGTTTCACCCAATCAGAAGAGCGGGACAGAGTGTTGGCCGCGTTTGAAGAAGTGGCCCAAAACCCTGCTGTAGAAGGAGTAAAGATAGCTTTGACAGGTGGGTTACAACGAGATGTTATGCAGCCTACAGAAGCACAAGCGCAGTTTATCACTGAGTTAGAAAGTGTTCTGGATGCGCCTTTAAAGCTTGAAAAGCGCGGCGGAGTTAGCGACGCCAATGTAGTATCAGCAGCGGGTGTCCCTACTCTTGATGGTTTTGGACCCTATGGTGATGGCGACCACACCATTCACGAACGTGCCAGTAAAGCCAGCTTTGAACGCCGTATTAATGAGGTGAGTAAAATACTCGCGCATTTTAATGGCGGGAAATAGGGGGCTAGTTCTGGCGAGTATTTTTTATACGGGCCAGAGATATTTCAAGCATAAATAACTAACTGAAAATATTGATACGAATTATGAAAAGCCTGAAATCTATTCTTCAGGCTTTTTCATATAACCTTGGTCAAACCAGCTTCGAAAAATGCTGTCTATCCGTTTATCTGTTCGTTTACCGCATAAATGCCAAGGGTTAACCCAGCCTTAACCCGTCCTTAAATAGCATGCTCCCATTCTGGATTCGCCGTGCAACTGTGTGAATCTAACCACTTCGGTACTTAACTTAATTAAACGATGGTAGGACTCCTTAATGAAGACGTATGCACTGGTCCCGATTGGCCTCTTAATCATAGTGTCGCTGCTTAGTGGCTGTGAAGAACAATCTAGCACGCCCCCAACTGCACCTGTTACAGAGGTGTCTTACATTAACGTTACCTCTACCGAGCATAAAATAGATACCAAGCTGCAAGGAAGAGTAACTGCCTCTATGGTGGCCGAGGTACGCCCTCAAGTGAGCGGTATTATTCAAAAGCGCCTATTCACCGAAGGGCAAATGGTAGAGCAAGGACAAACCTTGTATCAGATAGACCCTGAAACCTACGAAGCAGCTTATAACGAAGCAAAAGCTACGTTAAACAGTGCAAAAGCAACAGTGGCGACGGCTAAATTAAAAGATGAGCGGTATGCAAAGTTGTTAAAAATCGAAGGTGTGTCTCAACAAGATGCTGATGATGCCCACGCTGCTCATTTAGAAGCGAAAGCAAATATAGAGATGTACGAAGCCGCATTGGAAACCGCCAGAATCAATCTTGAATATACCAAAGTGCTTGCGCCTATATCGGGGCGTATTGGTATTTCTTCAGTAACCCAAGGCGCGTTAGTGACTGCCCAGCAAGACACTGCATTAGCCACTATTCGAACGTTAGATCCTATTTATGTAGATATGACAAAAAATAGCAAAGCGCTGCTTAAGCTACGCAAACTAATGCGTGAAGATAACATTAAGCAAGGTACAACCGACGTGGCCTTGTCCTTAGAAGATGGAAGCACTTACGACCACCTCGGTGAATTAAAAATGCAAGAAGTGGCAGTTGACGCTTCTACCGGCGCGGTGACGCTACGTGCCCAATTCCCTAACCCTGATGGTTTACTATTACCTGGTATGTTTGTTCGTGCATCGGTCAGCGAAGCGGTTGATGAGAACGCGATTTTGGTGCCTCAACAAGGTATCTACCATGAGGCGACTGGTGAAGCTTACGCTTATGTTATCGACGACAGCAACACGGTAGAAAAACGTATTGTCGAAACCATTAACGCGGTAGGTAACCAATGGCTGCTAGAAAGCGGACTAACTGAAAATGAAAAGTTGTTAGTCGAAGGCGCGGGTAAAGTAGGGCCCGGCAGTGAAGTAAAACCTGTTCAGGTCGAAATGAATAGCAAGGGCACTATGGTGACGGTGACAGATGCTGATAGTTCCACGACATCTTCACTGGGGAGTAAATAGGCCATGTTAGCGCGCTTTTTTATCGACCGCCCCGTTTTTGCGTGGGTAATCTCCATCATCATAATGCTTACAGGTATTGCGTCTATTATGTCACTACCTGTGGCTCAGTACCCTAGTATAGCGCCACCGGTTATTAGTGTAAGTACCACTTATACAGGGGCTGATGCAGAAACCGTAGAAAATAGTGTTACCCAAATATTAGAGCAGCAACTTACCGGCCTTGATGGCTTGTTATACTTTTCATCATCAAGTACTTCAGATGGTGGTGCTTCCGTTAATGTGACCTTCGAGCAAGGTACTGACTCTGATTACGCGCAAGTACAAGTACAAAATAAGGTTGAGCAGGTAAATTCTCGCTTCCCAGAGGCAGTGCAATCTCAGGGTATAACCGTGACGAAATCGAACACTGACTTTTTGTTAGTAACCGCGGTTTATGACACCACAGATACAGTATCGGCGTTTGATATCTCAGACTATATCTCTTCAAATATGGAAGACGCTATCGCACGTATAGAAGGGGTAGGTGACACTCGTGTGTTTGGTTCCGAATACGCCATGCGAATTTGGTTAGATCCTACCAAACTGGCTGCTTACGAGCTTATGCCATCTGATATTACAAGTGCACTTGATGCGCAAAATGTGCAAGTACCCGCGGGTAACATTGGTGCTATTCCATCTGCGGGTAGCCAAGAGTTAAATGCCACGGTTACGGCGCAATCAATGATGTCTACACCAGAGCAGTTTCGCAATATTATCGTGAAATATGATTCAACAGGCGCAAATGTATTATTAGGTGATGTAGCGAGAGTAGAAATTGGCAGCGAAAGTTACTCGGCTATTCCTCGTTTGAACGGTCATCCCGCTTCGGGTATTGCGGTGATGTTATCGCCAGGGGCTAACGCACTAGCTACCGCTACGCGTGTGAAGGACAAAGTAGCAGAGCTTGCTGTGAATCTGCCGGACGGCTACGAAGTAACCTTTCCCCGAGATAGTACCGACTTTATCAAAATATCTATCACGGAAGTAGTGCATACCTTGGGTGAAGCGGTAGTGCTGGTGGTGATTGTGATGTGGCTGTTTTTACAAAATTGGCGTGCCACACTTATTCCAGCTATCGCGGTACCTGTAGTGCTATTGGGAACATTTGGGGTGCTCTCGGCATTTGGTTTTTCTATAAATACACTTACGATGTTTGGCATTGTGCTGTCTATAGGATTACTGGTGGATGACGCCATCGTGGTGGTAGAAAACGTCGAACGGTTAATGGAAGAAGAAAACCTCGCGCCACGAGATGCCACCATCAAATCAATGTCAGAAATTACTGGTGCGTTAATCGGTATAGCGGTTGTTTTGTCGGCAGTATTCTTACCTATGGCTTTCTTCGGTGGTTCCACAGGCGTTATTTACAAACAGTTCTCCGTAGCCATCGTGTCGTCAATGATCTTGTCGGTAGTGGTAGCACTAACCCTTAGCCCTACGTTGTGCGCAAGCTTACTGAAGCATAAAAAACCTGCGAATAAACAGGCTGCTACATCAGGTAAAGCGCCCCGTAAAAGCTTCTTTCAGTGGTTCAATGCAAAATTTGATGACCTTACCAACAAGTATGCAGGTCGCGTTTCCCGCATGGTTAATCAAAAAGTTCGCTGGATGGTGGTGTACGCGGTGATTATTGGTGTATTGAGTGTGCTGGTGGTAAGAATGCCAACAGGATTCTTACCCCAAGAAGACCAAGGCAGCATTATGTTTCAGGTGAATTTACCCCCTGGTGCATCTATTAAGCGCACCCGTGCAGTAGGCGAGAAAGTCACTGACTATTTAATGACAGAAGAAAAGGATACCGTCGTAAGAGCTTTCTCTATTTCAGGGTTTAACTTCAGTGGAAGTGGTCAAAATGCGGGAATGGGATTTGTATCTTTATCTCCTTGGGACGATCGCACTGAAGATGATGAAAGTGCCGATGCGCTTATTGCCCGCATGAACAAAAATCTATCGACTATTCGCGATGCCAATGTGTTTGCTATGTCGCAACCGGTTATTCAGGGGCTAGGGCAAAGCAACGGATTTACGTTCGAGCTACAAGCCGCGACGGGAACCAGCCGTGCTGAGCTAACTCGTTTAAAGAATGAATTGCTCGCTAAGGCCCGTCAAAGTGAGCTACTCAACAGTATTCGTGATGGCGCGTTAAGTGATACGCCTCAGTTAAAAATTGATATTGATAACGGCAAAGCAAGTGCGCTGGGTGTATCGATGTCAGATGTTTCCGCTACCCTGACTTCAGCGTGGGCTGGCTCATATGTAAATGATTTCATTGACAATGGTCGAGTGAAAAAAGTGTACATAGAAGCGGATGCTGAATATCGCTCAAAACCTGAAGATTTAAATGAATGGTATGTTCGAGGCACTAACGCCGATGGTGAAACGACCATGACCTCGTTTGAGGCGTTTAGCTCGTCGTCTTGGTCAAGTGCTCCGCAAAGTTTATCGAGGTTCAACGGTATAGCGTCGTACCAAATTCAAGGTGCAGCCGCTAGTGGCGTGAGTTCGGGTCAAGCTATGGCTGAAATGGAACGTTTAACTCAAGACGTCGGGCAAGGTAAACTCACTTACGCGTGGAGCGGTTTGTCTTATCAAGAAAAACTATCTAGCGGACAATCGTCTGCCCTGTACGCTATTTCAATATTAGTTGTGTTCTTGGCACTTGCCGCCTTATATGAAAGTTGGGCGGTACCGTTTTCCGTGATTATGGTTATTCCATTAGGGGTTATAGGGGCGGCGTTGGCATCTAGCATGCGAGGGTTAGACAACGATATTTATTTCCAAGTAGCGCTACTTACCACTATTGGTCTAGCGGCTAAAAATGCCATTTTAATTGTTGAATTTGCTGAAGCATCCTACCAAAAAGGCATGTCGTTAATTGAAGCTGCACTGACTGCTGCAAAGTTAAGATTGCGCCCTATTATCATGACCTCTCTGGCCTTCATGTTAGGTATTTTACCCTTAGCAATATCTACAGGGGCAGGGGCCAATAGCCGTGTTGCCATTGGTACCGGTATTATCGGTGGTACCTTCACTGCCACTGTACTGGGTATATTCCTTGTGCCTATGTTCTTTGTGTTGGTGCGAGGCCTGTTCCCTAAACGTCGAACAGTTTACTCAGATAATGCTAATGAGCATGCAGTTTCATCAGCTGCTCAAACCGATACGCCTAAGCCGTTGGAGAATGGCCATGATTAAGTTTTCTAAATTGCACAAAGGTAGACTCTTGCCTATCGCAGCGGCGTTAGTTTTAGCTGGATGCAGCTCAATGGCGCCAGACTATTCACGCTCTGACGCTACGGTAACCAATGAATGGCAGCTCGAAAAGGTTGAGCTAACACAAGGTTTATCATCGCAACAAGCGTTAGATATTCCGTGGAAAGACTTTATTAAAGACGAACGGCTAGAGAAGATCATCGATTTGGCGTTAAGCAGTAATCGAAGCCTTCGGGAAACGCTAGCCGATGTCGAGTCGGCGCGAGCGACTTACCGCATTCAAAAGTCAGATTTGTTCCCTGATGTTGATGTGAGCTTAAGTGGCGATCGCACCAAGTACTCAACGGGCGAAATTGATACTACATACGAAGCAGAGGTGGGATTCAGTAGCTACGAGCTAGACTTATTTGGTAAAAATCGTAGTTTATCTGAAGCTGAAATGGAAACTTATTTAGCCAGTAGTGAAACCGCGAAAGCGGCAAAAATTTCACTTATTGGTGAAGTTGCCAACGCTTGGCTAACCTTGGCGGCAGATAGTAACTTGCTGACGTTAGCCGAAGAAACGGCCAGTAACGCTAAACAAGCCATGGATATTACGAATAAACGTTTATCTTATGGCATTGATTCGCGAATAGATGTAGCCAGCGCTGAAACTATTTACCATGCCGCCCGCTCTGATATAGCCAGTTATAAAACTCAAGTGGAGCAAGATAAAAATGCGCTTCGTTTATTAGTAGGTGAGAAATTCGATGACAATCTGCTTGCTTATACCTTGCCTACTGACACCTATGGAGGGAGTGACAGCTTGGTAACTGATGTACCGGTAGGTGTCTCATCAGATGTATTGTTAGTGCGACCTGATGTGTTGACTGCCGAGCATGCGCTTAAATCTGCCAATGCGAATATAGGTGCGGCGCGCGCTGCGTTCTTCCCCAGCATATCGCTTACTGCGACGGGCGGGTTGGCCAGTTCAGTGCTATCGGATATTTTTAGCGGCGGTGCCAGTTCAATTTGGAGCATAGCGCCCAGCATTAGCTTGCCCATATTTGATGGGGGAGAAAACAAGGCAAACTTGGCCTACAGTGAAGCACAGCAGCAGAAGTACTTAGCCGCCTATGAATATGCCATTCAAAGTGCGTTTACCGAAGTTGCTGATGCATTGGCAAGGCGAGCCACAATTCAAGATCAGCTTGAGGCTGAAGGTGCCTTGGTTAAAGCATCTGCCCGAAGTTACGAACTCTCTTTCGCTCGTTATGAAAATGGCATTGATAGCTTCCAAACTGCATTAGAATCGCAGCGTACTATGTATAGCGCTAAACAGTCTCTTATTGCTACGCGACAAGCAGACTTAGTTAACCGCATCACTCTATATAAAGTGTTAGGCGGCGGTTTAGCACCTACCGAGGGCGAAGTAGAATAAAAAATAGGGTCAGAGTAAATTTAAATTAACTCTGACCCCTTTTTTCCACTTTTTACCTCAGCTTCTTAGCTGGTATACGACACCACTTCAGCTTCAATACCCTCTCCAAGCATGAAATAAAAACGCCTTCCAGGTTCGTAGTTACCGTGGTTGTATGTATCAAAACCTAAGGCGAATACTTTTTTCTCGATAGTGTCTAAATGCTTTACCACGATACCTAAATGATTAACGTGGGCTAGGGTGGTGTGATCGAATGAGGCTTTGCTTTCACTAGTTGGGTTGCTAAGCGTTGTATTCACTTCTTTCGGGGCGTACAGCGCAAGATAAGCAGAATCTGACCCAACGTGTACGGTGTAGCCATCATCTTTGGCAGGGCCGCTCCAACGAATATGCCAGTCAAATAGTTCACATAATGTGTTAGCGATGGTATCTGGATCCTTGACCGTAATGTTAGCGTGTTCAAGTATAGCTGGTTGCATAGTGTTTCCTTATTGATTAAATGGGGTTATGGATTAATCGTTAGAAACAGCTTAATATCTCAAGCTAACTTTAGATCAAGTATTAAGTTTAACTTTTTTAAAATGGCCCCTGAACCCCTTGTTAGCATTGGCTTTGTCGCAAAGCGAACTGGCAATGCTGTATCGCTTATACGTTACTACGCGAACGAATCTCTCATACCCTCTGTGCGAACATCTGGAGGAAACAGGATGTTTCCTCGTTCGGTTATACGTAGGGTGTCGTTTATATTAATCGCTCAGAAATTGGGTTATGCACTAGAAGATATTCGGCAACTTCTTAATACGCTGCCCGATAAACGCACGCCGAATAAAGAAGACTGGGCTAAGCTTAGTGAAATATTTAATGCACACATAGCAAGGCGTATATCAGAGCTAACAGCGTTACAATCCTCATTAGAGGGATGCATCGGCTGTGGCTGTTTGTCTTTAGACAAATGCAACCTGTACAATAAAAACGATAACATTGCCGAGAATGGAGCGGGAGCCCGATTCCTTTTAGGTGACAGCCCGAAGTAAAATAGACGCTGAATATAGGAACTCACCTTTGGCAATAACAAAACCAGCTAATTCAAACGCTAGTACTAGTATGCACACCCGTAATTTACATAGAAATGGCTACCCGATGGCCGCGCTGTGCCAAGCACATCCTGAATTATCGGGCTATGTGATTAATGCTAAGAGTGGCAAGAAAAGTATCGACTTTGCCAATCAAGACGCCGTTAAAGCGCTAAATGCAGCATTGCTTATTCACTACTATGGACTTAAAACGTGGGACATACCTAATGGGTATTTATGCCCGCCTGTACCTGGTCGAGCTGACTATATTCACGGCATTGCCGATGTATTGGCGCGAGCCAATGGTGGCGTTATCCCTAAAGGCGGTGAGGTAAAAGGGCTGGATGTGGGGATTGGGGCTAACGCCATTTATCCTATCATTGGCAGTCAAAGCTATGGTTGGCAGTTCGTGGGGAGCGACATCGATGCGGTATCAGTGAAATCGGCGAAATCAATTGCTAACAAAAATCCAAAGCTTTCCCCTTTATTGTCGGTACGAAAGCAGCCGAATAAAGCGAAAATCTTTGAGGGCATTATTCAGCCTAACGAGCACTTCACTTTCACCATGTGTAACCCTCCGTTTCACAAATCTGCCGAAGCTGCGGCGCTGGGAAGCGAGCGCAAAGCCATCGGTCTTAAAGGAAATAAGCAAAAACGAAGTGGAAAAAAGCCTCGTGTTGATATTCAGGCTAATACAAACGCACATACCTCTGCTAAAGCGAAACCCGATATCAGTAACGTAAAGCTAAACTTTGCAGGAACAGGTAATGAATTGTGGTGTGAAGGGGGCGAACTCGCTTTTATACAACGCATGATCATTGAAAGTGTGGCGTTTAAAACACAGGTAGATTGGTTCACTTGTTTAGTGTCTAAAAGCGACCACCTAAAACCCATTGAAACCAGCATCAATTACTATGGTGCAACAAAATTTCTGAAAGTAGACATGGGGCAGGGGCAAAAGCAAAGCCGATTTGTGGCGTGGACGTTTACTGAATAAATGTTAAATAATGGGTCAGAGTACTTTAATCAATGAATAATCATTAAAGTACTCTGAATCCTTTTAAGTTTTCAAAAGTTTGATTAAGGATGTCATGAAAGTATTAAGGAAATTACTACTCAGCTTTGCGGTAATGGTTTGCGGGGCGCAATTATCAGTAGCACAACAACTTGTTATAGAAGAGCAAGTGCTGAACTCAAACGTTCTCGATGAAGAACAAAAGTTTACCGTATACCTTCCTGAGAACTATGATAGTGACGCGGATCATAGGTACCCTGTTTTATACGCTCTGGACGGAAAGTATTATAAAAATATGGTGAGTGCCGTTATTGCTCAATTTTATGCTGATGGGCTAATACCTGACACAATTGTTGTCACAATCGAAAATGAGGATCGCATTAGAGATTACACTCCAAGCCCTCACTCTACCGTTGACGTTGAAAGCGGTAAAGCTGATAAATTTCTAGATTATATAGAAAAAGAACTTATTCCCTTTGTCGACTCAAACTATAAAACTTCCGATTTTAAAATACTTCAGGGGCACTCATTAGGCGGGTTATTCTCTTTATATGCCCTTCAAGCTAGGCCAGAACTATTTACTGCTCATTATGCTTTTAGTCCGTCTCTCCATTGGGGAGATAACGCGACAGTTAAAAAAATAAAGGAGTATATTTCGTCACGCAAAACCTTAAACCAGTTCATTTATATGAATTTAGGTGATGAAGTTATTGTAAGTGGATACACAACACGAAATACAATGAGGGATTCTTTTTTAGAGTTAAGCGCCTTTTTTGAGGAAAAATCCATTCCAGGGCTAAGAGTGAAAAGTGAGGTTTTTCCTACATTGCCTCATGTAGCAACCAACATAACTGGGCTAGTGAACGCAACGAATGCGCTATATCGAAACTGGGTATTGTCCTTCCCTGTAATGGAAAAAGGCCCCGAGGAAATATCGGCACACTATAAAAAGTTATCTTCCGACCTATATTATAAGGTAAAGCCCCGTATAGGTTCCCTGAACTTCGCTGCTGACTACATTACGAACGGAGTGAAGCAGCCTGAAAAAGGCATGGCAATACTTAACTACAATGCCTCGCTTTATCCTGATTCAGCACAGGTAAAGTTTAGCCTTGCTAAAGCTTATAAAAGCCGTGGAGATAAAGTTCGTGCTAGAAAGTTTAGTGAAGAAGCATTAGTGTTGATTAAAGACGATGTAGCGCTAAAAGCTTCTATTACCGAATTTTTAGGAACATTATAAGCTGTTCAAAATATGATGGGGCAGAGCACTTTAATCACTATTAAAGTCTTATGCGCCCTTTTTCAGGCTTCTTTTCATTAAAGTACTTTGACCCCATTTCGTTTATTTAGGAGTGTCCAATTGTTTCTCAGACTGGTTCGAAACCTCGTACTTCTTGGCTTAACATTACTCTTTTGTTCTGTTTCTACTGCTGATACTAAAATAGAGAGAAAAATGTATAACCCGTGGGAGGCGGAAATAGGTTACTCCCAAGTAGTTATTGCAGGTGACAACGTTTACCTATCTGGTATCGCAAGTGATAAAGCTACGCTGGAAGCGCAAGTAAGGGAAATCTATACCCTTATACAAAATACCCTTAAAGATAATAACCTAGGCATGGAAAGTATTGTAAAACAGGTTATTTATACTACTGATATCGACGCATTCAAAAAGTTAGGAAATGTGCGAAAAGAAAAGTTTAAAGAGGGCCATTATCCAAGCTCTACGCTAGTAGAAGTACAACGGCTCTATAGCCCAAACCACATGGTTGAGATAGAGGTGGTTGCGTTTAAAGAATAAATATATCAATGGGTTAATTAAGCCATCGCTCGAATTATGAGAATGTAAAAAAGAATGGAATGGCTCACCAAAGCAACTTAACACCTCAAATGGAGTAGCGATATGAAACGGATACTCATTGTTCTGATACTGATGTTTACTCAGCACGTTAATGCTGACGCTGTTAGAGAAATAGAAGAAAGAGAAGTTTTCTCTAAAGTGTTAAACGAGCAGCTTTCGCTGTTTATTCAGCTTCCCCTTTACTACCACGAAAATGCTGACTATGCCTATCCAGTGCTGTATTTATTAGATGCGCCTGTAGGTATCACATTGAATTCCGGTATTCTCGACCCATTAGTTGGTTACAACATTGCGCCTCAAATGATTATAGTTGGGGTGTCTACAAATGATAGAGACAGAGATTTTACCCCCACCAATGACCGCAAATATGCAGAAAATAGCGGTGGCGCAGATGCATATCTGAAATTTATTGAAACGGAAGTTATTCCCTACGTAGATGCTAATTTTAGAACCGAAGATTACAGAATATTCTCTGGGCACTCTTTCGGCGGCCTGCTAGTGGCCCACGCATTTTATTCAGCTCCAGACCTATTTAATGCCTATTTTGCGTTTAGCCCTAGTTTGTTTTGGGATGAGAAGTTAGTGGCTAAATCCCTTGTATCATTTACCGATAAACAACAAAGTAATCACAGCGTGCTTTACGTGAATACCGGAAATGAAGGGAATGCGGAAGTTAAATCTCCAGAGGGCAAAGCAATGCTAGAAGGCATTAAGTTTATTGATAACGCCTTGAGCCAGCACACACCTAAAGGCCTTCGCTACAAAATAGATTACTTTTCACATGAACCCCATCAAGTAACCCAAATTATTGGTACCTATCACGCATTTAGGCACCTTTACCCGTCGTGGGATGTGCCGTATGAAGCTTATTTATCTGGATACGATGCAGTAACTGCTCACTTTGCTTCGTTAAGCGACATGTATAGTTACCATATAGCAGCTAAAGATTGGCAGCTCTCTGATGCCGCGCTATATGAACTACATGAGCGTAACAATCCTAATGAAGCCATCAAATATTTACACGCGGTGTTAGAGCAACAGCCTGAAAATATTGAATATATGTCAACACTAGCATTGGCCTATGAAAAGAGTGGCGCCCTGCCAGAAGCTTTAAATACGCTTAGTGAAATAAGCGGGCAGATAGGTGAAGAAGACGAGATGTACACCGACATCGCTGCAAGAATTAGCAGAATTTCTAAGCTACTGAGCACAAATTAAAAAGACAAGTGCGGCCGTGGAGAAGCATTATTTGTCGACATGTTGGCAGTCTACGAATGGAAGAATAGATTCTTGCTTTCGGAAGAGTAGTTCTAAATAGTAGGGTTAGAGTACATTAGTAACCAGTAATATACTCTGACCCCATTTCGGTTTATTCGCCCAGAATGTCAGTGGTTTCTAGTGCTACATCAAGGCTATTTGCTACGCCAGGGTATGCAGAAGACGGCGTGCTTCCATCATCATTGGTTAAATCACGGATGTTTTTTTGAACCGTAATAATAGCAAATAAGCTAAGTATAAATGCCATGCCATAAAACCCTTTCTCGCTAAGGAACATGTCGGCGTTAAAAAGGCCAATACCCAGCAAGGCAATAGAACTAAAAAATGCAGCCCAACACATACCTACAAAAACCGTGGTGGTTGGAAGACCTTCTTGTTTATCTCTTACCGTCTTTTGTAAGGTTACGGCTGAAAACATGGCTAAAATGAAAATTGCTAAATAATAGCCTTTTTCATTGAGTAAAATATTGGCGTTCCATAATCCAACAAGGTAGCCAATAACCCCAATCGCAAGGGCGGCCCATGTTGCTGAGATATATGCTTGTGTTGGTTTATATACTCGATGTGATGTTGTTTGCATTGTTATAAATTCCTTTTGAGTTATCTTTAACCCTACACGAGTTCCTTTGAAAACATATCTAACTGCGGTTAGATATATACTTTTTATTATTAGCATCCCAGTCTACGGAAACCTCCTGTTTAACAGCGTTGTCTACTCAGCATAGACCACTCGATGTCAGCATCCTTAATTCTGCAAATAGATGTTTAACGTTGAGGTTTCTAGTCCCGTAGATGCTCCTCTTTAAAGTACTTCTTATCGACCGCCTAATGTTAAAACCCATTATTTAGCTGCTTAGGTTCAAGAATATACATGGGCAAATATACGAACAATGCTTGTATTAGTAAATACGAACGCTTAAATCAGATTGACGGCTGTTATGGCTAATCGATAAGGATAGAATTTGTGATGGGTCTGTTGAGAGGGGAAATAACAATAATCTATTCTGCCACCCGTCTTTCTAACTTATTTATGAGGTAAGTGTAAACCTTGAGTAAATCTGAGCTGCTCCAATGTTTGCCAGTATATTATTTGAACAGGTGATGAGTGAGAAACTAGCGGGAAGGATTACAATATGAAGCGTTTTATTTTTGTTTTGTTATTAAGCAGTGGCTTGTTAACTAATCAGACTTTCGCTTGTTCGTCTGATTGTGTAGCGGTGAAGCAGGTAGATGATGTGATTATCGTTAGGGGATTCGACGCTACAGGCAATATTATGTACAGCCACCCCGTCTCTTTAGCTGAAACATTAAGCTTAACGGCAAGCAATTTGTCTATCAGCGATATTTCTGTCAGTACGTCATCTGGAACAACAAACTTAGCTGATGGTGGAAGGGTGGAGACAAGCGCAAATGTGTATACAACAGTGGTAGATATTTTAATTGTTGTTACCACCGCCATTTTTGATGTAAACGGTAAGCTATTGCTCGTTGATACAAATACTAAGACGCATCAAAATTTTGAGTAGCGGCCTAAAAGAAATAGGATCAAAAAAAGAGGAGCAGAGTACATTACAGCTGATCCTAAAAACGCCATAATCGACTTTGATTTCTTGGTTTGAGATACAGTACTCTGACCCTTTTTTAGTTTTAGAAACGGAAGGTGGCATATGAAAAATGTAAAAGTAGCCTTGGTAACAGGCGGGGCGAAGGGCATTGGCGCAAGCATCGTTGAAAAGTTAGCGGCGAATAATGTTGCCGTGGTAGTTAATTATGCCAGTAGTAGTGATGCTGCAAACGAGCTCGTTGATAAAATTAAAAGTAAAGGTGGGCAAGCCATTGCGGTAAAAGCTGATGTGTCGAAAAACACTCAGGCACAAAGCTTGTTTGAAGCAGCGCTACAAAAATTCGGTAAGGTAGATGTACTGGTGAACAATGCGGGCGTGATGGCGCTTTCACCGCTAGCCGATACCAGCGATGAAGATTTTAACAAACAGTTCGACGTTAACATGAAAGGTGTATTCAACATGCTCCGGTTAGCATCGACCCAACTTCATGTAGGCGGAAGTATCATTAACCTTTCCACCAGTGTAGTGGGGCTTAAATTAGAGCGCTATGGTGTGTATGCCGCGACTAAATCTGCGGTGGAAACCATGTCAGCTATTTTGTCGAAAGAGCTAAGAGGTAAAAATATTTCGGTAAATTGTGTCGCGCCAGGGCCTACGGAAACAGACCTATTCACTGAGGGGAAATCCCAAGAACTCATCGATAAGCTCGCCAATATGAGCCCAATGGAAAGGCTAGGTCAGCCTGAAGACATTGCTAATGTAGTTAGCTTTTTAGCTAGCGACGAAGGACATTGGGTTAATGGACAAGTGTTACGGGCTAATGGTGGGGTTATTTAACTTAACTAGGTAATTTAACCGAAAAACAGCAGGTTAGGTAAAAGGAATTTTTACCTAAAATGAGCATGAGTTTAATAAGCGTAAATTCCCCGATTTGCAATTGAAAATGATTCTTATTTAGGTTAAGGTGTGCGCCAAATTTTAGTCCTTTATACTTTAGTGGAATACAATAAATGTCGCGCAGCGCTACCTCACTTGGAATTTTTCTTTCTGGCTTATCTGGGTTTGTTTTTCTTGGATTTAACAATGTAGTTCACGCTCAAGAGGCTGAAACTGACTCGGTAGAACATGTTGAAGTTAAAGGTAGAGCGCAGCAGTTTTACTTAGATACCAAAACCAAAATCGGTACTAAAACTGATGTTGATCTCATCGATATTCCCATGTCTGCGCAAGTACTTAGTGCGCAACTTATTGCTGACCAAGCTGCACGTGATATTACCGACTTATATCGTTCTATTGCTGGCGTCAGTGAGTACAGCTATTCCGGCGTGACATTTCGCGGCTTTCGTGACGAAGATAACGTATTTTATGATGGTGTAAGGGGCGATCCTTATTCAGGCTTCAGCGTGCCTGACTTATTCAATGTTGCCCGGGTAGAAGTGCTAAAAGGTCCTGCGGCAGCGTTATATGGCGGCGGAGAACCTGGTGGCATGATTAATTACGTCACTAAAAAACCTACCTTTACCGAAAATAAAGAAATTACCATAACAGGTGGCAACTATGATCTGCGCGGTATTTCAGGTGAGGCTACAGGTGGGTTGACCGATGATGTGGCCTATCGGATTGGTGGTTTTTATGAAGCACAAGATAGCTTTAGAAATAACGCGGATATGGAAAATATCGAGCTAGCTGGCGGTATCCTCTATAACGTTAGTGACAATACACAGTTGACCACCACCTTCGATTACATCGTTCAAAACCTCGGCGGCCACCGACTTCGCGGTGTCCCCGTTGACGATGAAGGCAATTTCTTAGTCGATTTAACCTATAACGCGAACGAAGAAAGTGACTTTCAAGATATGGAAGCATTCGTCTTTCAAACCCAGTTAGCACACACCTTCAGCGACACATTCAAGGTTAGTTCTACCCTTCGCTATTTAACCAACGAGCGAGATCAGGCTTATCACGAGTCTCGCAGTTGGGTTGATGTTAACGGTGACGGCGAAGCTAATATTGATGACGAGACTATTCGACGTGAATATCGCAGCCAATACCGTGCCAATGACGAAGTCAGCCTAACTACTGACTTCGTTTACGACTTCAGCACAGCGGGTTTAGAGCACCAATTATTATTTGGTGGTGATTGGCACTACATAGACACGGAATACGATTACCTGCGTGCTAGGTATGAAGCTGATGGCATCGCTAATCTTAATATTTTTACGCTAAATTATGGTGAAACCGATCCTAGTACCTATAACCTTACTGACCAAGAAAGAGATGGTATACGTCGTAACCGTCAAGGGTTGTACGTACAAGATATGGTGAATTTAACAGACAATATTATTGTTATGGCAGGTGCTCGTTTTGATAGGTTTGACGAGCGAGACAAAGAGACTGGAACTGAATACGACGATTCAGATGTTACCTATCGTGCAGGCATTACTTATAAACCGTTTAAAGCAATGTCGGTGTACGCCAACTATTCAGAAAGCTTTAACCCCGTTGATGCCACTGACCAAGCTGATGCCAATGTTACTGCCCTAGAACCTGTTAGCGGTGATGCCATTGAGTTTGGTGTGAAAAACGAGTGGTTGAACGGAAGCATTATGACCACAGTCGCCGTGTATCATATAAGCAAAGAAAACTTGGTTTACAATAATCCTGATTACATTGAAGGTGAAAATGACGATACCGAATCAGCGCTCATTAATTTTGGTGTAGTAGAAAGTGATGGTGCCGAATTTACCTTGGTAGGCGATATTAGCGATACCATCAGCGTGACTGCTAACTACGCGTACAACGATACTATTGTGGTTGACGGTAGCTCAAGCAACACTTTTGGTGAGGGTGATAGATTTGTAAATGCGCCACGTCATCAAGCTGGCTTGTGGACAAGGTTTGCGATTAATAGTATCGACTCATCTATTGCTTTTGGAGTGAATTACGTGAGCGAGCAAATAAGTGCAGATGCGCAAAGGGTAAAGCCTTTCACTGTATTTGATGCAAGCTGGACAACACGATGGGACGCGGTTTTACTTAGTGTAAATGTGAATAATTTATTTGATAAAGAGTATGCAGTAAGCGGCTTTAGCGAAAGAAATGGCCACTTCCCAGGGCAGCCTCGCGAAATTATCGCCCAGCTTCAATATAATTTTTAATAAGTGCTAAGCAAGTCTACATGGTTTTCTATTCACAGCTGGGTGGGCGTTAAGCTTTCCATCCTGCTGTGCTTCATAGTAGCTACCGGCACGCTTGCTGTGGTGTCCCACGAAATTGATTGGTTAGCTAACTCAGCAAAACGGGTATCCCCGTCAAGTGTAAGTGATATGAATTGGCAGGCGGTTTATGCACAAGCTCTTACTAAAACCGCGCAATTAACCCCCCCTGTACGAAAAATAGAGTCTATCCACGCGCCTCTTCATCCTTGGTTCAGTGCAGAAGTTATCTATCGCGATAAGGATAACCAACGGCACCGTTTGTTTTTTCATCCCACAACAGGTGAGCATTTAGGCGATGGACGCTGGTTAAACTGGCAGCGATTTTTGCGAGTAATTCACCGACATCTAATGTTGCCACTAACGCTTGGCATCACCATTGTTAGTGCCTTTTCTATCGCTATATTGGCGGTACTGATTTCTAGCTTGTATATTTATCGGCGCTGGTGGAAGGGCTTCTTTCGCACGCCCCGTTGGCGGCACAGGCAAACCCGTTGGGGCGACTTACATCGGTTAGTTGGTGTTTGGAGCTTATGGTTCTTGATTGTGATAGGACTTACAGGCAGCTGGTATTTAGCAGAACGTTGGGGCGCAGCTGCTCCCAGTCGTGACAAAGGCTACGCAATGACCGAAGCCGCGATGGACGCACCAATAATGCCAACTCAAGCCGCGTTTATCACTATGTTGCATATTGCACGAGCGCAGTTTCAAGCGCTTACCATTCAAGAAGTGCGACTTCCCAACAAGGCCGCTGGGGTAGTGGTGTTCCAAGGCCAAGCCAGTGCAATACTGGTAAGAAGCCGAGCGAATACCATTCAATTCGACCCTGTTTCTGCTGAAGCCGTTTTCAAGCAAGATGGAAATGATTTGTCGTTACATACCCGTATTTCAGAAGCAGCAGATCCGCTGCATTTTGGTGTGTGGGGTGAAGTGCAAGGGAGTACGGGGAAGTTAGCGAGTAAGATTTTGTATTTTTTATTTGGTATTTTTCTTACGGCCCTTTGTATAACTGGCACGTACATGTACGGGTTGCGAGTAGGGCGAAAGGTTGACAGTATTTCTTCTAAAAATACACCGTTTGGGGCCTGGCGAGTCGCCTTAAAAAAGATGGGGTGGGCAGCGTGGCTTTTTGCTACCGGAATTGCTGCTTGTTTAGGATATGGAGCCTATTCTTATTTACCTTTTGGAAGTTAATAAGGGCTTTCTTTCTCTGCAATCTATCAAAACAGATACTATTTTTCCTTAAATTCGATTAACTGAATGTTAATGTTTATCATTTGTGTTTGTGCTAGCATCGCGTTTTTGAAAGCTTTTGTCAGTATTTTGTATAGGAAAACCTTCATGCAGCGCAGTCGTACGTCAGTAAATGTTCGTTTAGGCCTTAAGTTAGGTAAAAGTTTGGGGCTTGGCTTGGGCCTAAGCGTTGGAGGCATTGCACTATCGAATGCGGCCTACGCAGAAGAAACAATGACGAGCGAAAATGAAGTAGAAGTTATTAAAGTAAAAGGTACCTATTTTAACGACTATAAAGTAGGTGATGCATCTGGCGCCATGCGTGCGAATGTTTCATTACTTGAAACGTCTCAAGCCGTAACTGTCATTCCTGAAACTATTATAGATGAGCAACTTGCAACAACCTTAGGTGAAGTACTCAATAACGATGCCAGTTTGTCGCCGGGTTCTAAACAACGTAACCGCGAAGTATTTAGTTCTCGAGGCTTTGAATTAAGCTCATCTACTGGCTATTTGCGAGACGGGCACCAGCATTGGTCGCACTATCAACAGCCTATTGAAACGCTTTCAAGAGTAGAGGTTATCAAAGGGCCGTCTAGTATTTTATATGGTCAGTCTGCACCTGGTGGGCTTATTAATATGGTAACCAAGCAACCTACCGCGTCTCGCTTATTGGAGGTTAGCGCAGACACCGACCAGTATGGTTCTACACGATTTATGCTAGATGCTGGTGGCGAGATTACTGACGATACCGGCTATCGCGCAGTATTGGTGAAACAGGATGTTAATTTCGATCGTGAATATCAAAATGGCGAGAGAAGAGAGCGCGATCGCTTCCTAGGTTCATTAGTGCTAGAACATAAAATTAATGACAGCTTAATAGTAAATGCTTACTACGATCGAACCAACGATAAAGCGGGTTTAGATACAGGCGCATGGTTAGATGAAGATGCTAACGTAATCAGCAATAGAAATACCATTAACGATTTTTCTTGGGCGTTCACTGATATTCATGTTGAAAACAAAGGGGTTAAATT
>NZ_JAESDJ010000015.1:0-108175 GCF_019249255.1 Alteromonas lipotrueae | reverse complement strand
GCATTAATGCTTGAATAATATTAAAGCTGCTATTAAGCGAACGAAATGAGTGGATCTCCGCTTCTTTAACTTTTATGCATACATCAGCAAGTTCTACCATAGGGCTCAATACACTATCGGTTAAGGCAATTATTTTTACGCCTTTTGATTTGGCTTGAGTGACCGTTTCGATTGTTTCAGGGGCATAAGGTGCGAAACTAATAGCAAATAACGCGTCGTCTTTTGTCATTAATCCACATTGGGCTCTGTCCATTTGCCCCACACTGTCGAGAAGGTGTGCTCGATAACCTAAATTTCCAAGTACATAGCTGAAGTAACTCGCAATGGGGAACGCACGTCTTACCCCTTGTACATGAATAATACTTGCCTTTTGTAGTTCTACTATGGCTAAGTTTAAGGCTTCAGGGTCAATCTTATCTAACGCACTTTTTTGTGCAGCCTCGTTTGCCGCTGTAATTTTTTTAAGCCAACTCAGCCCACACTGGTCATCATGGGTTTCTGGCGCATCTAATACCGATTGCACTCGAGATTCATAGGTAGGAGTGGAAGAAATGAGCTTATGTTTGAAGACCTGCTGCATGTCGCTAAAACCTTCGAAATCGAACGCATGGGCGAATCGTACTAGCGTAGAACCATGTACCCCCGCAGCTTCTGCGATACTGGCCGCAGTCCCAAAGGCAATACTATTAGGATTATCTAAGATAAACCGAGCAACTTGCTGAAGCCGATTGCTCAACGAAGCAAATTCCTGTTCGATTCGGTGTTCTAACGTTAACTGATCTTCTGCCATTGGTTTGATGGTGTCATCATAATTTCATACTAGGTGTTCTAAATTTAGCATGTAAGGAATAAATATTCCAGTGTTGATAAATTGGAATATTTGTTCTATTTTGTTTTTAGAAAGTTAATTATCCAATCAATTGAGAGTACCTGTATCAATGCAAGATGCTAAAACATTAGATCTGATCTGCCTAGGTAGAGCGTCTGTGGATCTGTACGGACAGCAAATCGGTAACCGCCTTCAAGATATCTCTACGTTTGCAAAATCTCTGGGTGGTTCTTCGTGCAATATTTGCTTTGGTGCAGCCCGCTTAGGATTGAAATCTTCTATGCTTACCCGTGTAGGCGATGAGCAGTTTGGGCAATTCATTCGTGAAGAATTAGACCGAGTTGGCGTAGACACAAGCCACGTTGTTACCGATAAACAGCGTCTCACAGCGTTGGCCATTTTATCAATAAAAAGTAAGGAAGAATTTCCGTTACTATTTTATCGTGCTGATTGCGCCGATATGGCAGTAGATATCAGTGATTTTGATGAGCAGTATATTGCATCAGCAAAGGCTTTATTGATTACCGGAACACATTTTTCAACTCCCCATGTTGATGCTGTTGCTCGTAAAGCAATTGAATATGCACGAAAAAACAATACTAAAGTTATTTTGGATGTTGACTACCGACCGGTACTTTGGGGGTTAACCCGCCCAGGTGAAGGCGACAATCGATTTGTCTCCAATAGCAGCGTTTCTGAGCATTTACAGTCTATTATTCCACTGTGCGATTTAATTGTTGGTACGGAAGAAGAAATACATATTGCTGGTGGTGTGACAGATACATTAGCAGCACTTCAAAACGTGAGGCAACTTACTGACGCCACCATCGTGCTAAAGCGCGGCGAGAAAGGATGTTCTATTTTCGATGACGCCATTCCCCCCCACATTGATGATGCTTTTTTTGCACCAGGGGTGAGGGTTGATGTCCTTAATGTGCTTGGTGCGGGCGACGCTTTCATGTCTGGTTTCTTGAGAGGATGGTTGCGTGAAGAAGGGTTTAAAAAAGCATGTGCCTACGGCAACGCCGCTGGCGCACTTGTGGTATCTCGCCATGGTTGTGCCCCCGCCATTCCTTCGGCTGACGAGCTTGACTATTACATTGCCAATCAACATTCCATTGAGCGCCCCGATATTCATCCAGAGCTTAACTATTTACATAGGGTTACCACGCGTCAAACTTCGCAGTGGCAAGACTTATGTATTTTAGCATTCGACCATCGTAAACAATTTGTCGAAATGGCAAATGAAGCGGGTGCCGATTTGTCAAAAATAAAAACCCTAAAAGCGCTTATTTTACAGGCGTTAGAGCAGACTGGCGTACAAGGTAATAATCAAGTTGGGGTTTTGATAGACGATACCTTCGGTCAAGATGCATTGAACGCTGTTACCGGAAAACGCTGGTGGGTGGGGCGTCCAGTGGAAGTGCCGGGTTCCCGTCCTATCGAGCTAGAAGGCGGGCGTTCTATAGGCTCTCGCTTGGTCAGTTGGCCTCAGGAGCATATCGTTAAATGTTTAGTGTTTATGCATCCAGATGACGACGCTGCCATGTGGGAAGCACAATCTAAGCAGATTGAAGAGCTTTATGCCGCGTGTTGTCAAAGTGGTCATGAACTGCTACTAGAAATAATTCCGCCTAGTGATATTCCCGCTGACGATACGTCTGTCGTAAGGGCAATGGAAATGATTTACGACCTCAATGTAAGGCCCGATTGGTGGAAGCTGCCTCCCCCTTCGCCTGCCGCATGGAAGCGCATTAGTGACCTGGTGAATAAGCGTTCGCCACATTGTAGAGGCATTATTCTTTTAGGTTTAGATGCGCCAATTGATGCACTTATAGAAGGGTTTTCTAATAGTGCTAAATATCCGCTATGTAAAGGCTTTGCAGTAGGCCGCTCTATATTTTCCGCACCCAGCAAAGACTGGTTGGCGGGAAAAATCGATGACGAGGTGCTGATGAAGGTGGTAGCTGAAAACTATCTTACTTTAGTCTCAGCATGGAACACGCGTAAGGACATTTAGATGAAGACCATTAGATACACTGCTGCGCAAGCAATGTTGGCATTTCTTACACAGCAGTACATTGTAATTGATCACGAAGAGTTCCCTATATTTGCCGGAGCCTTTGCTATTTTTGGTCATGGGAACGTGGCTGGCCTAGGTGAAGCACTACACGACAACAAAGCGACTTTTCCAACATACCGAGCGCATAACGAACAAGGCATGGCGCATGCCGCAATTGCGTATGCAAAAGCTAATAACCGTCGAAGAATGATGATGTGTACGTCATCAATTGGGCCCGGCGCAACCAATATGGTGACCGCCGCTGGGCTTGCTCACGCAAATCGTTTACCGGTGTTATTTGTGCCGGGCGACAACTTTGCGAACCGTAAACCTGATCCTGTTTTACAACAAATTGAGCACTTCAGTGACCCGAATATTTCAGTGAATGATTGTTTTAAACCGGTAAGTCGCTATTTCGATCGTATTAATCGACCCGAACAGCTTATTAATAGTTTACCGGTGGCCATGCAAACACTGCTCGACCCGGTGAATTGTGGGCCCGTTACTTTGGCATTTCCGCAAGATGTTCAGGCAGAGGCATTCGATTACCCAGTCTCATTGTTCACTAAAAGAGTGCATAGAATTCGTCAGCCTTTGGCTGAGCTTTTTGAAGTTGAACAAGCCGTGTCTGCGATAAAGAAATCGCAAAAGCCGTTAATTATTGCCGGTGGTGGAGTGCTGTATTCTGGCGCAGCAGCAGCCCTATCAGAATTTGCTGAAACTCATCAGATTCCGGTTGCAGAAACCCAAGCGGGTAAAGGCTGCCTATCTTGGCAACATCCTTGTGCATTGGGTGGGGTAGGTGTGACAGGAAGTGAAGCTGCAAATAAAATTGCCGCTGAAGCAGATTTAATTATTGCGATAGGCACTCGGCTACAAGATTTCACCACGTCATCTCGAACCCTTTGGAACCGCGACAATACAGTCTTACTTCAATTAAACATAGGCGCTTTCGATGCCAATAAACACGATGCGGTGTCTTTGGTAGGTGATGCGACGCAAACGTTAACACAGCTGCATAGCGCGCTAGCGCAATGGTCGGCGCCAACAACATGGTTGGAAAAAGCCCAAGTACTCAATATAAAGTGGCAGCAGCATTATGAAGATGTGACTTCAGACACCCAAGGTTTACCATCCGATGCGCAAGTATTAGGGGCGGTAAAGCGCGGTTCAAATGCTGGCGATACGATTGTGTGTGCAGCAGGTGGATTACCCGGCGAACTTCACAAACTATGGCGAGCAGAAGGACCCGGTAGTTATCACGTAGAGTATGGTTTTTCTTGCATGGGGTATGAAATAGCGGGCGGTTTAGGCGTTAAATTAGCCAAGCCAAACAATGACGTCATAGTGGTGGTTGGTGATGGCTCATACATGATGCTTAATGCCGAATTAGCAACATCTGTGATGCTTAAGCAAAAGATTATCGTCATTTTGTTAGACAACCGAGGTTTTGGTTGTATCCACCGATTGCAGCAAGGAACGGGTAATGCACCGTTCAACAATTTATTGGACGACTGTGAAGGTGCGCCTGAGTTGATGCAAATTGATTTCGCTCAACATGCTCGTTCAATGGGCGCGAATGCCGAACATGTTCACTCATTAGGTGAATTAGAAGCAGCGTTAACCAAAGCTAAGAGTAATACCACCAGCACGTTAATCGCGATTAATACAGACCCACATATCAGCACCGACAATGGCAGTTGGTGGGATGTCGCAATACCCCAAACGTCTAAAAGAAAAGCTGTTGCTGATGCGCATGAAAACTATACACAGCAGCAAGTTAAACAACCGTACTAATTCTTCAGGATCTAGGTTTAAAAGGTAGAGATATGCAAACGTTAGGTAATTATATAAATGGTGAGCGGGTCGACAGCACAAGTGATCGCGATAATTCAGTTTACGATCCGGCCACAGGTGAGGTAATCAGAAAAGTAAGCCTATCTACAGTTGAAGAAACCCAAGCGGCCATTACTGCCGCTAAGCAGGCGTTTGTGACATGGAGTGAAGTAACTCCGCTAAACAGAGCCCGAGTTATGTTCAAGTTTAAGGCGTTGTTAGAAACGCACAAAGATGAACTTGCTACCTTAATTACCAAAGAGCACGGCAAAGTGTTCTCTGATGCTCAAGGTGAGTTAACGCGGGGTATCGAGGTGGTGGAATTTGCCTGCGGCATTCCACATTTACTCAAAGGTGAGCAGTCGATGAATGTGGGGCGAGGCGTAGACAGTTTTAGTCTAATGCAGCCTGTAGGTGTTTGTGCCGGCATTTCCCCTTTTAATTTTCCTGCGATGGTACCACTTTGGATGTTTCCTGTAGCGATTGCCTGCGGAAATACGTTTGTCATGAAGCCGTCAGAAAAAGACCCCAGTACTATATTAAGAATTGCCGAATTACTTACCGAGGCCGGTTTACCCGATGGCGTATTCAATGTCGTCAACGGTGACAAAACATCGGTCGACGTACTAATTACAGATGAAGATGTTGATGCTATTAGCTTTGTCGGCTCAACCCCCATTGCTGAATATGTTTACAATGTGGGAAATCAGCACGGTAAGCGAGTACAAGCATTAGGTGGCGCAAAAAATCACTTGGTTGTAATGCCCGATGCCGATCTTGACTTGGTTAGCGGTGCACTGATGGGCGCGGCGTATGGTTCAGCCGGCGAGCGCTGTATGGCAATTTCAGTTGCTGTGTGTGTGGGTGACGAAGCCGCAGATGCATTAATTGCACAATTGCAGCAAGAAATAGCGCAAATGCGAGTAGGCCCAGGTTTAGGTGAAGGTGACGAACCTCATATGGGGCCGCTAATCAGCCGGGAACACGCCGCTAAGGTGCAAGAGTATATCTCAGATGGTGTGGAAGAAGGGGCCACACTAGTTGCTGATGGCCGAAACTATCGCGTGTCTGGATGTGAAAAAGGCTATTTTGTGGGGCCGACACTGTTTGATAACGTGACCCCTAAAATGCGTATTTATAATGAAGAAATATTTGGGCCAGTACTCAGCGTTGTTCGAGTGAGTAGTTTTGAAGAAGCGCTAGCACTGGTTAACCGTCATGAATATGGTAATGGCACCTCTATTTTCACTGCAAATGGAGAAGCAGCCCACGCTTACTGTCACAAAGTGCAGGTGGGTATGGTAGGCGTTAATGTACCTATACCAGTGCCAATGGCGTTCCATAGCTTTGGTGGTTGGAAAAGATCTATTTTTGGCCCACTAAATATGCACGGGCCAGATGGCGTTCGTTTTTACACTAAAATGAAAACGGTGACGGCACGTTGGCCCAAAGGTCAGCAAAACATCAATCACTTTACGATGCCTACTATGAAGTAAAACCCGGGCATTTATCATTTATTAAAAGCCAGTCAGTTTCTCCTGACTGGTTTTTTTGCTTAACAGTGTGAATGATAGTAAGTGAATACTAACTTACGTTAGCAATCATTTTAGGCAATTGTTTCATGTCGTTAAAGCTGGTCACGTGGGGTAATGAAAGCGTTTCATTGTAGCGATTATAAAACAGGGTAGTAATCCCAGCGCGGCTACCCGCCTCTGCGCCCACTTTACTGTCTTCAATAACCACACATTGATTAGGCGATACCTTCATCATAGCGGCCACATCAAGGTATATCTGAGGATTGGGTTTGTAGTAGCCTATGTCGTAGGCACTAAAAATGTTGTCGTTAAAGTAACCGCGAAGTTGGCAAACATTTAGGGCATGCTCAATTTTCTGCCGTGGGCCATTAGATACTACGGCTTTTCGATGAGGGAGGTGGTCAAGTGCGTAAACGACACCTTCAATAGGTGTTAAGTGCTTATCGAACAAAGACGCAACACGCTTACGATAAGACGAGATAAAATCGTCAGGCAATTCTACAGAATACTGCCGTGAAATAGATGCCATTATTTCAGACAGTTTCATACCGCGATAGTGTTTTACCAAGTCATCTGCATCTAGTGTTACGTCGAGTTCAAGAAACGCGTGGGCAATACCTAAATTACAAAGATACTCACTGTCTACCAACGTACCGTCATTATCGAATAACAGGCAAGATTTCGACATTTAGTGAAGCTGCTTATTGGGTCGGTCAGACATATCTAGAACAAGTGTTCCACCGTTAACTATTTCACTATGGAGCAGATAGGTGCGAGTCAATGGCTTGCCGTTCAGTGTTATGGCGCTGACATATACATTGTCTGCACTGTTGTTACGTGTTCGAATAGTAAAGGTTTTTCCGGTGTAATAGTGGTCATCCAACGTAATGGTAATAGTGTCAAAAAGAGGGCTACCAATATAATAAATAGGATCCTTTTCTACCCCCCCGGTAAGCTGGAAAAGTCCAATTTTCATCAGTACGGCCAAACTACCCATTAGTCCTTGGTCTTCGTCACCACTGTAACCACGCTGTGGTGACAAATCAGAGTAGACTTTATTGACGACTTTTCGCGACCAATATTGGGTCTTCCAAGGTGCGCCAGCAGCGCTAAAAATGAATGCGGTTTGCATACTTGGTTGATTACCATAGTTAATAGGAATTCTTCTATACTCGTCTTTCGCTTCATCTGCATGTGCGTTACCTGCAGTAAATCCTTGCTTTTCAGCCTCGTTAAAGGCGTTGTCGAGCCTTTCAATCAGCGTTGTTTTTCCGCCCATTAAGGACGCGAGGCCATCAATGTCATGCGCCACATTCCACGTACCTTGTGCTGGGTTAGATTCAACGAATCCATTTTCATATTGAAATGGATCGAAAGGGGTTTGCCACGAACCATCTGGATTTCTTGGTCTCATATAACCGCTACTTGCATCGAATACGTGACGGTAATTTTTTGAGCGCTTAGCGTACATTTCATAGTCGTCGTTATAGCCTAGTGCACCGGCTAATTGTGCTAGAGCATGATCCTGAAAAGCGTATTCCAGCGTCATTCCTGGGCCACGTTTGTGATTACCATACATACTTTCGCCTGTAGGAAGTGGGAATGGAACATAGCCATCATTCTCATAAAAGCGCATGCCGCCGCCAGTATTGGTGTAATGCTCGTAACCCGCTTTTGCCATCATGCCAGCAGTGCTGTGGTTCTTCTTGAGTCCTTCATAGGCAAGTTCAACATCAAAGTCTTGAATGCCTTTCATATAATTTGACACGATAAAAGGGGTGGAAGACGCGCCTGTCATCACATAGGTGTAATTTCCGCCTGATGGACCACGTGCAATCATACCGCCGTCTTTGTAATAGTTGAGTAAGCTATTTGTCATTTCTGAAGCAATTTTTGGATAGGCAAGTGGCCACAACGTTGATATTGTCCATTGAGCTCCCCAGAAAGAGTCTGAATTGTAGTGATTAAACAAGGGCTCTCCACTGTCTAAAAGCGGTATCTGTTTCACTCTGGGGGTACTAGAAGTTTGATCCATATACTGACCATTGGCATCAGAAATGATGCGTCGCCCCTGTAATGCGTGCCAAAGATCAGTGTAGAATCTGCGCTGCTGCTGGCGGGTTCCACCAGACACCGAAATTTTACTCAGCTGTTGATTCCAAATTGCAAAAGCGTCTTCTTTCACTTTATCGAATTCCCAGTGTGGGAGTTCAATATCAATGTTCGATTTTGCATTTTCTTCTGACACGTAGGATATCCCTACTTTCATTAGCAGCGGTTGTTTTGACGGTGATATATTGACCAGTAGGCCTGCGTCTATGCCATTAATAAAATCTACTTTTTCAAAATGGTGCTCGCCGCGCCAACTATCCATATCCTCAATAGGACGGCTGAATTCAACGTGAAAAAAGACTTTGGTTGGACGGGATCGACGGTAAGTGGGTAAATTCGTTATATAGCCATTAATAGACGTCTGTGAAACCTTATGCGCTTCAGCATGGCCAAGATGACTAGGGCCCAGTTGCCCACCTAAATTAAACAAAACCTGCTGGTTTTCGCTGTTAGCGAATTGATAACTGTGAAATCCCACCCGTGTTGTGGCCGTTAATTTTACATCGATGTTATAGCGGGATAACTGTAGCTGATGAAACCCAGGTTTTACAATTTCATCATTGTGATTAAACGCAGAATAGTAGTCCGATTTTAATTGTGTAATGGGGAGCTTGGTTGATACGGGCATAACTGACAAGCCTGCAAGCTGCCACGCGTGAACATGGCTAAAACCTTTTACTTCGCTGGAATTGTAGCGATAACCGCTTCCCCATGCGCCGCCCGTTTCTGTATCAGGGTTTAAGTTAACCATACCAAAAGGTAACGATGCAGAGTCAAAGAAAAACCAGCGACTGTTTGCCGTATCGGCAAAAGGATAAACCAAATCGACGGGTTGCTGGTTGGCGAAAGACGGTGTTTGCCAACATAACGACAATGTAACGGCCAATAAAGCCACCATACATTTAAAATCTTTTTTCATGACAATGCTCTGCGTTATCGAAATCTGGACGCACAGAAATATCAACATTGCAGACCAATGTCAAATTGGACTGTCCAAACTAAGCGTCTCCAATCATAATTATAAACATGTCTTCTACGTGTTTGAGATGGCTTTCCATTGCTTGCCTTGCTCCATCTCCGTCGCGCCTACATAAATTTTCGTATATAGCCTGATGGGCTTCAATGTTGGGGTTGGCGCCATGTCTTCGCATTTTTTCAGCAAAGAGACGACTAATTTCAGATGAATCTCGCAAGGTCCACAGCCAATCAACCATAGTGTAAATAGCACTGTTTCGTGTTGCGTGCGCAATTAACCGGTGAAACCTACCATCAAACTGTTCTGCCCCGGTTAAATCTTGCTTACCAACTAACACCGACATTTGTTCGATATAAGCTTGAAGCTTACGTAGTTCTTCGTTGCTGATACGTGAAGCCGCCATTTCGCACGCTTGCCCTTCGAGTAGCCGTCTCGCTTCCATAATTTCTAAAGGGCCAGGGGCATCTTCGGTAATTAGGGCGGGGCTTAGGGTTGATTTCTTTAATACGTAAATGCCAGAACTAGGGCGTATTGCAACAATGCCTGACACTTCTAGTGCAATTAATGCCTCGCGTACGGTTTGTCTGCTCACATCATAGCGGCTGGCTAATTCACGCTCTGCTGGCAAGCGTTCGCCAGGTTTTATTGTTCCATCACTAATAAGTTGAGCGAGTTTGTCCGCAATTTGCAAATACAGACGTTTAGCACCTGTATTGTCAACGGATGAAAATTGATCTTGTAAATTGGTCAAGCCGATTATACTCTAGAGTTAATAGTCCAGACCAATTTAAAGGTTTACCTTAGTAACTTCAAGTTACTCTCCCCTAGATTGGTGCACGTTAATGCTTAAAGGTACTCGTATGAAAATAATTGAAGCAAAAGTGATTGTTACTTGCCCCAGTCGTAACTTTGTGACGTTAAAAATTGTTACCGATGAAGGGATTTATGGAATTGGTGATGCTACGTTAAATGGTCGTGAACTCGCGGTTGTTAGTTACCTTGAAGATCATTTAATACCTTGTTTGTTAGGTAAAGATGCTAGCCGTATAGAGGATATTTGGCAGTACTTCTATAGAGGAGCGTACTGGCGCAGAGGGCCTGTTGGAATGACAGCCATCGCGGCAATTGACGTCGCACTATGGGACATTAAAGCGAAAGCGGCTAATATGCCATTGTATCAATTACTCGGCGGCCGCAGCCGTGATGGGGTAATGGTCTATGGCCATGCAAATGGCAACACCATTGAAGAAACCGTCGAGGAAGTGGGCAGGTATATTGATATGGGTTATAAAGCCATTCGTGCGCAAACAGGTGTTCCTGGCCTTAGTAGCACGTATGGTGTTTCCAAAGATAAACTGTTTTATGAACCCGCTGACGCTAATTTACCGTCGGAAAATATTTGGTCTACCAGTAAGTACCTAAACAGCGTCCCTAAATTATTTGAGACATTGCGTGATACTTATGGATACGATCACCATTTGTTACACGATGCCCATCACCGTTGCACACCGCTAGAGGCGGCTCAATTAGGTAAGTCTCTAGAACCTTACAAGTTGTTTTGGCTAGAAGACGCCGTTCCCGCTGAACTGCAAGAAGGGTTTAGGTTATTCCGACAACATACCACTACCCCAATTGCCGTTGGGGAGGTATTCTCCTCAATTCATGACTGCCAACAGCTTATTAGTGAACAATTAATCGATTACATTCGCACTACAATTGTACACGCTGGCGGAATTTCACACTTGCGCAGAATTGCGCATTTAGCCGAGCTTTACCATATTCGCACTGGATTCCATGGTGCTACCGACTTAAGTCCAATTACCATGGGAGCTGCGGTACATTTTGATACCTGGGTTCCTAATTTTGGTATTCAAGAATACATGCGTCATACCGAAGAAACCGACGCTGTATTCCCCCATGACTATCGTTTCGAAAAGGGGTTTATGAAGGTGGGTGAAAAGCCCGGACATGGTGTAGATATTGATGAGTCGCTCGCGGCCAAGTATCCCTACAAGCCGGCTTACTTACCTGTGAACCGACTTGAAGATGGCACTATGTATAATTGGTAGAAACCCTATACTGCACTAATAATAACGTTGAAATCAGCAGCTGAACCTATGCTTTTACCTTGCTGATTTCATCGTTTACCGCACAATCAGCTTCCAACACCTCCGTTTGCGGAACACCAGTTGACGTCATATCGTTATTTTCTCTATTACGTTGTGTCAAGATGCGCTTTACGGTTTCGGCGCAATAGGCTTTACGGCAGCATTGAGATAGCAGCATTTCATGGCGTTCTACACGCTCACGAATGAACTTCACCACTAACTTACGCAACCACTGTAAGCCTGCATCTAAGTCTTGGCGTTTGTGCCACATAACAGACATTGGCAGGCCTTTAATTTCAACAGGGGTTTCAAACACCGCGAGCTCACCAGAGAAGATTTCCTTCTCGACAACCAGTGACGGTGCAACACATATTAAGTTGCTTTCTTTTAGCAGCGGCGTAGCGTTGTAGAACTGATTGACCGACATGGCAATTCGGCGTTTTAACCCCATGTTAGCCAATACCTGATCGGTAGGGCCGGTGACATCACCCGTTACCGACACTAACAGGTGATCTGCAGCAATAAAGTCTTCTAGCGTGAGCTGTGCTTTCGCTAGCGGGTGATCGGGACGCATCACCACTACCCAACTAGGATCTAACACGTGCTCGGAACGTATCACCGCATCAGGTTGATGGTATTTAGAAAAGGTTAGTTCGGCCTCAGCGTCTTTCAATACCTTATCAGTGCCTAAATCGTAACTGGGGATCGCATGAATATTAATACCTGGCGCTTCATTTTCAATTACCTTACGTAGCGGCCCCCACACCATAGCAACAATGCTGTCGGTGGCCGATATACGAAAGGTACGTTTCGCCGTTGCAGGGTCAAATTCCGCAGGACTTACGGCAACTTCAAGCTGTCCTAATGGGCCTTGAATTTGGCTCCACAGGTTTGTGGCAAAAGAGGTGGGTTGAATACCACGACCATCCTTTACGAATAACTCGTCTTTCCATGCGGTACGCATGCGAGAAAGGGCGTTTGAAACTGCTGGCTGGGTCATCGACAACCTATCAGCAGCACGGGTAATCGCGCCTTCTGTCATGATGGCATCAAATATCATCAATAAATTTAAATCATGTGGACGCATCAGTCTCTCCCGTTATTCGTAAATTAGTTCTGTACCTGGGTTCTGGTTCAAGGCCGAGGTATGGAAATACTCCGTAAACACGCGGTGAACCCATCACTTTTTATCGCTTCAGTTTATCTCTATACGGCGCGTCTAGCTATTATCACAACACTTTTTTGCTTCATGTCGTGGTGCCAACTTTCATGTAACACCTTGGGCGAAATAGCTCAAATTTCATACTTTTTAATGTATATCATTTTATGATGTGTTGCATGCGAAAATATAATTATTCTTATTGTATTGCGATGTGCATAATGCAGGCCTTCAAACTTTTAGAGACACTTGCAATGACGACTTTAACTCGATTTTTGGCAATATTAAGCCTAACAGCACTTGTCGCCGCATGTGGCAGCGACGACACGGATCCTGGCCAGCAAATGCATGCTAATGCAGGCATTCCTGTAGATGTTGCGCCAGTGGTCTCGCAGCGTTTAACTGAGTGGGACAGTTTTACTGGCCGTTTAGAAGCGCCGCAAACGGTATCGCTTCGCCCCCGCGTTTCAGGCTACATTGAATTTGTTGCTTTTGAAGAAGGCGAATATGTAGAGCAGGGCGAAACCTTATTCCTTATTGATAACCGCGCTTTTAAAGCAGAAGTTGAGCGTTTAACCGCGCAACTTGAAGAAGCAAAAAGCCGCTATGACTTATCTGTGCAAAGCTATGACAGAGTCGTAAAGCTTCGTAAAACCCAAGCGGTTTCGCAAGAAGTGCTAGACGAACGTTTAGCGGGTAAGAATCAAGCTTTTGCTAGCATAAACCAAACGAAAGCGGCGTTAGACGTTGCCCGTTTGAACCGTGGTTTTGCTCGAGTTGAAGCGCCGATTTCTGGCCGTGTGTCTCGCGCGAATATCACCGAAGGTAACTATGTAACGGCAGGGCAGTCAGAGCTTACTAGCATCGTATCTACCCATCAGCTTTACGCATACTTCGATATTGATGAGCAAACTTACCTAAATTACATTAGCAGTGATGATAAAACCGACGCTACGGTAAACGACCAGGCGGTTGCGATGCGTCTTGCTAATGAGCAAGATTATGGCCACTGGGGGCAAATCGATTTCGTCGATAATCAAGTGAATGGCAGTACCGGCACCCTTCGTGTTCGTGCTGTATTCAATAACGAAAATGGTCGTTTAATGCCGGGTTTATTTACCCATTTAAAACTAGCGGGTGATACCAACGAGCAAGGCATTCTCATTAAAGAAAAAGCGATAGGTACCGACCTTAACAACAAATTTGTGTTGGTGGTAAACAGCGAAAATAAGGTGAAATACCGCGCGGTTACCTTGGGTGACAAAGTGGGTAGTATGCGCATTATTCAAAATGGCTTAGTAGCTGGCGACACCATTGTAGTCGATGGCCTTCAGCGTGTGCGTCCAGGTGCTGTTGTTGCGCCAAACCAGGTTGATATGGGTGATAAAGAAGCTCTTGCAAGCCTACAAAATTGGCAGGCACGAGTAGATAACGTAACAAATTTGGCTAGCGCTGATACCCTTACTGGTAGCGCAGCGGGTACTGGAATTAATTAATGAACTTTTCGCAATTTTTCATTCGCCGCCCTATTTTTGCAGGTGTACTAAGCCTGCTCATTTTCATTGGCGGGGCCATTGCTGTTTGGCAGCTTCCTATTACAGAATACCCTGAAGTTGTGCCGCCTACGGTAGTGGTAACGGCTAACTATCCAGGTGCTAACCCCAAGGTTATAGCTGAAACCGTTGCTACCCCCTTAGAGCAGGAAATTAACGGCGTAGAAGATATGATTTACATGTCTTCGCAGGCTACATCTGATGGGCGTATGACCCTTACCATCACGTTTGCCATTGGTACCGACCCTGATGATGCCACTACACTGGTTCAAAACCGGGTTAATCGCGCCACACCGCGATTGCCACAGGAAGTACAGCGCTTAGGCATTGTTACCGAAAAATCGTCACCCAATTTAACCATGGTGGTGCATTTAACGTCGCCTGATAAACGTTACGACATGCTCTATTTGTCTAACTATGCTGACCAATTCGTAAAAGATGAACTCGCTCGTGTTGAAGGGGTAGGGCAAGTTCGTTTATTTGGTGCTGGTGAATACAGCATGCGTGTATGGCTAGATCCAAACAAGTTAGCCTCACTGCAAATGAACCCAGGCGATGTGGTGGCGGTAATTTCCGAACAAAACCAACAAGCTGCGGCAGGAAGTCTAGGTGCACAGCCTACGGGCACCAGCGAGTTTCAACTGCTTATCAATGTACGCGGTCGCCTAGAAGATGAAAGTGAGTTTGAAAACATCATCATTAAAGCCGGGGATAATGGTGAAATTACCCGTTTAAAAGATGTAGCACGAATTGAGTTAGGTGCCGATTACTACACCTTGCGTTCACTGTTAAACAACAATCCTGCGGCTGCATTACCTATATTTCAGGCACCAGGTTCTAATGCCATTCAAATTTCTGATGACGTGCGTGCGCGCATGGCTCAGCTAGAAAAAATGTTTCCAGAAGGGTTGGAATACGACATCGTTTACGACCCCACGGTATTCGTGCGCGGCTCAATTGAAGCGGTGGTGAATACGTTATTTGAAGCTGTGTTATTGGTTGTTTTGGTTGTTGTACTGTTTTTACAAACGTGGCGCGCTTCCATTATTCCTTTAGTGGCCGTTCCCATTTCGTTGGTAGGTACCTTTGCGTTTATGCAATTGATGGGCTTTTCATTAAATGCGCTGTCGTTGTTTGGCTTGGTACTCGCTATCGGGATTGTGGTTGATGATGCCATTGTGGTGGTGGAAAACGTAGAGCGAAATATTGCCGACGGTAAAGCGCCATTCGACGCTACAGTACAAGCCATGAAAGAAGTAACAGGCCCTATTATTGCCACTACCTTGGTATTGGCTGCGGTATTTATCCCTACTGCCTTTATGAGTGGCTTAACCGGTCAATTTTATAAGCAGTTTGCGTTAACTATTACCATTTCTACCTTTATTTCGGCCATTAATTCACTAACCCTAAGCCCAGCGCTGTCGGCATTATTATTAAAGCCTCATGGGCAATCGAAAGATTGGTTAAGCCGTGGTATGGATAAATTATTTGGCCGTTTTGTATTTACGCCATTTAATAAAATGTTCGATCGCGGTGCCAAAAAATACACAGGCGCTGTAGGTGGGCTTATTCGCAAAAGCGGTGTGGTAGTGGTGCTTTATGCCGGTTTATTAGGCCTAACCTACTTCCAGTTTGCTAACACGCCAACCGGTTATGTACCGCCGCAAGATAAGCAGTACCTTATTGCATTTGCTCAGCTTCCCAATGCCTCGTCGCTAGATAGAACCGAGGAAGTGGTACGTGAAATGTCACGAATTGCGATGGAGCACCCTGGGGTTTCTGATGCAGTAGCGTTTCCAGGTTTGAATATTAATGGCTTCACCAATAGCCCAAGTTCCGGTGTGCTGTTTACGCCGTTAAAGCCTTTTAGTGAACGCCAAAGTCCAGAGTTATCCGCCGGTGCTATTGCGATGCAATTAAACCAGCAATTTGGTTCTATTAAAGGTGCGTATGTGGCTATATTCCCGCCACCACCGGTAATGGGGCTTGGCACCATTGGTGGGTTTAGGCTGCAAGTGCAAGACAGAGGAAACTTAGGTTTTGCTGAACTTGAAAAAGTAACGCAAGAGGTGATTGGCAAAGCGTGGGCGCACCCTGCACTAACCGGTAGTTTCACTAGCTTTACGGTTAATGTACCTCAGTTAAATGTGGATGTAGACCGCGAGAAAGCCGTTAGCCAAGGGGTAAATATTGGCACCTTATTTGACACCATGCAGGCGTATTTAGGCTCGGTGTACGTGAACGACTTCAACTTGTTCGGTAGAACCTATCAGGTGAATGTTCAGGCCGATGCCCAGTACCGCCAAGACGTTGAAAACATCACTCAGTTTAAAGTGCGAAACGATAAAGGCGATATGATCCCGCTAGGTTCGTTCCTTAATATTGAACATAGTGCAGGGCCAGACAGAGTGATGCATTACAACGGTTATGTTACTGCTGAAGTCAATGGTTCTCCGGCTCCGGGCTACAGTTCAGATCAGGCAAAAGCGGCTATCGAGCAAATTCTTGATGAAACCCTGCCGTTAGGTATGACCTACGAATGGACCGAGCTAACGTATCAGCAAATATTGGCAGGTAACGCGTCAGCCTTTATCTTCCCGCTGGTAGTACTGTTGGTGTTTTTAGTTTTGGCTGCGCAGTATGAAAGCTTGCGCTTACCACTGGCTATTATATTAATTGTTCCTATGACCTTGCTAAGTGCGTTAATTGGCGTGGTGATATACGGCGGCGACAACAACATATTTACCCAAATTGGCTTAATAGTGTTAGTGGGGCTTGCTACTAAAAACGCCATTCTTATTGTGGAATTTGCTAAAGAGCTACAAGACAACGGCATGGATGCACTATCAGCCATTAAAGAGGCCAGTAAGTTGCGTCTTCGCCCCATACTGATGACGTCTATTGCATTCATTATGGGCGTGTTACCTATGGTGCTTTCTACCGGCGCGGGCTCTGAAATGCGTCAAGCTATGGGAGTAGCGGTTTTCTCCGGCATGATTGGCGTGACTGTTTTTGGTTTAATCCTAACGCCTGTTTTTTACTACTTGTTGAAACGTAAAGGTTAACGCTCCCGTTTACCCAAGCGTTGCCTCCTCCTCGTACTTTGGAGGCACTTCAGGCCACTTATTTAAGTGGCCTTTTTTTGTGGTAGGCCTTTCGGAACGACTAATATATCAGTCTGTTGAAGGCAATAAGCGAGTTTTCATGGCTGTAATAATAATTTTTAGTTATTTATTGAATATACCTTACTGCACTTCACTAAAAATACTGTGACGTAAGGTACTGATAGAAAAAGGTTTAGCTTAATCTAAGTACCATAAGGCCGACGAATGCAGCAGTTAACCCTAGCACTTCTTGGCGGCTAAATGTTTCTTTCAAAACAACACGAGAATAAAGGAGAATAAGTAAGATATTCATTCCTGAAATCGCAGAAACTAGCCCAGTATTACCAATAGAAAAAGCGGATATTATTGCCACCATACCGCTTACGTTTGCCACCCCAACTATCAGTCCGCAAGAGAACGTTTTTATTTCCGACCAATTAGTGGTAACTGAATACTGAGTAGCTAGAGATTTCTTACGCTTTGCCAACCACGTCACGGCAAAAAGGAAACTTCCGAATCCAAACATAGAGGTTAAAGTAGCAAAAACATCAGCCTCTAAGAGTGTGGATTGTTTCCCCATTAAATCAGTAAACGTAAAGAACAATGCAGCAAGTAGTCCCCATTGTGCTCCTTTCAAGTTATCTGCAGAGATATCCGACGAATATCTAATAATACAAAGACCACAAAAAATAATAAAAAATCCAAGTAATTGAATAGCTGTTAACGTCTCTTTCCATATTAAAAATGCAAAAATTAGTACAAATAAAGGAGTCAATCCTGACAGAACGCTGATGAGTGATGCTTTTCCTACTGAAAATCCCTTGTGTAAAAGCGCATTCGCAGCAAAAGATCCAAAGCCTAGGCCCAGACCAACAGCCACATCAGCCCAACCATACCAACGTTGATTTAACAACAGTACACCGACCAGACTAATCATAAATCCAATAAAAAACACACCAAATAACAGTAGATCCCGATTCAAGTTTTTCTGCGATGTCCATTGATACAAGATCCCACGTAAACCAAAAAAACATGTTGCGAGCAATGCAAAAATAATCCACATAAAAAATGAGTCTCGTAGTCGTTAGGATCTGATAGCTTAATTTGAAGAAACTGGACTTTTACCTTAATAAGCTATTGTTATTTTATATAAATGCGGCAATAAATTTACATAATTTGAGTGTATGCTCTATTGATGATTAATTTATTTCATCTAATTGAAATTTAAACGTGTATTAGTGAGGCTGTAAGTCTCATAAATAGCGTTTACTTTACTTAGTCTCACTATTTAAGAAAAATCACCCTAAAGACTGTGTCACATAACTGTTCGGTTTATGTAGAGCTATTGGGGCATAAAATAAACAATATAGGTGAATGCAGAGCGCCCTCCTGTTTAGTATTTTCAAAAGCTGTCTTGGTTCTCCTCGCGCCCCTCGAACGCTATTCCTTCACCTTTTATTCAACCTCTTTAATGCCACAATTGGTCACTATGTATCGTTAAGTATCAATAATGTCGGCTGTTTTACTCCCTAATATCGACCTTAATGGAACGTAGGCTAACACTACCAACAATAAAAAATGGAAATGAGGATTATGAAAATAGGTGCAGCAGTGGTGGTGGCAATAGGCATGGTGAGTGCGCTTGGCGTATTGGGTCAACAGGTGTCTTCGGCCTTAAACGACATGCAAACCTGGGATAGGATAGTTACCGTTAAAGGATTATCAGAACGTGAATACGTGGCTGATCGCGTGATTTGGCCTATTCAATTTGTAGATGCAGGCAATGATTTACCCGCCCTCTACAACCACATTGAAACTAACAGCATGAAAGTCTCTACCTTCTTACAGAATAACGGTATTGCCAAAGAGGGAATTACCATCGGTAAGCCAGACATTACCGATAAGCTAGCTCAGCAATATGGAGGAACAGAAAAGGCGCCATTTCGTTATAGCGCAGTGCAAACCATTACCGTGTTTTCAAACGATGTAGAAAATGTGCGCTTAGTCATGAGCCAGATAGGTCGCTTATTAAAGTCTGGTGTGGTGCTAACGAATCAACACTATCAAGCGCAGCCCGACTATGTATTTACGCGTTTAAATGAAGTAAAGCCGGCAATGATAGAGGAAGCCACAGTCAACGCCAGAGAGGTTGCTGAGAAATTCGCGCAAGACTCAAACAGTACCTTAGGGAAAATAAAACGGGCTAATCAGGGACGGTTTTCTATCTCGAGTAGAGACCATCATCACCCACATATCAAGCAGGTGCGGGTAGTTTCGACTATTGACTATACACTGGTAGATTAATACTGGTGTATTATTACAGAGTTGCTATTTTGGTGAGTTTGCCCAAAATATAGTGGAGTAAAGTAAAAGTCATCTTAGTTTACGTGGCCAGTAATAAGGTGTTAGTGGCATTAAGAGAATGTTTTTAATTTAACGCAACGCGTTTTAGCAAACGCATACAGGTAAACATGACAGACCAAACGCCACCAGCACAGCAACTGGAGTTCTTTGAAATTCCAAGCCCCTGTATTGGTGTTTGTGAGTCTGGACCGCGAGGGTATTGCAAAGGATGTTACCGCAGCCGAGAAGAGCGATTGTATTGGCTCAAGATTGATGATGGAACTCGCCGAAAAGTCATAGTGGCATGTCAGCGCCGTAAAAAAGCGGCCTTAAGCAGAGCCCGCCGTCAAAACGAAGCAATAAAAGAAGTCCGAGAGCCTAGTCAAATTTCTATGTTTGATACGTCTCCCGAGAAAATTGATAAAGCATAAGTGGTGTAGTTTTTCTTTTATACACCGCTATGTAATAGTTAAAAGTGGAACCTTTGCATGTCCTTAGATAAATATGTGTCGTTTGCTACAAAGTCGTTTACCTTGCCAGATATATGTATACGTATCCGCTCGGTATTAGATAACCCCCGTTCAAGTGCAAGCGATCTTGGCGATTTGATCAGTTTAGATTCGTCATTAACAGCCAAGGTGTTGCGATTGGCAAACAGCTCACTGTTCCGGTTTCCATCTCAAGTAGAATCTGTTTCGAAAGCCATCAACATTATTGGTGGTGAAGCTTTGTATAATTTGGTAGTGGCAGAAACCGCTAACACTGCTTTTAAATATTTTGATACCCAGCTTATTAACCTTGATAAACATTGGTTCGACTCGGTTTATTGTGGAATGGTGGCGAAGCATCTGGCTAAGGCTAGCAATAAAAGAGGTAGTGAGCGCTTCTTCGTAATGGGCATTTTGCAAAACCTCAGTGAGTTGGTCATCGCTAAACGCTCGCCAGAGCTTTACAAAGGCTACATTGAGCAAGAAAGCGACATGCTGCTAGGGGCAAGACAAATTCAACATTTTGGTTTTACCTTTTCAAACTGTAGCGGTACCATATTAGAAAACTGGAAGCTTCCTCTTGTGCTTTATTATCCTGTTATGCATGCGAATGATATGTCTAGACAGGCTGCGGATAGCGATATTGCGCTACTGGCATTAGCATCAAAAGTCACTATTATGCAGCAAAATAAAAAAACTAACGGTGACGTTGAACTTTTTGCAGAAGACATAGCCAATAATATTGGCGTTAACCTAGATGATGTGGCAAATGCCATAGAGTTCGCCGATAGAGAAACAGCAAAAATTTCCATGCTTATACATTGATTTACTGGCAGTGAGGTAAAACAATGGTAGGCAGTTTTAAGCTTCATGTGGCGCAAAGCAGCTTGATGGTTGTTGAATATGAATTCAGAGACCGTTCTACAAGCGCTCGATTGTAAAACTAAGCGGTAAAAAGACACATAGCTTACGTAATACCCACGGAAGGGCATAATAGGGTGTTAAATGGCTATGCCATAACAACACCGAACCTATAAAAATTTATTAAAAATTATGCTTAATCTAACAAAATTATTTTGTGCAGTATGCTGTCTACTCGGTATAAGTACTGCCGTCTTCGCAGCAGAACGTGATCTAATTCAAACGCTTTATCACGCCGATTTTACGCCAGACACCGACGACGAAGTACCTAGGTTTTCGCTGAACGGTGAGTTAGGTATTCTGTCAAATACTGGAAATACATCTGCAGCGAGTATTAAAGCGGGTATTAACGCCGATCATGAAACTGAAAGTTGGAGCAGTCTGTACTTTGCAGAAATGCTTTATCAAGAAAGTAACGCCGATGGCACTGGTCGCGAGGTATCGGCCAAACGCTTCTATGGCAGCGCTCAGTTCGATTATAAATTAAACCAGCCTGGTAGACGTTTATTCATGTACGGCGATTATGAAGATGACTCCTTTAGCGGGTATGACCATCGTGCTTCACTTGCAGCCGGTTGGTCACAGCGGGTGTGGCGAGACGAAGTCAGTGAGTTTCGTTACAGTGTTGGGCCGGGTTATGCCTTTGTCGAGCTTGAAGAGCCGTTAGATGAAGATATCAATGACGGTGTAATTGTAAGGGCATCTGCTGAATACAAATACCATTGGGCATCAGGTGCTAACCTTCGACAATTTGTTAGTACTGAAGCGGGTGATGAAAATACTAAATCTCGTTCTGAGACGTCTTTATCGGCCAATGTTTTCGGCTCTTTAGCCATGAAGCTGTCGTTTATTTTGAATCATGAAACCGACACTACCGAAGATGTAGATGGGTTAAGTACCGAGACGTCAGTTGCTTTGGTTTATCAATTCTTCTAATAAGTTCGCTTAAAGCTTATCAATAAGTGTAAATTTTACGTCTTATAGTCTAATTTCTATTCGACCCTCATTGACTCGCACTATTAGGTAGGTACTATTGGCGCAGATTTTTCAGGCTATGCTGGCTAGTGCTTACGCTAGGTATTCACAGCATGGCAAAGGATAAAACACTACTAGGATTGCTAATGAAAAAACAGCTTCTCGCTTCACTTTTGGCCTTGTCTTTCTCTTCTGTTACTTTTGCTCAAGACGACGTTAAACCTTTCACGATGGAAGGTGAACTCGGTATTATCGCAACAACAGGTAACACTGAAACGTCATCAATCAGTGCCGGTATTACTGCTCACCAAGAATTGCAGCAGTGGAGCAACGACTACATTCTTGAAGGTCTTTACAAGAAAGAAACGGTAGATAACGACGACGGTACCGAAGAAGAGTACACATCGGCACAAAAATTTTACGGTTCTGCGCAGGGTAACTACAAGTTAGAAAACCCGGATTACCGTTTGTTTGGTTTCGCATCATATGAAGATGACCGTTTAAGTAACTTCGACTATCAATCAACAGTTGCTGTAGGTTGGAACCAAAAAGTGCTGGAAAATAAACGTCACACTTTAGAGTACTCAATCGGTCCTGGTTACTCGTTTGCTGAAACGCAAGAAGGCGAAGAGCAGAACAGCATGATTGTTCGTGCTTCAAGTGCTTACTCTTGGAGAATTTCTGACACAGCTAAATTTACTCAAACAGTAAGTACGGAAGTGGGGTCTGACAACACAAAATCTCGTGCTGAGTCGGCGCTTACGGCTACCATTAGCGGTAACCTTTCTATGAAGGTGTCGTTCAAGTTAGACCATAACTCAAACGTATCTGACGACGTTGAAAAGCTTGATACTGAAACGGCAGTAACGCTAGTTTACAACTTCTTCTAAAATCGTATTAACGATTGTAGAAACAAAAAACGCTGCCATTGGCAGCGTTTTTTTATGTCTTCAACATTGATTAACGAATGACGGTAGCTCACTGCCGCCATTCATAGCATTAGTGAAGAATACGGGTCTTAATCGTACCGTCAATCTGCTGTAGCTGTGCAAGCGCGTCATAAGCTCTGTCTTGCTGAACATCTACCACTACATAACCAATTTCTGCGTTAGTTTGAAGGTACTGGGCTTCAATGTTGATGCCTTTCTCTGCAAACGCTTGGTTAATTTGAGTAAGAATACCCGGCTGGTTTTTGTGCACGTGAAGTAAACGAGAGCGGCTAATGTGCTCTGGCAATGATACTTCGGGGAAGTTAACTGCTGATAAGGTAGAACCATTATCACTGTACTTCGCCAATTTACCCGCCACTTCTATACCAATGTTTTCTTGCGCTTCTTGAGTGCTACCACCTACATGCGGCGTAAGAATAACGTTATCGAATTTACGTAGAGGCGATTGGAATTCTTCGTTATTCGATTTAGGCTCAACAGGGAATACATCAATAGCTGCGCCATTTAGCTGGCCGCTTTCAAGCGCATCGGCTAGAGCGTCAATATCTACAACCGTACCGCGAGAAGCATTAATAAAAATGCTGCCTTTCTTCATTTGCGCAAATTGCTCAGCTGCAAACATGTTTTGCGTTTGCTGAGTTTCAGGCACGTGAAGCGATACCACATCAGAGGTATTTAATAGTTTCTCTAACGACTTAACTTGGGTTGAGTTACCTAATACCAACTTATCTTCAATATCGAAAAACTGCACGCGCATACCAAGGTGTTCAGCAAGAATGCTTAGTTGGGTACCTATATGCCCGTAACCAATAATACCCAGTGTTTTTCCACGGGCTTCATATGAACCATTTGCTGTTTTTTCCCACTCACCACGGTGCGCTTTAGCACTTTTGCTAGGCACTTGGCGAAGCAAAAGAATAAGCTGACCAAGCACAAGCTCTGCTACTGAACGAGTATTAGAAAATGGGGCATTAAATACCGGAATACCACGGCGCTGTGTTGCTTCTAAATTAACTTGGTTAGTACCAATACAGAAACAACCAATAGCCACCAATTTCTGAGCGGCGTCTACCACCTTCTCAGTAATTTGAGTGCGCGAACGAAGGCCAATAAAATGTGCATCTTTCACTTTCTCAACAAGCTCTTCTTCAGGAAGGGACGTTTTGAGATACTCAATATTGGTGTATCCATTATTCTTAAAGGTTTCTAGTGCACTTTGATGCACACCCTCTAACAACAATATCCGGATCTTATCCTTCTCTAGTGAAACTTTGCTCATGGATTTGCTATCTCTTAAAAAGTATTAGTATTTACAGAGCTCGAGGCTGGTGCAGGCGGGGTAGGTAAGACTGGAGCAAACCCTCCGCCGCATGGATGCGGCGGCGGAGCTCCCATGGATGGGTTCACAGCGTGTTTGCGGAAGTCTTACCTACCCCGACTAGTACTAGCCTCAAACTCTCGAAAGGCCATCTAGACGTCTAAACGGAAATCTAACAGAAATCAGTTTAACTTGAAAGCTATTATTTAAAGGTATCAACACCGGTTTCGGTGGCCGATAGTACGATGTCTGCGCCACGTAGGGCGAATATGCCGTTGGTGACCACACCAGGAATATTATTAATCGACTGTTCAAGCTCTCTTGGGTTTAAGATTTCAAGGTTATGTACGTCTAAAATAACGTTACCGTTATCGGTTACCACGCCTTGACGGTATTCAGGATCGCCGCCTAGTTTTACCAACTCGCGAGCCACAAACGATCGCGCCATTGGAATAACTTCAACAGGAAGAGGGAATTTGCCAAGCACGGGAACGCGCTTGCTATCGTCTACAATACACACGAATGTAGTTGATGCACCCGCCACAATTTTTTCCCGGGTAAGGGCTGCACCGCCGCCTTTAATCATGTGTTTGTGTTCGGTAACTTCATCAGCACCGTCGATATACACTGAAATATTGCTAACATCGTTTAGTGCGAATACTTCAATGCCTAGGGCTTCTAGCAACTTGGTAGAGGCATCAGAGCTTGATACTGCTCCTTCGATGTTGTTTTTAATTTTGCCGAGTTCTTCAATGAAAAAATTAACTGTGGAGCCAGTACCTACGCCAACAATACTGCCGTTTTCAACATATTCGATGGCTGCTTTAGCTACTGCTTGCTTCTTTGCATTCTGATCCATAGTGACTCTCCTAACTAAATTTTCATCAGTTTACCGGAAAACCGCTAGCTAACCCACCGTGATAGGGGAATTTACGGTGCGTTATGTACGATTAAAGCTCAATTGCTGTGTGGGGGTGACAATTGCGTTTACAGGAATATCCCAAGACTGAACCGGAAGTTTGTCTACTTGTTGGCAATCGTGGGCAATACCAATAAGTTTTGGCTCTATAGTTCGAGTTTGAATGCTGGCTAGCGTGCGGTCATAATAGCCTCCGCCCATGCCTAAGCGATTTCCATTGGCATCGAATCCCACCAACGGCATAAGTATTACCTGGTGCTGAAAGGTAGGGATAACATCAGGGCAGGCTAGTATTGGCTCTTCAATGTTGTATTTATTCACACGCATTGGCGTTTTATCTGTGTAACGAAGAAACAGCAGATGGCCCTTACAAACTGGATGCAATACGGGCAAAGAAGTATGACGTTCAGATGCTTGATTTAAGCCCCAGCATGCGTGCATAAAGGGGCGTAAGTCTACTTCTCCGTCGTTAGGCAGGTAACAGGCAACCGATGATGCATAGGTAATTTCGGGCAATGTTAAAAGGCTATCGCGTACTGCCAACGAGGCGTGCTGCTGCTGTGAATCAGATAATCCGTTGCGTAATGCTCTTAATGTCTTTCGTAGTGTCTTTCGAGATGTACTTTTTACCATACAGCGGGCTTCCAGTGGCTCCACGTTGTCTTACTTTCCTAAATAGCGATTAAGTACCCTAATAAGCTCTGCGTTTTCCACAGGCTTAGTGAGTAGGTCGTCTAAGCCATTTTTTAATAACAGGTCTCGTTGCGTGATAACATCTGCGGTTAAGGCAATAACAGGCAGTGTTGCACGCATGAGCTTAATTTGCCGAGTGGCTTCTGTTCCGTCAATACCCGGTAAGTTGATGTCCATCAGCACCAAATCTACAGGGTTCGATTTTACATACTCTACGCCTTCTTCACCGCTACCTACAACTGATAATGGTAAACCAAATTTATCAAATATGGTTTTAATCACTATTTGATTAATATAATGATCTTCCACTACCAATACGTGAGAGTCAGCAGGAACATTTAGCTTTTGGGGCTGTAAAAGCGAGGGGGCGTGCTTAATGGTATCGGCGCTAACTTCTTCTGCCGGAATGGCTACGCTCACACGGGTGCCTTCGTTTAACTTACTGCTAAGCTTTATAACCCCCCCCATCAACTCTACTAGCTTCTTGGTAATATTTAAGCCTAAGCCTGTACCATCAAATTGATGCGCGTTCTCCATTCGCTCGAATGGTGCGAACAGCTTCTTTTGTTCCTCTTCACTAATGCCAATGCCTTCGTCTTTAATCGCCAGCAACAATTTCCCTTGCTTGTATTTTACCTGAATGGAAACGTGCTTGTTGGCATGAGTGTACTTAATGGCGTTCGATAATAAGTTTAAGGCTACTTGACCAAATTTAGTGTCGTCAAAATACAGAGAGTGGGGAACATTGTCATCAATCACAGAATTAAAAATAACATTCCCATCTTCAGCGCGAATTCGGGTTAGCGAGAATAAATGAGTGAAAAAGTCAGCTGTGCCTACCGGGCGCGGCATAACGCGCATTTTACCCGCTTCTATTTGCTTCATGTCTAACACAGAGTTCACTATTTCAAGTAAACGCTCACCGCTTTTGCTTATATGCCCGAGTGAGTCGGTAAAGTTAGCGGGAAGTGAATGTTGTCTCGCTTCTCCTTCAAGTAAATGACTGAACGTGTTTATCGCATTTAGCGGCGTTCTTATTTCGTGGCTAATGTAGGAAAGAAAGTCAGATTTAAACTGGCTGGTTCGCTCAAGCTCTCGGTTCTTGCGTTTTAATTCAAGATGCGCAACCACTGATTCACTCAGTGTTTTAAGTGCATGGCGTTGAAGACTGGTAAGGGTTTTTGGTTGATGGCCTATTGCGCATAGCGTGCCAATGGCATGCCCCGAGGGCGTAATTAAAGGCGCCCCTGCATAGAATCGAATATTCGGCTCGCCCGTTACAAGAGGATTGTCGTGAAAGCGAGGGTCTTCTTTTGCGTTGGGCACTTCAAATATTTCACGCTGTAAAATAGCATGAGAGCAAAAGGCGATATTGCGAGAAGTTTCTGTGGCTTCAATTCCCACGCGAGATTTGAACCACTGTCTGTTTGGGTCAACGAGGCTAATTAACGCAATGGGGGAATCGCAAATTTGCGAAGCAAGTTGAGTTAAATCGTCGAAGAGCTGCTCGGCGTCTGTATCAAGTACATCGTAGTTTAGTAGCTCTCTTAAACGCTGCTCTTCGTTTTCAGGAACTTTGGCAGGGATCATTCTTTCACATTACCTCAACTGAAATGTGAAAGTAGGAGGCCGACTACCGTAGAACGGCCTCCTTCCACATCTATAAAGCGTAGGTGTCTATGAACAATTGTTCCAATTTAGCGTGGTCTACTTTAGTAGCAACTTTAATGGTGTTCGCATCGTTCCACAGTGGGCTAGGGGTTGTCCCCTTAGGTGCCACTGCTGTTTGGCCACGATCTAGCTCGCCAGTACCAACACGCACATGACCTTCGGTGAGTTCAAATAACTCAGGGTGACGCAAGTGGGCAAGCGGGAATGCATCATGGAAGAAACAAACACGATCTTCACGATTGGCTGAATAGAAATCCATGTAGAACTGGGCAGTGTCTTTCACAAAACCACCAAGCTTCGCATTCTTTTCTTCTAATGTTTCAACAAAAGAAGGAGAAAACGGCGTGTCGTTAGTCACGTCTAAGCCGAACATAGTTAGGTCCCAATCTGCACCAAATACAATTTCGGCAGCGTAGGCATCGTTCCAAATGTTAGCTTCGGCAAGTGGTGTTACGTTACCACGTACAAATGCAGCACCACCCATAATGGTAACGCCTTTCACTAACTTAGGCAGTTCTGGCTCTAAACGTAGTGCTAGCGCTAAGTTACCTAAAGGGCCAATAGCCACAAGGGTAACTTCACCAGGGTATTTACGGGCCATATCCACAATAAACTGAGCAGAGCTACGAGGGTCTAACTCGGTTTTAGGGGCTTCAGGTTTAATGTGACCGAAACCATAGTCGCCATGTACAAAATGCGCGTAAGTTGATTCAGGGCCTACCCAAGGCATACCAACGCCTTTGGTTACCGGAATGTCTTTACCTGCCATTTCGCAAAGGGTAAGGGCATTTTGTGCCGCCATGGTTACCGGTACGTTACCGTAAACAGTGGTTAAACCAAGTACTTCGATATCTGGAGATTGAAACGCAAAAAATATTGCCATCGCATCATCGATGCCAGGATCCGTATCTAAAATTATCTTATGTGCCATTAATAATACTCTAGTGCGTTTTCTTATTTAGTGTGCTTTGCCAAAAAACGGTCAACTTCTTTCTGCGTAGGAATACTTTGCGCAGCGCCTTCACGTGTTACCGCAATAGCAGATGCTGCGCAGCCTCGAATTAATGCGCGTTTGGCATCAGTGTGAGTACTGTAAGCAGACAAAAAGTAACCTATAAACGTATCGCCAGCGGCTGTGGTATCTACTGCATCAACAGAAAACGCTTCCACTTCAATGGTATCGTTTCCTCTTAACATCATCACACCCGCTTTACCGAGTGTAATAATAACTTCGCAATGAGACCATTGCTCTTTAAATACCGTAAGAATATCGTCTAATTCTTCTTTATCCGTTAATGCTGCTGCTTCCGTCTCGTTTACAATCAGTAAATCGATACAATCTAAAGGAAGGCCTTTAACCGACTCGCTCATAGGTGCAGGGTTAAACGCAACTTTAAGCTGACTTTCTTTTGCCAAGCGAAGTACGTCAGCAATACTGCTGGTTTCGTTTTGGGTTAAAACCCAATCGGAAGACGACGTATCTAACAACGCTTTGTTTACAGTATCGGCAGTAATGGTTTGGTTTGCGCCACCAAATAACACAATAGCATTTTCGCCACTGGGCGTTACTTGAATAATGGCATGACCTGAAGGGGTTTCAGAGCATCTAACGCCGCGACAATCTACGCCTTTTTTAATTAGCGTTTGTTTGAACGTTGCGTCATTTTCATGAATGCTGCCCACATGACGAACATCAGCACCCGCTTGCGCGAGGGCAATTGATTGGTTCGCACCTTTACCACCAAGCAGTTGTTGATAGTGAGTAGACGCAAGGGTTTCACCAGGTTGAACAAAGTGATCTACCTGATAAACATGATCGATATTTATAGAGCCAAAATTTATTATTGCCATTTCTTCTTCCGTCGAAAGAGGGCGTCTCCCGAAATGCCGCTGTTCATCGTTCGCCCGTGAACCGAAAGTTCAGGGCGGAAGCATCACTATGGCCGTAGGCTTCTCGATACGAGCCGAGCTTGCACAGTAGCCATGGTTTCAACTTCCTAGTTTAATAGCATCGGCCAGGGACAAGAGTGAACTGGCGAACATTCCAGGAAACATTGTTATTGTATAACGCAACAGGGTATATCAAACGCGGTGTGGGGTGAAGTAGATCACCAAAGCGCCAATGAATTATTTGCGTAGCTAATTTAACCATTACTGATGAGATTCGATAAATCTAATCTTGACCAGTTGGTCAGCAATTATACACGCTATTCACTTAAGCTCAAATTTGCTTCACTTAAGTGAGGTCGACCTTACTCATTTACCTTAATCTGCTGCAAAGGAAGTTCCTTATCCAATAACGACGATCATAGAGCAATTGATCCTAGGTTGCCAGTTAAAACCCATAAGACCAGTACTACTTGAATAACATCTGACCAAATCACCAATGGTGTGTTTTATAGCGCTATTTTGCTAATATTAAGTTTCAACGAAAAAGGAAACCTATTTGTGGAAAAACAGCTCGATTACGACAGCGTTAGCAACAAGTTATCGCAACACGGCATAGTAGTAGATGGCGCCGAAGTTCACGGTATTTTATGTGGCATGTTGTGTGGCGGTATGTCGCTAACCGATCAGAAGTGGCTTTCTGCATTAAGTGACACTATTCACCAAGGTGAAAACTTCAACGATGCGACCACTTATCTTTTAAACACATTGTTTAATCAAACGTGTCAGCAGTTACTTGAACCAGAGTTCGCCTTACAGTTAATGCTACCAGACGACCAAGCCCCTATAAATGATAGAGGCGAAGCGCTGATTAATTGGGTGCACGGCTTTATGTTAGGGTTTGGCTTACACCAGCAAGACCTAATGCAGTGCTCTGCCGATGTAAAAGAAGCATTAGAAGATTTTGCTGACATCGCTCGTATGGAAGAACCTATGGATGCTGATGAAGAGTCAGAACGCGCCTTATTTGAAGTGATGGAATATGTGAAGATTTCCGCTATTTTGTGCTTCAGCGAGTTAGGTCAGTCTTTACTTGATGATCAGCAAGATAAGCCATCTGTTCATTAAATAAATAATCTCAAGCTTGTCGGAACGCGTAAGCAATAAAACGTTGTTCTATAAGGCATGAGTGAAGTGACAAGCAATGGTAATGCTCAGAATAGCATGATCGTCATTAGATGCATGAGATTTAAAATATTGATGAAGAAAGGCGAATGAGATGATTAGTGCGCAAGAATTTATCGCTCGTCAAGATAGACTGTTAGCGCAATGTTTGCCTAATAGTGTCTGTGTTATCCCGGCAGCGGGTTTAGTGACCCGAAGCCGAGATACTGAATACCTGTTCAGACAAAACAGCGACTTTTGGTATTTAACCGGATTCGAAGAAGCCGACGCTTGGTTAATTTTATCGAATCATCCACGCTATGGTGAAAGCTATCGTGCCATGGTGTGTCTACCAAAAGATAAAGACGCTGAGATTTGGCAAGGCAGACGTTTAGGTGCAGAAGCGGCACTATCACGCTTCAGCCTAGATGAAGCGTTTGAACAGTCTGAGCTAGGCGATGCTTTGCTTGAGTCGCTTCAAGGCCAAGACCATCTTTATTTCGCCTTAGGTGAAAATGACGAAGCAGATGCACAGGTAAATAGCGCTCTTGCTACTTTGCGCAATGCACCTAAAGAAGCCTTAGCGCCTAAAACTATTACCGACGTTCGCCCCATTTTGCATGAAATGCGGGTGTTTAAGTCGGCCTGTGAAGTAGCCATGATGAAAGCCGCGGCTGAAATTACCGCCAGTGCGCACAAGCGGGCTATGCAATATGCCAAACCGGGCTGCTTTGAGTATCAACTTGAAGCTGAGTTACATCACGAATTTGCTATGGCGGGTGCTCGCGCTCCGGCTTACAGCACGATTGTGGGTAGCGGTGAAAATGCCTGTATTTTGCACTACACCGAAAATTCATCGCAAACCCAAGACGGCGATTTAGTGCTAATAGACGCAGGCGCTGAATTTCAGGGTTATGCCGCTGACATTACCCGTACTTTCCCCGTAAATGGTAAATTTTCTAAGCCCCAGCGCGAAATATATGAGTTGGTGTTAAAAGCACAAGAAAGCGTATTGGCCATGCTTGGCCCAGGTATTACCTTAACCGACGCTATGACGCACAGCGCCGAAGTCATCACCGAAGGTTTGGTTGGCCTTGGCGTGTTAAAAGGTTCTGTAGCTGAAAATCTTGACGATAAAGCCTGGCAGCAATTTTACATGCACGGGTTAGGGCACTTTTTAGGCTTAGATGTGCACGATGTAGGAAATTATAAAATTAATGGTCAGGACCGCTTATTAAAACCTGGCATGGTACTTACCGTAGAGCCCGGTATTTATATTGCTACCGACAGCGATGTGCCAGAACAATATAAAGGCATTGGCGTGCGTATTGAAGATGATGTTGTCGTTACCGCAACAGGTGTAGATATTCTAACCACGGATGTACCTAAAACCGTGAAAGACATCGAAGCCCTTATGCAGCCAGCGAATAAAGAAAGTACGAAAGAAGGTTCAATAACGTGAGCCAACAAGATGTCGTCATTGTAGGTGGTGGAATAGTTGGCTGCGTATTGGCTAAAGGCTTATCTGAACAAGCCGGCCTTTCGGTGACTTTGGTCGATGCCGCCAGTCCCTCGAATGCAGCTAGCTCCTCCAATGCAAGCCGCTCCTCCAAGCAAAGCAACACCTTTAACCCGTTAACCGATACTCGGGTAATCGCTCTTGCTAGGCGAACGGTAAATGAATTAAATACCATGGGCGTTGGGTTAGCCGAATTAGCAAAACAAAACCAAGGTAAAATTGAGCATATTGAAGTAAGCGATAAAGGCGGTATTGGCCTAACGAATTTATCATGCAGTGAGTTTGGTATTAATACCTTTGGGCAAGTGGTGTCGCTAAGTGCGCTTACCCATAATGTGATGTCGCAAAGCAAGCAGTATCAGCACATTGCGCCAGCCACCGTCACTCACTTAACTCGCGAAACTGATACTACTGCAGTCACCCTTAATAACGGCAGCACTATTACTGCAAAGCTGTTGGTGATTGCCGATGGCGGCCGCTCTTCACTTGCTCAGCAAGTAGGGCTTACCCGCCACACTGACGATTACCAGCAAGTGGCTATTATCTTCAATGCCCACACTAGCGAGCCGCATCACAACAAAGCCTACGAGCGTTTTACCGAAAATGGCCCCGTCGCGTTTTTGCCTTTCGACAGTGAAATAAGTGGGCATGTGGCGAAAGGGAAAGGGTTTTCCGTAGTGTGGACGGTTGCTCGCGAGCACGCGGAATCACTTATTCAACTTAGCCAAGAAGCCTTTATTCATCGGTTACAGCAAGAGTTTGGTTACCGGCAGGGGCATATAATGGCCATCAGTGAATTGGCTAGCTACCCACTAGCATTAAGTTACACCGATGCACTTACCAGTCATCGAGCGGTAGTGGTAGGTAATGCTGCCCAAGCATTGCACCCTATTGCGGGGCAAGGGTTTAACCTTGGTCTTCGCGATATTATTACTTTGGTAAACACGCTTAAAGGCGTGACCGATCCGGGGGAATTTAACGTACTCAACGAATACGCGGTTAAGCGCAGTAAAGACAGAGCCACCACTATTACGTTAACCGATACATTAGTACGTACGTTTTCAAATAGTCACTTTCCGTTGGTGGCAGCAAGAAACATGGCACTAACTGCATTAAATGTGATGCCAAGTGCGAAGCGCGCGTTTGTGCAACAAGCCACTGGATATGGGCGCAGCGTTTAATAGACAGCTTTAATATATGCGCTTTAGTGATAATTCAAAGTGATGTTCCTTAGTGATAGGTGAACCCGCTTTGGGCAGCGTGGATAGTTAGCATTATATTGCTAGTACGATGAATCTAGCCCGATAAAGCTAGCACCAAGAACAGAGAATAAGAGAGCCGATATGCAACATGCCGATATCGCCATTGTAGGCGGTGGAATAGTAGGGTTAACCCTGGCCGCAGTACTAAAAGGCGCGCCGTGCCGCATCGCCATTCTAAATAAAGGCTCTATAGACCAGCCCCTTGGCGACAAGCCAGGTGCACGAGTTAGCGCAATTAATCAGGCCAATATTAACGCATTAAAAAAAGCCGATGTTTGGCAGCATATCGATGAAAGTAGGGCAAACCCGTATAATGCAATGCATGTGTGGGATAAAGACAGCTTTGGTGATATTCACTTTGCTGGTAACGATACTCACTTTGTGGGTAACGATACTGGGGGTGACTTAGAAAGCGATACCTTGGGCGTTATTATTGAAAATCAGGCATTAGTTAATGGCTTGGCCCATTCGGTACTAAAGCAAGATAACGTTGTGGTGATAGATACCACCATAGAGCGCGTATTAAGTAGCCCACAGCAAAACATGCTAATGCTAGAAAATGGCGATGCGCTGTCGTGCCGATTATTAGTGGGTGCCGATGGTGCTAATTCCTTCGTACGCAAAAACGCGAACTTACCTATTACGTTTCGCGATTACGAACATACCGCCATTGTTGCCAACATTCGTACCCAGCAGCCTCATGAAAACGTGGCGCGCCAAGCATTTACGCCAACAGGGCCTTTAGCATTGTTACCCATGCGCGATCCTAATGTGTGTTCTATTGTGTGGTCGCAAACCCCAGACGCCGCTAAAACATTGCGAGGGTGTTCCGATAGCGCATTTTGTAATGCGCTAGTAGCGGCAAGCAACAACGCATTAGGGCCAGTCACGTTAGAGACCCCAAGAACCACATTTCCGCTGACTATGCGTTACGCCCGAGAATGGGCTAAAGAGGGCATAGTACTGGTGGGTGATGCTGCTCATACTATTCACCCGTTGGCGGGGCAAGGGGCCAACTTAGGCATGCAAGATGCGTTAGCTTTGGCTGCATTATTAGGCACTTTGCTAGAGGAACAAAAAGACATAGGCCAGCTTCGTTATTTGCGCCCTTACGAGCGAGCACGTAAAACCGAGGCGATGAAAATGATTGCCGCTATGGATGGGTTTAAGTTCCTATTCGATGGCAACGACCCCCTTAAAAAGCTAATTCGAGGTGTAGGCTTAGCCGCTACCGATAAGCTTAGCGCGGTTAAACAGGCTTTTGTCAGCCATGCAATGGGGCTCTAAATACATTGAGTCACATTCTCAGCCACATGTAAAAGCAACCAAATACGCCCAAATGCATACCAACGATTGAGCTAGGCGCTGTATAACGATACTCTTAAGGTATCTGTTTTATACAAGCGCCTAAATTAATGATAATTCGTCAATTTATCCAGAAAGTTTGTTTTACCTCTTCGTGTGCTGTTCGCACTTCTTCACTTTCCAGGTGTCAGTCTACGCTGACGGCTTTTGCCTTATTGGCGCTAGCCAGTATAGGAACATCCAGTGTAGCGCTACCCGCGTTAGCGCAGGCAGATACGCCTTCAACGGTTACCATCAGCGACAGCGACTTAGACTTATACCGTACTCACGTTAGTACGTTAGCAAGCGACAAGTTTGAAGGCCGCGGGCCCTTGTCAGCAGGCGAAACCCTTACCGTAAATTACCTAGTGGAAGCCTACAAAGCCCTTGGTTTAAAACCAGCTTTTGGCGATAGCTATACTCAGCCTGTGCCCTTGGCAAAAATTACCCCTTCAAGTGATATGGCCTTAACCTTAGGCCAGCACACCTTTGCTGGTGGCAGTGCATTTACCGCCAGAACTCAACGAATGGTGAAAGACATCGCATTAAAAAATAGTGATGTCATTTTTGTGGGCTACGGCATTAATGCGCCTGAATATAATTGGAATGACTACGCTGGGTTAGATGTGAAAGGCAAAACAGTGGTTATGCTGGTGAACGACCCTGGCTTTGCGTCAAAAGACCCTGACTTATTCCAAGGCAATGCCATGACCTACTATGGCCGCTGGACTTACAAGTACGAAGAAGCCGCCCGCCAAGGCGCTGAAGCCGTATTTATTGTTCACGAAACCATGCCTGCTGGTTATGGCTGGGGCGTGGTTGAAAACTCTAACTCAAATACCAAATTCACCTTAGTAGATAGCAATAAAAACTTATCTCAAGTTGGCGTAATGGGGTGGTTACATCTTAATACGGCACGTACGGTGTTCGAGCAAGCTGGGCTAGATTACGCCGCACTTAAAGAACAAGCATCAACGCCAGGGTTCAAACCTATTCCTATGAAAGTGAAAGCCTCGCTGACCTTTTCAAATACCATCACCCATGCTCAGTCGCTGAACGTAGCCGCCATATTGCCCGGCGCATCGGCCGCAGACGAGTGGGTAATGTTGCATGCCCATTGGGATCACTTAGGGAAAAGTGAGAAAAACGGTAAAACCGTGATTTATAATGGCGCGGTAGATAATGCCTCGGGCGTGGCCGGAGTGCTAACCCTAGCCAATAACTTGGTAGCACAAAGCGAGCAAACACCGTTTGAACGTACCCTAATGTTCAGTGCATTTACTGCCGAAGAAACCGGCTTACTGGGCGCCGATCACTTTGCCAAAAATCCGCCTATTCCAACCGCTAATATGGTGGCGTTTTTAAATATAGACGGCATGAACGTAAATAACGCGGTAGATTATATTTTGCAGTATGGCGAAGGGTACTCTTCACTTGAAGATGATTTAAGTGCTACTGCCGCAGCGCAAGGGCGCACGGTGAAGCTCGATCCGCGCCCACAAAATGGGTTGTTCTTTCGCTCTGATCATTTCGCGCTTGCTCGTCAAGGCGTGCCTTCATTATTGTTTATGAGCTTAGGCGATACCGATCCTAATTTTATAGCGAATCGCTATCACAAAGCCGACGACGATTACCTACCAAGCTGGACATTGGGCGGCGTACAGCAAGACCTAGCTTTAATTGGCACTATGATGTCCGGTTTAGCAAATAGCCAGCAATGGCCGGTTTGGAAACGTGATTCAGACTTTAAGAAAAAACGCTTGATAGACAGACCAGAGGCACCGGCCGCCGGCTTAGTTGAATCAGCGGCTGAAACAGCAGAGTCTGAAGCACCAAAACAGTAGTACGGCTGATATTTAACGGCCGTTCTAAAGCGGCGGTTTAAAACATCTAAACAATAAGCGAATCAACATCTATGAGCTGGGTATTTTTCACCCTTGGTGCGGTATTTATGCAAACCGTGCGCAATGCCCTGCAAAGCAAACTCAGCGTTCACGTCGATACCGTGGGCGTTACCCTTTCACGTTTTTTATTTGCTCCGCCCATAGCCCTAATTTATTTAATTATTCTGCACACGGCTTCACCTCAGCCACTCCCTTCTTTTGGAAGCTCTTTAGGAGAAGCATCAAGCGCTTCGTTTAGCCTCTCATTTATAGTAGTTGTACTGCTAGCCTCGGTACTGCAAATTGCCGCCACAGCCTTTATGGTGGTGTTATTCAAACAAAAGAACTTTGCCATAGGAGCAGGGCTGGCCAAAAGTGAAGCGTTGGTGGCTGGCGTGCTAGGCATGCTTTTTTTTGGCAGCTATTTAACGTTACTCGGTTGGATAGGCATTGGTATAGGTGGGTTAGCCGTATTTGTTTTAAGTAGTGGCAACAACGCGCAGGGCTTAAGCTTAAAAACCTTATTGATAGGCATAGCGTGTGGAACCTGCTTTGCACTGACCTCGTTGTTTGTTCGCGAAGCCAGCCATATGCTAGCCATGCCTTTTGTGCACAGTGCTGCTTGGGTATTGCTGTGGGTGTTATGTACTCAGGCTGTTGGTTTAAGCAGTTATATTTTGGTTACCAAACCTCAAGTGTTTAAACAGATTTTTGGGCGTTTACCCCACTGCATCACTATTAGTGCAGTGAGTTGCTTCGGCTCAATCTGTTGGTTTACTGCCATGGCGCTGCAGCATGTGGCGTTAGTAAAAACCTTAGGGCAATTAGAAGTATTATTAACCTTGCTGCTCGCGCACTATTGGCTTAAGAATAAAGTAACCTTACAAGAAATAGTCGGGTTGTTACTGATTGCCGTGGCGGCGGTGCTAGTTATGTGGGCTTAAGCCTCAAAAATAGTCTTTCGGCAGATAAAAAATCTATAAAAAGGAATGATGATGAACAAACGCGATTTTCTAAAGCTTTCTGGCGCAGCAACACTCGCACCGCTTGCCCCCCTGGCCATGATGTCTACTGCGACTTTCGCTGGTGCTGGTGAAACTGCGAGTGTCAGTGCCAGCCCATCATCGTTGCAATCTATTACTTCTGGTGTTTCGCCCATTACCAATGCCGAGCGCGAAACGCGTATTAAAAAGGCGCAGGCGTTAATGGCGCAGCATAATATGGCCGCCATCATTATAGAGCCGGGCGCAGCCATGGATTACTTCTCGGGTATTCAGTGGTGGCGCAGCGAGCGCCTAACCGCCTTGATTATTCCGCAAAAAGGCGACGTAGCCGTAGTGACGCCCTTTTTCGAACAACCCAGTGTGCTAGAAAGTTTAAAAGTGGGCAACGACGTACGGGTATGGCAAGAACACGAAAGCCCGTTCGATGTTGTTGCTAACATTTTAAAATCTCGCGGTATCGAAAAAGGCAATATTGGCTTTGAAAGCAGCGTTCGCTATTTTGTGGTAACAGGCGTAACCAATGCACTGCCAAACATGAATATTGTGGCAGCCGAGCCAGTTACCCGCGGCTGTAGAATGTATAAAACGGCGGCTGAACTTACCCTTATGCATAAAGCCAACGAAGTCACCCTTCGTGCTTACGAGTATGTATTCAGCAAGCTTGAAATTGGTATGAGCCAAGCCCAAGTGAAAAGTTTAATGAATAGCGCACAGCAACAATTGGGCGGTAGCGGCGCATGGTGCTTAGCATTGTTCAACGACGCCAGTGCGTACCCGCACGGCACCAATGCCAAACAAACCATTAGTGAAGGCTCGGTAATATTGTTAGACAGCGGCTGTAGCGTACATGGGTATCAGTCGGACATTAGCCGTACATTGGTATTTGGTAAAGCATCACAGCAGGTGGTAGATGTTTGGAATACCGTGCGTGAAGGCCAAAACGTGGCGTTTGCTGCCGCTAAAATAGGTACGGCTGCTGGCAAAGTAGATGATGCGGTTCGCAAATATTATGTTACCCAAGGCTTCGACAAAGACTACGCGTTGCCCGGCTTAAGCCACCGTACCGGCCATGGTATTGGTATGGAAGGCCACGAAAGCGTGAACTTTGTGCGCGGCGAAACCACGCCACTTAACAAAGGCATGTGCTTTTCTAACGAACCCGGCTTGTACATACCTGGTGAATTTGGCGTACGGCTTGAGGACTGTTTATACATGACCGACAAAGCGCCCGTTTACTTTACCGAACCACCAGAAAGTATTGAAAAACCGTTGGGTAAATTGATACCACTAGCCGTCTAATCCGTTCGCGCAATGCAATAAAAACTCGCTACCATTCTTTGTGTGTAGCGAGTGCGAGTCTTTTCTTTTCTCACCCCTTCAGGCTTCTCTCCCACTATCGTAAAAGGTAGTCGGGCTGTCACATAAGTTTCATGCTGTTTATTGTCCCCAATATGCGCAAGTAAACGCTCTTCTTATTATCTCAATGAGCTATTTGAGATAAGCATGTACAACCAACAAATAACCTAAATAGAAAAGGGCACGAAATGAAACTACATTTCTATGTAAGCGTAATGTGCGTTGTTGCTGGGCTGGCAGGGCAGATTGAAAATACCTATGCAGATGACGTGAATGACTTCAAACCTGTTTACAAATTAAGAACTGATAATGAATGTTGGCCAACCAGCCCAGCTAATGGCGCAAATAGCGGAGAATGTGTTACTCGAAGTGAGTATCAAGCCACAAATGTTCCCGTTTTTTGGGAAACATACGAAGAAAACGTTAACGGTAAAACACACAAGTTGATTACTTACTGGAACTACTACGGTGACCAAAACGGATGTACTACCTGGGATAGTGGGCACGCAGATGATTGGGAGGCTATTACGGTACATGTAGTAGAGCACGAGCTTGAGCATGTGACTTATTGGCAGCACAATGGTCGTTATACTAAACCTGCTGACACAATAGAAAAAGATGGTGAGCACCCTATTGTTTATGTTGGTAAATATTCTCATGGTAACTATCATGACCAACGTTCACGGGCTAGTGCCGATAGCTGGACGTTTTTAACGGGGGGATATTGCTATTACTGGAAAGATCCCCGTGGGCCAGGCGAAACGTGGTCACCTGTAGCGCAAACCCTTGATTCAGTGGGTTTCGATGACGTTTTCCCAGGCTCAACGAACCCTAACCTGAGAAGCGAGCGACCTCATGAGCGCACCGTGTGCAGAGAAGATGGTGGGCAAGTGTTAGCGGGTATCATTGATGGCACCGAAAATACGTGCGAAAGAAACCCAAGTTACCTTCAAGATGAAACGATGACACTACAGTCTTTGTTTTATTTAGATATCTATTGAAAACGCCGTTCTAGTTTGCGTTACGCAAAAACTCACTTTTGATGCAAACAACTAAGCCGCAATCGTGCTTATAGATTGCGGCTTAGTTTTATTGTGTAGTTTGTGAAATCGTGTCTAGCTCGCCTAGTTTAATCAATTATTGGTTAGCTGCACTACCCACGTAATCTACTTGTAATAAACTCTGCTAACGTTTTACTAATGACAGGATGTTGAGTGTCTTGGTTGAATAGACAAATATTCACTCTGCCTAGTTTGGGGAGCTTAGGGTGGTTAAGGGGGGATACATTTTGCGGCAAACTTGAGCGGGCGAGGGCGGTAATGCCTAGGCCTTGCTGAATAGCGGCGACCAGCCCGCTTAAATCGGCGTTAGTGTAAGTAATTTTCCACGCAAAAGTTTGTTGTTTTAGTTCTTCTATGACTCGGCTTCGGTACATGCATCCATCGGGGGCGAGTACTAACGGAATGCTGTCGCCTACTAACGGGTGGCTAGCATCGCCCACCCATACTACTTCATCTTCAAGTACCACTTCCCCTTCCGTATCTTCATTGGGGTTGACCAGCGCTAAAATTAAATCGAAATGTTCGCGCTGGCTAGGGTGCAGTAAATCGCGACTTAGCGATGAGGTAACCTCTAGAGATACATCTGGGTAGCGCTTCGAAAACTCTCCAATTAGCCCAGGTAACAAGGTGGACGCAAATTCGTTAGGAATACCCAAACGTAAGCGGCCACTTAGCGGGGCAGGAATTAGGCTCTTAAATATGTTGTCGTTAAGCTCTAGTAGCTCCTTGGCTTTAGGGTACAGCCAGTTGCCATCGGCGCTAGGTAAGTGCCGTTGACCTACTTTAGTGAACAGTTTTCGCTCTAACTGGGTTTCAAGTTTTTTAATTTGCAAACTAATAGCGGGCTGCGACCGACCCAAAAAGTCACCGGCTTTGGCATAGCCGCCAAGTTCAATAACACTCACAAAAGTGCGCAAATTATCTAGCGATAGCTGTTTCATGCAGTATAAGAGTGTCTAAATGGGAAAGTTAACGCAGTATAAAGGTAAACGCAAAAATAGAAAAATTAAGCCTACTCAAAAGTAGGCTTATAACGTGTGGTTACCACTGCTTTATTCGGCAGCCTTTTACTGCATAAAAAAGAATAAAGCCATAACATGGTATCGTCATCCAGTAGGCATTGAGCACACCGTAACTGTCGGCAATAAAGCCAAACGCCATGGGAAGAATTGCGCCTCCAGCAATGGCCATTATTAATAACGCCGAACCTCTTGCTGTAAACTTACCCAGCCCTTCTAGCGCCAGAGGCCATACAGCGGGCCATACAATCGCATTGGCTAAGCCTAATAGCGCAATACACGTAATAGGGTTGGGTAAGGTGGTAATGCCGGTCCAACCCCAGAGTAAGCTTGAAATGGAATGGCTATCAGCTGAAGTAAAAGGGATGGTCAGCGCTAATAGCATTCCAAGCGCAGAAGAGAGCATTAAAAGTTGGTGTTGATTGAGTAATCGGGGAATCAATACAAGTCCAAGCGTATATCCTATTACCATGAAAAACATAGTGTAAGAAGTAAGGCCAAGTGCGCCGGGAACGCCCAATTTCGAGCCTGCTAACCCTATGGTGTCTCCTGCAATAACCTCTACCCCTACGTAGAAAAATAGAGCCACTACACCAAGTATCAATTGGGGAAACTGTAATATTGAGCCTTTTGATTTACCGCTTTCGTCAAGCTGTGCATCTTCATTATTTAAATTAAGTTCGGGAAGCTTCGAAAAGCGTAAACCTATGGCTAAGAGAATAAGCGCAATTGCCATACCCATATAAGGTTTAATGAGGCTATCTGCCAATTGCTCTATTTGAATTGCGCGTTCCGCTGCTGGAAGTGCCGCAATACTTTGTTCACTAATGCCTGCGAACTCGCCAAGTACAAATGTGGTAAATACGATTGGGGCTAACCAGCCAGCCCCTTTGTTCAATAATCCCATAATAGAAATGCGCACAGCGGCACTTTTAGCCGGGCCAATTTTTACTAAATAGGGGTTAGACGCGGTTTGTAAAATGGTCAGCCCTGAGCCCACCACGAACTGCGCAACAATAAATAGCAGAAAAGTTTGGTTTGTTGCCGCAGGAACAAACAAAACACACCCCGACGCAATCATGACTAAGCCAAGCGACATTGCATTTTTGTAGCCTATTTTATTGAGTACAAAAGACATGGGGAGTGCCATGACCACATACGCAATATAAAAGCTAAAGGCGATAAGCAATGCTTCGGTACTTGAGAGACTACAGACAATCTGCAAAAAAGGAATGAGGGCGCCATTTAGCCAAGTAATAAAACCAAAAACGAAAAACAGCGTGCCAATAATTACCATGGGGAGCAAGGTAGGTGGCGCTTTGGAGGTGGTTTGAGTTGTTATCATTATTATTCCTTTTATTAAGGGTATACGTTTAGCGCTTTTTAATATTCTTTTATTCCGTTTCGCCAACATTGCTGAACGGCTAAATTTTTATCAAGTGTGGTGAAGTTTGCTATTGCGCCAGGCGCCAATATTCCGATGTTAGACTGCAAACCTAAAAAGGAAGCCGGTGTAGAGGTAACCATTTTTAGTGTGCTTTGCAGCGCAACGTTTAAATCGAAATGCGTATTTTGTATGGCTTCTTCTAACGTGAGTATTGAGCCAGCCAGCGTGCCATCGTCGAGTTTCAACGCGTTGTCTTTTCTATAAATTTTCATACCATGATAGCTGAAATGGTCTGCCTCACTAGCAGCAGGCGCCATGGCATCGGTTACCAACATCAATCTATTGTCGCCTTTTAAGCGAATTGCCAATTCGGCACTGATTGGGTGAACATGCTGATGATCAACTATCAGCCCGCAATAAATGTTGTTACGGTGTAAAGCACTACCTACTAAACCCGGTGCGCGGCCAGTAAGCTGTGACATGGCATTATACAGGTGAGTTGCACCCGTCGCGCCCGCATCAAATGCCGCTAAGCATTCATCTGCGCTAGCGTTACTGTGACCCAGAGACACGATAACGCCTGCTTCGGTAAGTCTTTTTATATCGTTAATTGAAACCGTTTCAGGCGCCAAGGTAACCATCACTTTACCTACATCTTTTCGTGTGAAAAGAGCAAATTCATCCTCCCCCAAGGGGCGAATAACCTGCGCACTGTGCATTCCTTTCTTGGCAATACTTAAATGTGGGCCTTCGAAATGAACACCCACGATAGCGCCCGCATTCCACTGAAGAGCTTGTGCAATGGCATCGGCACCTTGCTGCATGGTGTTGATATTGTCGGTAATGAGTGTGGGCATTAAACTGCCAGTCCCCTTACTTAGGTATGCATTAGCCATTTGTTGTAGCGTGGCTAATGTGGGGGCTTCATTAAACTGCACGCCCCCACCACCATTCACTTGAACATCCACCATTGCCGGCATGACTAACCCTTCTAATGTAGTCGCATCTCCTGGCGTACTATTGGGGGTAAGCGACGTAATGAGGCTGTTCTTTACCTCAAAGCGAGTATTAGTATGAAATACGTACCCATCGAAAAGCTGTTCAGTAAAATATCCCGCCATGACTACACTGTCTCTGTAACTTTTTTAAGGCCAGTAGGGCTGTCGGGGTTCATTCCCAGCTCTCGAGCGGCCATTTCAATATCTAAATAGAAACGCTGCATAATAAGTAAGGGGGCGATAAGAGGATGAATATCGTTTGAAGTGTAAAGTAGCGGATAGACGCTTGCGCCTCTTCTTTCAACTTCAGCAATTTGTGCCATGTGGTGGTCGCTAGATGCGTCAGAAATATGCACGTTAACAATGGCCACATCACGATTGAGCAAAGAGATAGGGCCATGTAGAAATTCTGCACTACTAAATGCCTCAGCCTGAATACCACATACTTCTTTCATTTTAAGTGCAATTTCACGAGAAATAGCGTATCCAAAGGCGCGGCCAAGCACTACGCATCGGTCTAGCGGCGCGAGTTGTTTAGCACTTAAAATAGGGGGGCTTTCTATTATGGCGATAAGTGACGCAGGAAGCTCAATTAAGGCAGAAATTAAGGCGCTGTTTTTGGTATAAATTGCCACAATACTGAGCAGAGCAGAAAGTGTAGCCATATAGCTTTTCGTGGCGGCAACAGCAATTTCAGGCCCAGCACACAAAGGAATGAATACATCAGCAATGTCTTTTAGCGGTGATGTTTCATCATTTACCAGTGCTACGCACAGTGCGCCTTCACGCTTTGCCATTTCGGTTTGTGCGATAATATCGGGGCTACGGCCCGACTGAGAAATAACAAAAACAAGTGCACGTTTCAAGCGTAGCGATTTTCCATAAACACTGTTTACCGAAGGCGCGGCAGAGGCAACGGGTAATCCCATTTCTGTTTCAATAAGGTATTTTCCAAATACGCCAGCATGATCTGAGGTTCCGCGACCAATAATATAAACAAACTCTGGATCGTGAAGCTTTATGTTTTGCGCCAATGTATCGTATTCTTTTCTATTGCTCACAAACTGGCGGGCAATAACCAATGGCGTTTGCTTGGCCTCAGTGGCCATTTTAGTTACTTCTTTCATACTACAAGTCCTTCATGATTTGTTTAACTACCGCCACAGCGCCATATTCTGGCGAACACATTACTGGGCTTAAACGTTGTAGAGTTGCTTCTGGAAACCACTCGCACCAGTGTGATGCTAAACCGCCTATCATTGAGATCCGCTTTGCACCTAACGTATCAAGGCGAGAAATAACGCTCATTAGATAGTGTTTGCCTTCTTCTACTATCGATACCGCAGCAGGCTCTTTTTCTTTAGCAAGTTGAACCACAATGGGCGCTAACTTACCGTACTCATTCGAGGTGTAATGCAGTGCTTGGCCAACAATTTCTTGCGCCGAATTTGTATTTAAGGCTTCGCAAACAAGGTCGACAAGTGGTGTTTTAGGTTGCAAAGCATCTAGGGCTTCCAGTGTGTAACTTAGCGCCCGCCATCCCAACCAAGCGCCGCCCGCTTTATCTCCTAGCGGGAAACCATGTCCCCCAATACTGGAAAGCTCACCATTTACATTCGCCAATGCGGAACTTCCGGTGCCGCTAATTATAATAGCGCCTTCTTTACCTGCATGAGCGCCCATACAGGCAATATGGAGGTCGGTAGTAATATGGGTAGATAAAAAAGGAAGCGGCCAGTTTTCAACAAGATTACGATAAACAGGAATGTTCACACCCGCTAAGCCCAAGCACACGTCTAACTCACTTATTGTTGGTAACGGTAGGTTAGCCGACGTTAGCGCCTGGTTTGTTACATCAATAATTGAAGAAAGTGCCGTGTCGGCAGATTGAGCCGGATTACATGGGCCTGATAGTCCTTCTCCTAACAGCTCTCCATCAAACGATTCTAGTCGAGCCTTGCACTTAGTGCCGCCACCATCAATACCAAGAAAGAATTTTCGCTTCACAAGTGCCACCTTAGATTTTGATAAAGATTTGTTTGCGATATAAACCGAGTACCGGCAAGAAACAAATACCCACAAACAAGATGATCCATACGGTTGCGCTAAAAAAGCTGTTTAGCCCTATGCTTGCTGCCCAAGATTCGTAGGCATGATGGACTGATATGCCGCCGAATTGCCTATCGAGGCCCTTTTCAATAATCACATGTAACACATAGGCTGTAATTGCATTTGCACCAAAGATAACGGCTAGTGTTGTTCCTTTACGACAACCTTTAATATCGGTGTACCACATCATGGTAGCTAATAGCATGGCGCCTATTCCGCCGGTGGCCAGCACGAAAGAGCTGGTCCATGCTTGTTTGATAAACGGAAAACCTAAGCTCCAAATACAACCCAGACAAAAAGAAATAAAGCCAAACAAGAATAAGTTCATCACTGCTACTGTAAGGTCGCCCTTTGCGTGAATAATAATTCGACCAATTACCATACCCATAATGCCGGTAACTATGGCTGGAAACGTACTGAGTAACCCTTCAGGATCCCATTCGCCGCGCCACAACATGCCCGGAACAAAGCGATCTACCCAGTTAATAATATTTTCACCACGTTCTAAATGGCCCATTGGCAAACCCGGTGCCGGTACCAGTAAGATAAATACCCAGTAACCCACCAATATGCCAATGCCTACTTTTACCACCGTGCGAGGCTGACAATAGATAGCTAAATAACAACACACCAAATAAACAATACTAATGCGTTGTAGTACGCCTAAAATTCGTACCTGCTCAAAATGGGTGTAGAACAAATTTACAATAAGTCCTAAGCCAAAAAGTATGAGTGCGCGGCGCCATACTTTCTTTAACACGCTGGGAAGTTGCGGCGAGGCGGCGTTGGTATTTTTAAAACCAAGGCTAATGGCTACGCCAACAATTAAGATAAAAAACGGGAAAACAAGATCGGCAAAATGAATACCTATCCAGTGTGCATGTGAGAATTCACCGTACGTGTTGGGACTGTTTACTACTATCATCGCGATAATAGTTAAACCTCTAAATACATCCAGCGACAGCAAACGTTGTTTGGGGTTTGAGTTTGTCATGTTGAAGTGCTTTATAAATAACCAATTTATCTACGTTATCTTTTTGTTGTCAACGTTGTCAATAATAAATTGGATTTTCATTCAATTGTTCGTGTAAGTAGATATTGATAGTTACAGTTGCCTGTAACTACTAATATCTTTATGCTTTTAAAAGATAAGCACTTAACTTTAACGCGTAAGATTACCTTCATGAAAAAGCCAACGATCAAGGATGTCGCTAAACTAGCTGGCGTGTCATTCAAAACCGTGTCACGGGTGGTAAACCAAGAACAAAATGTAAGTGAAGAAGTAAAATTACGCGTTCAAGAGTGTATAAAACAGCTCAATTACCAGCCCAATCATACTGCCAGGGTTATGCGGAAATCTCCGTTTTCATTGGCTTTCGTTTACGATAACCCAAATAGCCACTATGTAATTGAAATGCAAAATGGCATTATTTCAGAGTGCCGTAAGCAAGGATTTGAGTTAGTTATTCACCCTACAGATTCTCGTTCTGAGGAGGTGGGTAAAGAGTTGGCCGCGATGATTAACTCAAGCCAAATAGGGGGTATTATTCTTACCCCACCATTGTCAGAAAACCGAGAGCTGGTGACGTTTTTGCTTAACCGTGATGCCAAAGTAGTACGTATTTTGTCGGGTGCATCTGCGCCTGATAACCTTGCGCCTGTTGTGCATGTCGACGACGTAGAGGCAGGACACAAGCTGACAAGTTACTTATTAGAGCTAGGGCATAAGCACTTAGCGTTTTTGGGCTATCATGCGTCGCATGAATCTAGCTTAGGTAGGCTGCAGGGCTTTAAAGATGCCCATGAAGAGGTTGGCGCAAGGGTTGATAAGAACCTAATAGTAGACGGCGAGTTTACGTTCGAATCTGGTATGGCGATGACAAAGCAAGTGCTCTCAATGTCGCCGAGACCCACGGCTATTTTTGCCTGTAACGATGAAATTGCCGCCGGTGCAGTGTTTATGGCAAGGCTAAAAGAGCTTCGAGTGCCAGAAGACATCTCTATTGTTGGATTTGAAAATAGCCCCTTTTCAACACAAACATGGCCACACTTAACTACGGTTAATCAACCCAACTTTGAAATAGCCGCTGCTGCTGCTGCAATGGTCATCAAAATGATGCAAAGCAAAGATGTACATTCGGTTGATTCTTCAGGTTTTACATTAGATGTGGTGTTGCGCGACTCTGCCAGTAAGCCGCAGAACGACAAATAAGGTCTCTGTAACCACTATTCCCACACTGAAATTTTGCTGTAAAAACTTATTGCTCACGTTTGACAACGTTGACATAAGTTGGTAGCGTCAAAATGGAGTGATGAAAAAGTCACCGAAAATAATAATAAATAAAATCTATTCAGCTGGTTGCCTGAAGCTGAAAACAACAACAGTGTGAATGAATGTGGGAACCACAAATGAACCAGTCACTTCCAAACAGAACCATACTTGCTACTGCCATAGTATGCGCCCTTGGTGCGCCCATACATGCCGTGGCACAAAACAGTCCATCAGGTGAAAACAACGATATTGAACGTATAGACGTTACCTATCGTTCAAGTCTGGTACAAGCAGCCGCAATGAAACGAGACGAGACCAAAGTTGCTGACATTATCACCTCAGAAGATATTGGTAAGTTTCCTACTGAAAATATCGCCGAGGCCATTCAGCGTATTCCGGGTGTGCAAATTTCGAATATTAATGGGCGAGGATCGACAATTAGTGTGCGTGGATTAGGCGCACAATATGCGCGTACCACTATTAACGGGCAAACCATGGCCAGTGCCGATTTCACGGGTGGTTTTCGGTACGACATTATTCAATCTGAATTAGCGTCAAGCATTTCTGTTATCAAATCGCCAAGTGCCGACATGGATACCGGCGGCTTATCTGGCACTATCAACATAGATACGACCAAGCCACTTTCATACAGCGAACGTAAAGTGGTGGCATCTTTGAAAGGGCAGTATTCAGAGTTTTCGCCCACTGACGATGTCACGCCAAAGGGTAACATTACTTATATCGACCAATTTGCTGATGACACGGTAGGTGTTTTCTTAAATGCGGGTTATCAGGAGCTTGACGATCGCGTTGATAACTTTTGGATGGGGCGCTGGTTCAGTGATGATGAAGGGAACGACATACCGCGAAGACCTCGTTATCGCAGGATAGACCGGGAAACCAAGCGTTACCTTATGAATGGCGCAATTCAATGGCGTCCAACAGATAATTTCGAAACCGTATTCACGGTGATTTATGCTGACGACGACACTCAGCAAGATTTAAATCAGCAGGTATTTTTGTTCGATCGTGAAGATATAACTTTATTGGGCGAACCAGAAAATGGCGTATATAACCGCGTTCGAATTGACGATTTCACCCTTGAAAACAACCGTCAAGAAGAAGACAAGCAAGCCACCAGTAAGGCGTTTACGTTAGCGTCTACCTACGAAACAGAAAACTGGACGCTGTCAGGCGTTGCCCATTATACCAAAGGTGACGCTGTGCACGCGGAAGAGGCTGTTATTCTGGCCACTACCGTGTCTGCTACCATGGATATTTCTGACCGCAATAATGTGGTGTTTAACGTAGATGAAGACTTAACAGACCCTGCGTTATACCCAGCAGATATGCCACGTAACGAATACCCAAATGGTGCCACTCGCTATATGGACGCGTCAGAGACAGCGCTTCAGTTTGACGCTGAACGTGCTTTACAAGGTGAAGTTTTTACTGGTTTTTCTTTCGGAGCCAAATACCGCAAAGAAGAGTTTAACCGTAATATATACCGTACAGACAGATTCGCGATAGGCGATGCTGACCCTGACGATTTACCGCTAATGTCTGATTATAACTTTATGGTAACCGACTTTCTCGATAACCAAATGTCGATTGGACATGGGTGGGTTGCACCTGATATTCAAGCTTATCGAGATGCGCTTGTTGCCGAAGGCGTTACTGTGCCTACGTTCTTTGCGGCGCAATCGTCTTATGGGATTACCCGCGATGTATTAGCGTTATATTCGCAGCTAGATTTCGAAACCTATTTGGGCGATTTAATTCTGCGCGGTAATGTAGGCGGGCGTTATGAAACCACCGATAGAACCGTGAACACCTATCTTACTGGTGACAGTCACCCAGACAACGGCGAAATTCGACTGATTGTGGGTGAGTACGCAGACGACTACGACTACAGCAACTTTTTACCCAGTGTAAACTTGGTGTTAGAGCTAACCGATGATGTGCAAGCTCGCTTTGCGGCGGCTAAAGTATTGGTGCGCCCCATTCTAACGTCAAATACGCAAATTGCCGCTTCTGAAACCTCGGCAAGCAATTCTTTCGGTACAACTACGTATACGGTTGACCTTGGGCAGCCTAACATGGAAGCGATGACGGCCGATCAAGCCGACGTAGGCCTTGAATGGTATTACGGTGAGGGTGATAGTGTAGCGTTAACCTTGTTCTGGAAAGAAATAAAGAACGGTTCTGTGTCTGAATTTGTTTGCCCTGACAATTACAACGATGTGGCGCTAAGTGGTACGCCTTCCGATTGTGTAGATACCAGCGGCAATATTTATGAAATTACCAGTACCTACAACGACGATTCAGGCACTAGTATAAAAGGCTACGAGTTAGGCTGGAATCAAGGGCTAGATCAGCTACTGCCAATAAAAGGCTTTGGTTTTTCTGCTAACTATACCTTTATTGATGCAGAAGATAGCGAAGACTTCGTGTTAACAAATTCTTCTGAAGAGACCTGGAATATTATTGGCTATTGGGAAAATGATACTTTTAGTGCTCGCATAGCATTAAACCACCGAAGCCCTTACATTCAAGACAATACCGATGCGTTTTTTGCAAGGGAAGGGCGTGTTGTTGATGGCAGAAACCAAATAGATATTTTGCTTAGCTACAACGTTACCGAAGCGCTTAATATGCGATTTGGTGCACTAAATATAAATGGCAATAACGAAGAAGCCTACTTTACCGATGAGAAGCCAGTGTGGCAGACCACCAGTATTATCGGTTCGAGTTATTACCTAAGTGCGGTTTACGCATTTTAATAAATGACACTGCCGCCATCACATGGGTGGTGGCAGTGTATAACACTTAAAATTTGTTTGGTGTCAGGAATTAACACAATGAAAAAAACGTGGTCATCTTCTTTTCGCATAGTGTGCTTTGGTGTTGCAACAGTGCTTTTAGGTTGTGAAACACAAGTGGAAAGCGCCGCAGCTGTAGCAGGAGAAGAGCAATCAAGCGTGCAAGACGTGCTGAAGCGAGTATCTAACGGGCAGGTACCTAATATAACCACACGGAAAGTAACCGATGCCGGTAGCGACTGGTACGAAGTAGATGTTACCGATGGGAAGGCCGAAGTGGTGGCCAACAGTAACACCGCATTGGCGTACGGCGCATATCAGTATTTGCGTAGTCAAGGGGCGTTGTCGGTAAGCTGGGAAGGCAGCCGTGTTGAATTTCCTGATTTTTTTCCTGCATATGATGGTAAAAAAATAGAAACACCATTCCAGCAAAGAGCCTATTTAAACGTGTGCGCGTACGGTTATACCACTCCATGGTGGACATGGCAGCGATGGGAACAAGAGATTGATTGGATGGCGATACACGGGATAAATAACCCGGTTGCTATGGAAGGCCAAGAATATGTATGGCAAGCCTTATGGAAAGAATTTGGTATAAACGACGCACAACTGGCTGACTATTTTTCAGGGCCTGCTTTTACGCCGTGGCAACGCATGGGCAACATAGAAGGCCACGAAGGGCCGTTACCGCAACGTTGGATAGATAAAAAGCACGCGCTGCAAAAACGAATTTTAGCCCGAATGAGCGAATTAGATATGAAGCCCGTGGTGCCGGCATTCAGTGGTTATGTGCCTAAAGCCTTCGTAGATAAACACCCAGAGGCCAAAATATATGAAATGCCACGTTGGACAGGCTTTGAGAACGCAACCTATTGGCTAGACCCTGCCGACCCGCTATTCAATAAAGTCGCTAAGCGCTTCATCGACATTTATACCGCCGAATACGGCGAACAACAGTATTACCTTTCAGACGCCTTCAATGAAATGTTACCGCCTGTGTCGGAGGAAACCCGCTATGCCGATCTTGCTTCTTACGGTAAACGTATTTATGCATCTATTCAGCAAGCAGCGCCCAATGCGGTGTGGGTAATGCAAGGGTGGATGTTTGGTGCCGACGAAGAGTTCTGGGATTTAGATTCTATAGAAGCCTTTCTAAAAGATGTGCCAGACAACAAAGCTATGATCCACGATATTGGCAACGACCGCTATCATGTGTGGCAACGAACAGAGGGCTTTAAAGGCAAGCCGTGGATATTCGGTTTTATACATAATTATGGGGGTTCCGACCCCGTATACGCCGATTTTGCCGACTATGTTGAACAGCTACGTGTTGTCACCCAGTCAGAAAATGCAGGCATGCTAACTGGTTTTGGGGTATTCCCAGAAGGAATTCACAATAATTCAGTAGCATACGAGTTTTTGTTCGACCTGCCATGGAACCCAGAACCGAACATGCAGGCGTGGTTGTCTACGTACACGCAGGCTAGATATGGCCAAAGCTCACCTGAGCTTATGGCGGCATGGGAACATGTAGTTGAAGGGGTATTCTCTGTTAACTATTGGCAAAGTCGCTGGTGGGAAGGGTCTGCCGGAGCTTACCTATTGTTTAAGCGCCCGAGTATTGCCATGACTCAATTTGAAGGGCACCCGGGAAATCTTGAACAATTAGATAAAGGCATTAACCAGTTACTTGCCATTGCACACGAATATAGTGATTCGCCGTTATTTACCTACGATCTTGTCGATTTAATTAAACAGTCTGTATCGCTACATATAGACAGTATGCTTCAGGAAGCCCTACGCGCATACCAGCAAAAGCAGTTCGAGAAAGGCAATACACAATTAAAAGCGGCAGAGTTAGCAGTGCAGAACCTAGACACCTTGCTAGGCGTGCATCAAGAAAGTTTGCATTCATGGTTAAGTGACGCCAGTGCTTATGGCGAAACACAAGAAGAATCGGCCTATTACGTTAAAAACGCGCGGCTGCAAATAACCCAGTGGGGTGGGCCTAAGCTGAAAGACTATGCCTCTAAAGCTTGGCAGGGCATGTATGCAACCTACTACTTCCCGCGCTGGAAGCAATATTTAACAGCCTACCGTACGGCAAGGGAAGATGGCGTGGATTTTGATGATGCAGCGCAGCAGCAGGCCTTAATTGAGTGGGAAAGTGAGTGGATTAACGACCTTTCAATTCCGCCATTGATTGAACCAGAAGCACCCATCGCACTAGCAAAAAAAGCAATGAACGAAGTTACACAGAGCCAATAAAGTTGGCTTAGCATAAACCTGTTATAAGCAATATCGTCATACCCACCTGATACACAATTAGGTGGGTATTTTTTTATTTACCGCGCAAATCTTCATTTGAATTCCTGATGTAGTAAATCGTATGCATTAACTTTATAAATGTATTGATAAGAATTTTCAATTTGTTGTGCCTTATTTCACTCACTATACTCGATGGTGTTTTCTACCCTTACCTAAGAGAAAGTGGAATGTCTAACACCACCGCCCTACATGCAAAGCACCTAGAATCTGGTGCCAAAATGGTTGATTTCTTTGGCTGGGATATGCCAATTAACTATGGTTCACAAATAGAAGAGCATCACGCAGTTCGCCAAGATGCAGGCATGTTCGACGTGTCGCACATGACCATTGTTGATGTAAAAGGCACACAAGCCAAAGCATACCTTCAACACCTTCTTGCCAACGACGTTGCTAAACTTCAAGTAAAAGGCAAAGCGCTATACAGCGGCATGCTTAATGAAGAAGGCGGCGTGGTAGACGATTTAATCGTGTATTACTTCGATGAAACTAACTATCGCCTAGTAGTAAATTCAGCCACACGCGAAAAAGACATGAACTGGCTTAATAGCAACGCTGAAGGTTTCGACGTATCTATTACCGAACGCCCAGAATTCGCCATGATTGCCGTGCAAGGCCCTAACGCCAAAGAAAAAGCCGCAACGCTTTTCAGCGCCGCGCAAAAAGAAGCGGTTGCAGGCATGAAGCCATTTTTCGGCGTACAAGCTGAAGATTTATTTATTGCTACCACTGGGTACACCGGTGAAGCAGGCTACGAAATTATGGTACCAACCGCGCAAGCCGCAGGCTTCTGGCAAGACTTGCTAGATGCAGGCGTGAAACCTTGTGGTTTAGGTGCACGTGACACACTTCGTTTAGAAGCAGGCATGAACTTGTACGGCCAAGATATGGATGAAACCGTATCGCCATTAGCCGCTAACATGGGCTGGACCATTACGTGGGAACCAAGCGATCGTAACTTTGTTGGCCGCAGCGCACTAGAAGCACAGCGTGAAGTCGGTACCGACAAGTTAGTAGGCTTAGTGATGACAGATAAAGGCGTGTTGCGCCACGGTCAAAAAATTAAAACCGAAAGCGGCGAAGGCATTATTACCTCGGGCACATTTTCACCTACATTAGGCCACTCTGTTGCGTTAGCACGAGTACCTTCAGATGTTGGCGAAACTGTTGAGGTGGAAATGCGCAAAAAGTGGGTTACAGTAAAAGTGGTTAAGCCCTCCTTTGTTCGCAACGGAAAAAGTGTTTTATAAGTTAACAGAGAATAACAGGAACGATTATGAGCAACATTCCAACAGATTTACGTTACGCATCTACCCACGAATGGGTTCGCCCAGAAGGTGACGGGGTATTCACAGTAGGTATTTCTGAGCACGCTCAAGGCTTGCTTGGCGATATGGTATTTGTAGAACTGCCAGACGTTGGCGACACCGTAAGTACTGGCGACGATATCGCTGTTGCTGAATCGGTAAAAGCGGCTTCAGATGTTTACGCGCCTATTAGCGGTGAAGTCGTTGGCGTTAATGAAGACCTAGAAGATTCACCTGAGCTTGTAAACTCAGACCCTTACGGCGATGGCTGGTTATTCAAAATTAAAGCTGATGATGCCGAAGAAGTTGAAGGCTTGTTAGACGCTGACGGTTACGAAAACAGCATTGACGAAGAGTAATTCATTCGTTGCTTCTAAACCGGAGCGTAGTAACCAGTAATAATTAAAAAGGGGCTTCTAATTGGCCCCTTTTTATCTTTACGTTTTTATTTGTGTTTTATCCTGCCTTTCGGGGCAATACATTGCGAGTGCTTAACAACGTTATGTCGAATACTTCTCCTACATTAGCTCAACTAGAGCAAAAAGACGCATTCATTCGCCGCCACGTAGGCCCAGGCGAAGAAGAAATTCAACAAATGCTGTCGGCCATTGACGCAACATCGTTAGACGATTTAATTGCGCAAACCGTACCGGCTGGCATAGCGCTACCCGAGCCGCTAAAAGTAGGCGAAGGGGCAACCGAAGTAGATGCACTAGCCGCATTAAAATCAGTTGCTGGCAAAAACGTAGTGAACCGATCTTTCATTGGTATGGGCTATTACGACACCCACGTGCCTAACGTTATTTTGCGCAATGTATTGGAAAACCCAGGTTGGTACACCGCCTACACCCCGTATCAGCCAGAAATTGCCCAAGGCCGTTTAGAAGCTATTCTTAACTTCCAACAGTTAACCATTGATTTAACCGGTTTAGAGCTAGCGTCTGCTTCATTACTTGATGAAGGCACCGCCGCCGCTGAAGCCATGACATTGGCAAAGCGTGTATCAAAAAACAAAAAAGCCAGCAGTTACTTTATTGCTGACGACGTACACCCACAAACTCACGACGTAGTAGCCACACGCGCTGAAATGTTTGGTTTTGGTATTATTACCGGCCCAGCTAGCGAAGCTGCCGATCACGATGTATTTGGTGCATTACTGCAATACCCAAGCACTACCGGTGAAGTTAGCGATATTTCAGACATTATTGCCGCAGTACAAGCCAAAAAAGGCATAGTGGCAGTAGCCGCCGACCTAATGAGCTTGGTGTTATTAAAATCGCCCGGTGAACTAGGCGCAGACGTTGCCCTAGGTAGCGCACAACGCTTTGGTGTGCCAATGGGTTACGGTGGCCCACATGCTGCCTTCTTCGCAACACGCGACAGCTACAAGCGTTCATTGCCTGGCCGTATTATTGGCGTAAGTAAAGATACTCGCGGCCGCCCAGCACTACGTATGGCATTGCAAACTCGCGAGCAACATATTCGTCGCGAAAAAGCCAACTCGAACATTTGTACCGCGCAAGTATTGCTAGCTAACATGGCCAGCTTTTACGCCGTATACCACGGCCCTAAAGGCTTAAAAGCCATTGCTCAGCGCATACACCGCTTAACCAATATTTTAGCGGCAGGGCTTACAAACAAGGGTGTAACCCTTAAGCACAGCACCTACTTCGATACCCTAACTGTATTGGTAGATAACAAAGACGCTGTACTAAACAAAGGCTACGAACACGGCCTAAACCTACGTGCCGATTTAGAAGGTGCAGTAGGGGTTTCACTTGATGAAACCACTACCCGTGAAGACATTGCTACCTTGTTTAACGTTATTCTAGGCAGCGACCACGGCTTAAGCGTAGAAGCACTAGATGCCGATGTAACCACGCAGCCTGCTAGCGCCATTCCAGAAAACCTACTACGCACCAGCGATATTCTTACGCACGAAGTGTTTAACCAGTACCATTCAGAAACTGAAATGCTGCGTTATATTAAAAGCCTAGAGAATAAAGATTTAGCCTTGAACCACTCAATGATTTCATTGGGTTCGTGCACCATGAAGCTAAACGCTACCGCGGAAATGATTCCTGTAACTTGGGCAGAGTTTGGCCAAATTCACCCGTTTGCACCACTAAACCAAGCAGAAGGCTATCAAGAAATGATTGCCGAGCTAGCCGAGTGGTTAATTAACGTTACTGGGTACGACAACCTTTCTATGCAACCTAACTCAGGCGCACAAGGTGAGTACGCAGGCTTATTGGCCATACAGCGTTACCATGAAAGCCGCGGCGAAGGGCACAGAAACGTATGCTTAATTCCAAGTTCAGCACACGGCACTAACCCAGCTTCGGCACAAATGGTTAGCCTGAACGTAGTGGTAGTAAAGTGTGACAACAACGGTAACGTAGACTTAGACGACCTTCGCAAGAAAGCCGAAGAAGTGGGCGATAACTTATCGTGCGCTATGATCACTTACCCATCTACCCACGGCGTGTACGAAGAAACCATTCGTGAAATGTGTGAAATTGTGCACCAGTACGGCGGCCAAGTGTACATGGATGGCGCGAACATGAACGCGCAGGTGGGCATTACGTCACCTGGTTATATAGGCTCAGACGTATCGCACTTAAACCTACACAAAACCTTCTGCATTCCACACGGTGGTGGCGGCCCAGGTATGGGGCCAATTGGTGTTAAGTCGCACCTTGCGCCTTTCTTACCAAACCACACGGTAGTAAATATTGAAACAGCAGGTAAAGACTGCGGTGCGGTTTCAGCTGCACCATGGGGCAGTGCGTCTATTCTGCCAATAAGCTACATGTACATTAAAATGATGGGCTCGGCTGGCCTACGTAAGGCAACCGAAGTAGCCATACTTAATGCCAACTACGTAGCCAAGGCATTAGAAGGGCACTACAACGTACTGTACAAAGGCCGAAACGGCCGCGTAGCCCATGAATGTATTATTGACTTACGCCCATTAAAAGAAGCCAGTGGTGTAACCGAAGTAGATATAGCAAAACGCTTGAACGACTACGGTTTCCACGCACCAACTATGAGCTTCCCAGTAGCCGGCACGCTAATGATTGAGCCGACTGAATCGGAAGCAAAATACGAGCTAGACCGCTTCGTAAATGCCATGATAAGCATTCGCCAAGAAGTAGCGAAAGTAGAAAGCGGCGAGTGGGATGCCACTGACAACCCGTTACACAATGCACCACATACGCTAGCCGATATTTGTGACAGCGACTGGAACCGCAGCTACGACCGCAACCTAGCGGCGTACCCAGTACCAGAAGTACACAGAAATAAATTCTGGCCGTCGGTTAACCGCATTGATGATGTGTTTGGTGACCGTAATTTGATTTGTTCTTGCCCTAGTATAGAGAGTTATATTGAGGGGTAGGGGAGTAGGTTGTTTTTGAGCTAGCAGCGTTGCTGCTAGTGCTGAGTTATTTGAAAGGCGAGCCATTTGGCTCGCTTTTTTGTTCCAGTTTATGCCTTGCTAGTATTTAGTCGACTGCTGTGTACGTGAAGCGGACACTGGGGAACAACGGAGTTTGTAAGCAAAAATAGCATTATTGTTTAATCATAAACTTTGGATTACACTTGTAATCAGCTTCACCATCAGAGTTCATGGATGAAAATCTTAAACCATACTTTAGTTTTCTTAGTGCTTTTATTATCGGGGTGTGCGAGCAAAACTACCGTTCATGTTTATGCAAAATACCTAGATAGCACTCAAAGAGACGAAATTAGCAACGCTTTTGATTCGTCTCAAAAATATCGCGTTCAATTGAATGAATTCGACTTTCCCGCGAGTGTTACCGAAAATACTCTTCTCTACTCATTAATTTTACTTGAACCTGAAGCTATTGATATAGCCTCTTACATATCAGCTACTGCCGGTTTCACAATACAGCGAATTGAAGGTTTGAGTAAAGGAAATCATTGGTATACAAAAAATTCAATGGCTCTATTTCTATTGCCCAAAAACAAAGACAATAAACGAATGTTTTTCCGACAAGATTTAGTGAACGAATACGAGGCTAAAGACTGTAGTGAAGCTACTTCTTTATATCTTCATAAGGATGGCTCTTTCACTCTTGAAATGGCTACAAAAAGCACGGGCACTGATATGGTTATTGGTGTGTGGAAATATAGACAGTACCCTTTTTTAGAATTGAAAAAGAAAGGAGCTACTTATGCAGACTATTATTTTGAAATAAAGCGGTTTAGGGACGCTGACAAGGTAAGTGAAATAGATTTTGTGGAGCTGGTGTCTTTAAATGCGGGGAGCTTGCCCGAGAACTGCTCCTTTTTAATTGGAACAAGAATTTGACTGCTGACTGTTATCAAATTCTGCTGTTTGTCTTTTGATGCCCGTCAAGGCTCGCTGTTGGACAGCTGTGTACGTAGAGCAGCCCTCCAATTAAAAGCAGGTGAAATTCCTGCAATTCGCTTTAAGCAGTCTACAAGACTACCGACCCTATAGGTGAAATACTCAGATTAGATCTGAGCTTATACAAATTAAGGTGTTCTTCTCAGCCCAACCCGTTTTCCCAAAAATTAGCCTCTTATGTCGTCTGCTGAATCAAAGCTGCAGCATGTTTAATGGCTTTTCGAATCCTATGATAGGTACCACAGCGACAGATATTGTCGCTCATAGCTTCATCAATGTCATCCTCGTTGGGATTGGGATTAGACTCCAAGAGTTTGACGGCGGTTAAAATTTGTCCCGCCTGACAAAACCCACACTGAGCGACATCTTCGTTTATCCATGCTTCTTGCACCGGATGCAGAATGTCATCGACCGCAAGCCCTTCAATAGTGGTTAGCGATGCACCCTCCACTTCTTCCATCGGAACAATGCATGGGCGGACTAGCTCACCGTCTTTAAAGATAGTGCAAGCGCCACACACGCCAACACCGCAACCATATTTTGGGCCAGTAATACCAAGCCGATCACGCAAGAGATACAGGAGCTCATCGTCGTTTTCAGCGTCGATAGAAACCGGGTTATTGTTAACATTAAATGTAATTTGTGGCATGAATTAACCCTCTGGATAGAAGTCACGAAGTGGAAAACGACGTGGTGCAATACCCGTCGCCCTGGCAAATGCGTTGGCTATCGCCGCTGCCGCCGCAGGCACTACCAACTCGCCTGCACCTCCCGGTGTTTCTCCGTTAGGCGGCATAAAATGCACTTCAATATCCGGTGGCGTGTTGCGCATTCGAGCAATTTCAAAATCGCCGTAACTGCTCTCGCGTATTGCGCCATTGTCGAGGTGTAAACTGGTGCGAATCATGTAGGTAATGGCATCGGTTGCCGCACCGATAACTTGCGCCTCAAGGCCGGTGGGATTCAATACTCGGTTCACATCCAGCGCGACAACAATCTTGGTGACTTTACTTTCTTTCTCCGGATCTTTGAACGTTTGTAATTCAACAAGCACGGCAGCTCGAGACTTATACTCTTTATGCAACCCGAGGCCCTGGGCACGTCCTTTTTCCATACTCCTTCCCCAATTGCCCTCTTGAGAAACTTTCCGCAGAACAGCTTTGGAGCGATCATCATCCAGCATTTGTAACCTGAACTGGTATTCATCCTTGTTCATTGCGCGTGCCAATTCGTCAACAACTATCTCGTTTGCGACGGCAGCTGTGCCGGAGTAGATGCCGCGCCAAGAGGAGGTTGGCACAACGAATTTTTTTTCGTTTAGCAGCAAGGAAGTTACACCAAACTTATATTGCACTAGTTGCGTTGAGTGCCAGATTGTCTGGCTGAAAGCAGCGGGCGCTAATTCTCCTCCCAATGCAGTAATACCGTCGCCAAAGCCATGTTCGAGATCCAATTCAGCGGTCGCAGCGCGATGGTCAAACGACAACACTTTTTTGCCAATTAAAAAACCTCTAGTGTAAGTCGCTTTTACGTTATGCAAGCTGAGCGGTCGTGCGCGGCCAAACTTTGTGTCGTCCTGTCGAGTAAACATAAGTTTGATGGGTCGGTTTACAATTTGTGAAATACGAGCGCCTTCAACTGCTGCATCAAAAAATAAGCGACGGCCAAATGAGCCGCCGCTCTGAATTACATTCAACTCGACGTCAGTGGGTAAGACTCCAAGGTCACGCGCAATTTTGGCTTGTGCTGCAAGTGGCGTCTTGGCACCAGTCCATACCCTGACCTTTGAGCCGGTTGCATCGGCAACTGCTGTCATGGTTTCCATGGGGGCATGTGCCAAATAAGGAAAGATGAACTCGCCGCCAACCGAATCGGTAGCCAGAGGAATATTAGGTAAGGTTGGCAGGTTTATCGCACGTAACTGCTCAATGACCTCGGCGTCAGATAGATTTTCGGCAGCACCCACACTCCATGAAATATTAAGTGCATCACGCGCACGAAATGCTTCGCCAAAGGAACGCGCAACAACGGCCACGCCAGAGGAATTTGCATCAACATCCAGCGGAACTTCTTTGATGGCAAGGACGCCGGGCAGGCCTATTGCCTCAGAATCGTCAAACGTGATCACGCGACCACCTAAGCTGGGTGGCCTAGCGACCAAAGTGGGCATCGCATCTGGTACTACGTCGAGATCCATCGCGAAATCTAGTTTGCCGGTAACGATATCGCGCGCGTCAACCCGCTTTTGCTGCGTACCGATAATTTTGTATTGTGACGGATCTTTAGGCTGTGCCAGTCGAGCGGCATCGTTGCGTCCTTCAACACCTGCGGTGAGCTCAGAGTAAGCAATGCGGCTGCCATCGTTATCAATCGCAAAGCCATTTTCTGTGCTAATTTCGTTCACAGAAAGCCCGAAATGCACTGCGGCTGATAATTTTATCTTAAGTAACAGAGCTGCCGCGACCTTGCGCAGCGGATCCCAAAGAGAGGTTATGGCGTGAGAGCCTCCTGTAATTTGACCAGTCGCTCGTCTGATTTCTGCCGGAGATAAAGTCGCATCAATGGAGGACATTTCAACGTCCAGCTCTTCGGCAAGAATCATCATTGCAGCGGTTAATATACCTTGCCCCACTTCCATTCGTGGAAGCTCAAAACGGACACGGTTATCACTCGTTATCTTAATTAAATAATCGTAGTAGAAAGGGTCACCGGAGATGAGCAGCAGGTCTGTTAAATCCAGTTCATCTGCAAGCTCCGGTATTCCTAACAACTGGGCGTTGGCATCCTGAGGTCGTAGAGCACCGCCGGTTATATGTAACGCAACGGCAAAACTCGAACCCTTGAGCATGTAACCAATAAACTTTCTTCGTCCGGTGTTTTCTGTCTCGACAATGTGTTCGTCATCACTATCGGATTGATCATGTTTCTGTGAGGAGGTAATCGTCTCTATTTGTTCTGCATGGTTGCTTTTTGTCATAAATTCTCCTTTTCAGTTCAAGACCTTCGATCGTTAACTTAAGCTTAAGAAAAGTCGTTTATTTAACGCAGGCATTTGCAGCTTGCTAAATATCTGTTAACCGGATGTTATCATAAAGTATAGTTTTTTAAACATTAATGGTAAGTAATACTAAAGTTGGGGGCTCCCCTAGTGTAAGGAGCATATTTTTTGTGAGTTGAGCTAATAAGACAGGCATAACACGTGGCACCCAAACTGTACCGCAGTACACTTTCTTTAATTTGGTTAGCTATTCACACTGTTAAAGGAGTAAACCAACGTTAGAAAATCCTGATGCCTAAAGCCAGAAAATCGCAAATTAGTTTATTGGATACGCCATATTATCACTGCGTTTCTCGCTGTGTACGCCGCACATTCTTATGTGGTGAACAAGACGGCAAAAGCTTTGAGCATCGTCGCCAATGGGGGGAAGACCGAATTCATACCCTAAGTGAAGTGTTTGCTATTGATGTATGCGCCTATGCGGTGATGAGCAATCATACGCATGTGGTGCTGCATGTTGCTATGGATAAGGCGGAAGCATTTAGCACAGAAGACGTAATTCAACGTTGGCACACGCTGTATAAAGGCACCTTGCTCACACAGCGCTACCTATCCCCAGAGTTACGCAAGGACTTGCACGAAACACAGATTAAAACGGTAGGGAAACAGCAGCAGTCTGGCGCAAGCGGCTGTTTGATATCAGTTGGTTTATGCGTGCTCTCAATGAGTATGACCTTTCCCCCAAAAATACCACCATGACATTGATGAGATTCATTCATCCGGTGAGATCTCTCTTAATAAAGCAATTTCAAGCTGTTGAGTAAGTCTATTTTTCTCAACTGAATCTAATCTGTAACCTATCATGCGATTAATAAGTTCATGCGTGCTCTTTGAGAGTTCATTGTTAGTTACATAATCGACTAGCCAATCAATCTCATATGCATGCTGCGAGTACAATAGGAATACATCGTGCCACCACGACGATTTTAACATTTTGTCGAAAGAAGCCTTTCTTACTTCATTTAATTGTACTGATGCTAAATATTCTTGAAATCTAAGATGACCAAATCCATATTTTCCATTTGGGTTGACAAGAAGGATCTCGCATGGGGCTACAAGTTCATCGAACAGAATATCAACTTTGAGACGAGAAGAAACTCTATCGACCATTATCGCTTTAATCTGCTCACGAGGTAGCTCTCTTTTTTTCATCTGATGCATTTTGAAAGCAATATGCTTGCTGCAAGTGAGCACATCATCTGGAGAGGAAACCATCCTGTTGATTCCCTTGAATTTATCGAAAACGCCACTAAGAAGGTCAAATCTCTTTCTATACAAATTAGCTTCAGAGCTAGGTAAAGGTATAGATGACTCCTGTAATGAAGCCATTATAGTAGCGGACAAAGGATTTGTTATAACTTCGTCTAACTCGGGGTGACTTTTCAAATGAGAGATAATTGGTTCAACAAGCTCGTTCTTTCCATGGAACCATTTATTAAAAAATTCCTTTTTTTGTTCTGGCGAAAATGGCAGTAAGGAGACATTTACAAAACCTAGTGATGGTAAATTCTCAACTGTAAATCGAGAAGAAGTAATAATTTGACAGCTACGATAAAAATAAGAGAATTTTCTCAATGAATCTAATATAAAATCGTATTGTACAATTGCTTCATCAATACTATCTAAAACCAAGCATGTTCTATCATTTGTAAAGTGATTTCTGAGTGACTCAAGAGAATAAGAGTTTATTCCTATTTCATTAAGGTATGAATGAATACCTTCAATGATATCTCCTCCATTATTTTTTTTGATATGGAGTGCTAGTTCACTTAAGGTTAAATAAATTGTAAGTATATCATCACCGGCCTCTAGTGCTTTCTTGGTAAAGATCTGGAGGTTAGTAGTTTTTCCTGAGCCTGCATCACCTAAAATAATTACGTTTTGCCTTGAGTTGAAAACTTCATCAATAGAGATTTTTGGCGGGCTTCTTTTAACGAAATTTTCTTGTTCAAAAAAGATTTTGCTGTGAAAATTTATAATTCTCAATGCGGAATCAATTTTTTTAGTTAATTTCAAGTAATTTTCTGAGTCAATGTGAGATGTGGATTCAACTCTAGATATTTCTGAGATATGTAAATTAAATTCTTTAGCCAGTTTTTCGGAATTAACAAAGATATCTATCGAATTTGGCAAGTCATCCTGTTTTGAACGCTCATTACTAAGATCTTTTCTAGCCTTTAATACATTTTTATATTGGCTTTTAATGCAATTAAGTTCTTTATTAAATTCTATAAATTCATTGTCATCTAATGTGACTTTTCTAAATCCTGAGTTTATGAACTTCTCAAATTCATCGTCTAACTGTTCGGGATAGAATCTTTTGTATCTACTTTCTTGCAATTTCTTTCTAATTGCCGACATTTGGGATGCAATAGAACCAGCTTTATGTCTGATTTTTGACCGTAAATTTTCAAGTAAACGAAAAGACTTCCTTGCTTCGAAAAGTACAGTCTCATCATAGAATTCGTAGCCAAGGGTATATAAACATAGTTTATTTAATAATTCAGCATCGTATATGTCATTAGGGCTAAGATTTACCGAGTTAGAATTACTTGAGTAGTAATATAGGTTTGATTTTATTTTTCGAAAACCTAGATTTATACTGGCTTCACAGTATATATCGCAGAGGTTTTTTGAATTTGAAAGATATAAAGCATTAAGTAATGCTTTATTATTCAAATTAGGCTTTAGTTTTTCTCCAACATAGGCTTCATCTCCGCTAACAACTCGTTCGAGTTCTGGATGATGCTTTCTTATTAATCGAATTATTTCCCTTCCGTCAATTATTGTCACTCCATCATCAATTATCTTCTTGAATGCTCCAGGGTGAGTATCAAAACTTTTTTCTGATATCTCAAACGGCGTGATAAAAATCCTAGTCTTAACAGGTATCTTGTTTCCGGTCTGTGGGCAAATGACTGGTTCAGACTTAAGTTGGTCTAGTTGAGTAATTAGCTGTTGAAAGCTTTTGTTTGAAGAGTTTGGAGTTGCTCTAATTTTCTTTACCTGCACACCTATAACATCTGACTGTCCCAAAGGTGTTTCATGATATATGACTATATCACGGCCTTTCTCGTATACACCGCCTGTAAAGGCGACTCGGCAGCTGTAAATTTTTTCGAATAATGGGAGAAGTATTTTTTTTGACAGTTCATTCTCTTCAAAATTTATTAGTTTTTCTATCATAGTTACATTTGCCGAATATCGTGAAAAAAGGGATCATTTAAGGGAGTTTATTATTGACTTAAAATTACTATGCCTGTTTTTTCGCTACCCTCATATATTCTTCGCTATCAAATCAGCCTTCAATAACCCACCCTTAGTAAACAATTTCGCGGAAAACTTTGGATTCCGCCTTGCTTCATAGGCATCAAGTATTTTCTTCAAACCGCTAGCTTCTAACAGTGAAATATTTACTTCTGTATCCATTTCTGCGCTTTCTACAAAATCATCCGAGAAGGTAGGGGCTACTATTAAAACTTGCGCTACACGTTTGCCAGCTTGCTCACACCGGTTTACGTATGCTTTTACTTGCCGTGATGTAGTGGAGTATTTTGCGAAGTCACCGTTCTTACAGGTTTTGGCTTCACCTACAATTACATCAATTTCGCTGAGCGAAATTAATATGTCGGCTTTGTCTTTTGAGGTATTTATAGAGCGGCGAAGATCTTCATCTACGGCCATGCCCAGTTGTTCGAAAATAGCCTTTGTTACTTCTTCAAACTTAACGCCGATATCTGCTTCGGCAATTTCGACATTCTCAGCTTTTAACGCTGCCAAATCGCGTCTTGCCAGTGCTGCATAGTTATCTATTAACTTATCGGTGGCATCGGCAAAGCTGTTTAAAATGTTTAAGCGCAGGTTTCCGCGTTTTTTAATGCCCATGCTTTCAACAACCGCTTTAACTTCGTCGTTAGTAAGCATGTAGAGAATGTCGTAGGGCGTAATGCTTAGCGCTCTTAATTTCTCTACGTCTAACTCTTCTTGTTCTTCTAGTTCAAACTCGTGTTTCAATACTGTTGATAGGGAAGGGAAGTGGTTTTGCAATGCAGAGAAAAGTTCTTTGAAGCCTGTAGCGCTTAGGGCGTTAAACTCACGCTCAGTACAGGTATTTAGTGTATTTAGGATGATAGAGGTACGTTCTTCAAGTGTGGTACCTAACTTATCTAAATCTAAGTCTAAGTCCGAGATTAGGTTTTTGAGTCGCTCCTTTCTATCATTAAGCGGTGTGTCTTCGGCATATAAATCGGATTGCAGTACTTGGGATACCGCAACGCCTAATTTCATAACGTTTTGAATTTTCTGTTTGCGCTCAATACCACGAATTTTCTTTCTGTGATTTTTAAGTATATTGGAAAGCTCAGCGTCGCTAAAAGTGCGTAGTATTCGAAGAAAGTGTTTGTCAGCTAGTTCTTTGCCTTGCAGTCTGTGAAGCAAGTTAACAATTTCATCTGGCACGTAAACGGTTTGAAGCTTACGGCTTACAAAGATTAGACCAATCTCTCTTAATTCGTTTAGCGCATCTTGAACACCATTCTTGGGTGTCTGATCTATCAAGTGCTCTACACCCGCTTGGTCGTCTGCTGTAACATCTAAGCTTTTTGCTAAAACGTTAAGAATGCCGCGTTCATCATCCGTAATCTTCGATTCACGATTACTTCGTTCATCATTCGAGTAAGCTTCTTTTAAACAAGCGTGATAAATACCAAGGCGTTTTCCATCGGAAAATATTTCACCTTCTTCAACGGTTTCAATCTCTGATTTTAGTTCATTCGCTCTTGTATCGATGACAGTCCATTCTTTAGCGTATAGCGATTCAACCCAATTGATTCTGGCTATGCAGTTACCATCGCGGCTGAGTATATTTGTAAGTAGAGTGGCCTGCGCCCCTAACATCGCTAACTGTTCACGAACAGATTTTTCGAAATAAGGGAGGACTATTTTAAACAGCTGTGTAATGTCAGTGCTAGATGCGTTTTTTATCTGGCCGTCTAACTTGTCTAGTTGTGCAGCAATCTTCTTATCATGCTTAACTGCATCACTACATATGCGGTCAATGGCATTAATGAACTTCGACTTTTCGACCTGGTTCACCAGTGAAAGTATGCTTGAAAGCTTCATAAATCATCCTTGATATTGTGAGCTGAAACTCACTTTTTATTATACTTAAGTAGTAACCATACACCTCGCTGTGGAATTTTTGAACTTTTATCTTGATTTGTGGTGGAAGTGCAGTTGCGATAAGAGCTTTGAGTGGCCTCAACTTGCGAAAGAAGAGGGCTTAAGTCCAACAGTTGAAATGTAATTGGTGAATCGCCATCAATAAACTAGACACTTTCCAGCTGCTCTGGTTTAAATATATGCAAATACAGACTTAAACAAGGTGTTCAGTTCATCAAAATTGGCGTCCCTCTCAGTAACGTTAGCGGCATAAAACTCGTGACGTTTCAATTCTGATTCGATGAAATCGTTTATCACAGGCACTGCACTAGCGTATTCCTTTTCAAGGCTCACTTTCTTACGAGCCAAAAGGTCAGTTATCGCTTCATTCAACAATGTGTTATTCGCAACCAATTTACGTAATACGTCAAACTCAATAGGGGCCGGTTTGTCATAACGCTCCAACCACATGATGGCGAGCAGCGGTCGTAACACATAAAAGTACTTTTTAAGCGGCACGACGTCCTTTTTTAAGTACTCGCGATAGTTGCCTTTGGCCATATGCAAGTAGTGGTACATCCCTTTATGTGAAGATGCTATACGCGGCATCATTTCTCGGGCTCTTACTGCAAAGTGCCCATCATCAACATACACGATAGAGGACTGAAGCCATTCGATAAAAGCTGGGTTGGATTTCCAAAATAGCTTAAGGGCCTTTCTGATATCCCAACCGTTGATATCGATTTCATCCACTATCGGATATTCGATGACGTCGCGCCTATCTTCCACATCCACGGTTAAATACCAGTCTTTAGGATGCGCATAGATAAACCGCACATCGTAGTCACTGTTGGGACTAGCAAATCCCCATGCGCGACTGCCTGACTCCACGGCGTATAGTATTTTTACATTGTGTTCATGTTCTGCTGCGGCTATTCGCCGCAGTATTTCTGCTCTTATTTCCGGCTCTATCGCGTCCGGTGCGTGTTTGTTTTCCATGTTGTACAGCTCCAATAATTTATCTATCTATAGTGATTTTCCAGCACACATCATTGTGCTTTTTCAATTTGATATTTGTATCCACAAACTGCTGGATGACGTCAATATTGGTGGTCGTATGCAGCGTTGGTTTTGTGGTGGTGTAACTCCCACTGCCAGCCAATACCATTGGAATGAGTAATTGGTCTGCCAGTTGCTCTTCCACCGCCGCTTGCGAATGAATCAACTTTCTCACGCGGCCAGCACATCGCTTAGCGACCCGTTCTCCGGAAACGCCCAGTTCGCCGACCACTTCAAATAGACTTGTGTGCGTATTACTTTCAATTTTCAACTGAAAGCTATTACCAGGCCCTAGTGAATCTACCTCTGTCAGTGTGCCTACTGAAGTGTTCCAGTTCAATATGGCTCTTGCAGTTTCTATTTCTCGTTCGCCAATCGAAGGCGGTAACTGACTGACCAAGGCATTTAGCCGACAGTTTTCAGGTGCTACCGCAAAGTTGCTAGCAGCTTCTGTTAGTTCAATCCGGCTCAAGCCTTTGGTCGGTTGGATATTGATTTTCCACTTGCCGCCTCCGGCGGGATAAAAACCCAGTGCTGACCTTTCAACCTGGCAATGTATTCCCATCTTATGCAACAGCGGCAAATAGGATTGCTCCAGAAAGCACAGTGACGGTGACATGCCATTATGTGTGCCACCTTCAAAGGTCACACTTGAACAGGTGTTTGCCAAGGCCAACACCGGTAAAATAGTTTGGCAAACCAGTACGGTGCTACCCGCCGTGCCTATCGAAAAATGGTAATCACCCGGTACAACCTCTCCGGGTGAAAACCGTATTCGACCAGCGCCTAATTCCACACCCTCCGTGGTCGCGCCGCATATCCTTTGCGCGGCCAAAACCGAGGTGAGGTGCTGACGCAGTAAACCTGGCTTTCTGCGTTTGGCACGTATGTTTACTATTTCAATAGGCTGCTTAGTGAGGATGGACAAGGTTAAGGCTGTCCTTAACACCTGTCCGCCGCCTTCACCTTGCGCACCATCAATGTGTAAGTACTTCATCGTTTACCCCTTTACACACACCACCTGTTTTAAGGTGTAAACCACTTCAACCAGATCTTTCTGGGCATCCATGACTTTATCAATATCCTTATAAGCATGTGGGATTTCATCAATCACAGATTCATCCTTACGGCATTCCACGCCCTGAGTCGCTTCAATTTGATCTTTAATGTTGTAGATCTTTTTCGCCTGTGTCCGCGACATGACACGCCCTGCGCCATGACTACAGCTATTGAAACTTTCAGGGTTTCCTAGGCCTCTTACGATGAAGGATCGCGCACCCATGCTGCCTGGAATGATCCCCATTTCGCCTTTCTGAGCCCGCACAGCACCTTTACGAGTCACAAAGCAGTCTTTGCCAAAATGCCGCTCACGGGAAATGTAGTTATGGTGGCAGTTCACAGCGAGTTCTGCTGTCGAAAATGTCGTTGGGACCTGTTTTCTCAATGCGGCAATGGCATTAATCATCATGATCTCACGGTTTTTCGCGGCATAGTCTTGTGCCCATTCCACGGCTTCAACATAGTCATCAAAATATTCACTGCCTTCTTCTAGGTAGGCCAAATCCCTATCTGGCAGATTAATCTGATGACGCTCCATTTCCTTTTTGGCCAGTTCAATAAAATAGGTACCGATACGATTACCTACGCCACGACTACCCGAGTGCAGCATTATCCACACTGCGTTGTTTTCATCTAAACACAGCTCAAGAAAGTGGTTGCCTGTTCCCATCGTACCTAAATGGTTTACGTGATTGCTCTTCCTGATTGCTGGGTGTTTTTCACAAATGCGTTTAAACCGAGCCTCCAGTTTTTTCCATTCAGCGGCGACCACATCCGGTATGTTGTGCCAGGCACCTTTATCCCGTGAACCTCTGGCTCTCGCACTTCTACCGTGCGGGATAGCAGCTTCAAAGGCGCTTCTAATACCTGACAAATTATCCGGAAGCTGACTGGCGGATAACGTGGTTTTTGTGGCCACCATACCGCATCCGATGTCGACTCCTACTGCCGCCGGGATGACCGCATCAACAGAGGGGATAACACTGCCTATGGTTGCCCCTTTGCCCATATGCACGTCAGGCATAACGGCAATATGGGAGTGAACCAATGGCATGCTGGCGATGTTATTTAACTGCTCCTGAGCTTTGTCTTCAAACGGAACACCTTTGGTCCACGCCTTAATGGTTGCCCGTCCTTTGCTTTCGATAATGTTGTAGTTGCTACACATTATTTACTCCTTAATTTATTACTTATTTTGTTTTATTCGATTTATATCTGCGAGATTTCAATAGCGGACTGCGACACCTTTTCGCCGCAGTCCTTCCCGCTTCCTATTTTTACTACGCGGTTCTCTATGCTATTTTCACTACGCCATTCATCAGGCCTTCCAGGCCTCCATACACCGTCAGGTTGCCGATTTTATCCGACAGCTTTTCAAGCGCTTCGAGCTCTTTCAGCCGCATCAGGGTAGGGTTGTTTTCCATCACCTTGGCGGTGTTGTGCAAACTTCTGGTAGCTGAAGTTTCCTCTCGCCGTTTAATCACATTGGCTTCTGCGGCTTTTTGCGCTTCTACCACCTGATTCAGGATGGCCTTCATTTCGCCAGGCAAAATGATGTCCTTCACACCTACATTCATCAGCGATATACCTATGTCGTTAAGTTGCCCCGATACTAATTCCTTTACCGTTTCATTGACGTACAACTTATCTAGCAGGATATCGTCTAACGATTTAGTACCCACTGCCTCTCTTAGCGCTAGTTGCAAGGTTTTATAGACATAGTCATCCACCTTATCAACGCTGCGGGCGGCAAGTTCTGGGTCCTGCACTTTGATGCTCGCACTCAGATTTATTCTGAGACTCACTCTGTCCTTACTCAGGATTTCCTGTCCGGAAATATCCAGCATCTGCGTTTTGCAATCAAACGCCTTTACTTCAATCGTGTGATTGAACTGCCAGAACGCGTGTTGACCGGGTTCCAGTCTACGAATGAATTTTCCATTCACATACAACAGACCAACATGTTCTTTCGCTACCGCCACATCAGCGATAGGCTTTAAAGCAACAGTTCGGCTACTTCTAATCAACCTTGAAGCGCTATTGGCTCCTGCCCGGTTAATCAGGAACAGCAGCTTTTCGTCGACGGTTAAATTGTCATCTATCGAGAGCGTTTCTAACCTCAATTCGCCTGCATCTTTCCAGAGGTAGATATGTTCACTTGGTGCAACAATACCTTGTAGCAAATCATCTACGTATAGCAATCCAACTTCATTGCTCGACAACTTCCAGTGTGAAATATGGTCGCGCAAGGTTTCACTGTTTCGATAAAGTCTGTCGGCATTTTTCTCAGAAAAATACAGTTCATTGATGTCAAAAGTTATAAATTCGAGTTCATTTTTGAGATCCCACATTTTATGCTTTCCTGGCAATAGGACGTCAGTCAATAGTTGATTTTTAAACATCAACATTCTTTGGTTTTCAGCGACTGTCACCGTTTTTCTCATTAGGTTATTTTTAAACATCATTAATTTCCTTTTATCATTTCATCCACTTTCGCAACGTCTTGTAGCTAAGTGGTGTTAGCAAGGGTTTATTGCTTCACTGACAAGGGCACCGGAGCGTTGAATAGCAGGGAGCATCCGGCTTGCTGCTTGTCGTTTCTCTTTAGCGCTCGTCAGTCATTGGCAAAAACGACTTACTAACGTGCTTTTTACAATGTGTTTTTAGGGTGGGACTTGAACCCACAACAATCGAAGTAAATGTTCGATGCTCTACCAATTTGAGCTACCTGTATTTAAGGAAGGATTCGAACCTTCGCCAACGGGTATTACGCCGTTGCTCTATCCGCTTGAGCTACTTAAATAATATTAAGATGGGAAACGAACCCATGACCGACGAATATCAATTCGCTGCTCTTCCAACTGAGCTACTTAATAGGTTGTTTGATTAGGCATACGCAGTCACAGAGTTCAGCGCACCAGTGTGACGTTTTAAATCACAACCGTTTAATCAGACACTTTTTGTATATCAATCAATGTGCCAACCTTGGTTTTTATTTTTTTATTTTCATAACTTATTGTTTATTATGGTTATGTTTGTATTTTTGTTAGTGTGGATGTATTTTCATAATTTGACTTAAAACAAAAATAATAATTTAATGGATATTTAATTATCTATATGGATATGATTTGGTGAAGTGTAGCGTGGTGGTAAGCCTGATTGGCACACAGTTGGATTATGTTGGAAAGCGAGTGGATCGCTGGGCCAAATGGCGGCCTAATGTCAGCCTATGTAGCCAGGATGATTTGATAGTTAGTCAACTGCACATGCTGCATGACAACCACAGTTCCCGATTAGCGAATAACGTTGCGGTTGATATTGGAAGTGTATCGCCGGAAACCAACGTGGTTTTGCACAATGTGAATTTTAACGATCCTTGGGATTTCGAAGAAGTTTATTCAAAGCTATATGATTGGTGTCATCAACAAGTCTTTGATACCGATCACAATGATTACCTTTTTCATATTACAACGGGTACGCACGTCGTTCAGATATGTAGTTTCTTGCTAACGGAAAGCGGCCATTTTCCGGGACGATTAATACAAACCTCACCGGATAGAAGCAACAAAAATAAAGCCATTGGTAAAACTCAGATCATTGATCTGGACTTGTCAAAGTATGACCAACTCGCCACACGTTTTGATCGGGAACATTTAGAAGGTAAAGAATTTCTTAAAGGCGGTATTCAAACTAAGAACACGGCTTTTAACCGTTTAATTACCCAAATTGAAAAGGTTGCTATTCGCTCTAGCGATCCCATGTTGCTGACTGGGCCCACCGGTGCGGGTAAGAGTCAACTGGCGACTCGTGTGTTCCAACTGAAGAAAAAAAGGGCCATGCTGAAAGGTGATTTTGTCTCGGTAAATTGCGCAACATTGAAAGGTGAAAATGCCATGGCGGCGTTGTTTGGCCATACCAAGGGGGCATTTACTGGGGCACAGAAAGAACGCAGTGGTTACCTGATGACGGCGAACAAAGGCATGTTATTCCTGGATGAGATAGGTGAGTTGGGATTAGAAGAGCAAGCCATGTTACTTCACGCCATCGAGAATAAAACCTTTCATCCGGTAGGAAGTGATCAAACCGTTAGCAGTGACTTTCAATTGATTGCAGGCACCAATAAAGACCTTAAATCAGAAGTCGAAAATGCTCGTTTTCGGGAAGATCTGCTGGCAAGGATAAATTTGTGGACTTATGAGCTTCCCGCGTTAAAAGACAGGCGAGAAGACATACCGGCTAACATTGATTATGAAGTGAGTCTGTATGAACAAAAAACAGGTCAGAGGATTCAGTTCAACAAAGAAGCGCGGGATACGTTTGAGCAATTCGCGACATCAGCAACTGCCATTTGGTCTGGAAACTTTCGGGATTTGAGCTCGGCAATTACGAGATTATGCACTCTGGCTGATTCTTCTCGGATTTCAGTTGATGATGTAAAGGATGAAATTGAACGGCTTAAGCAAGCTTGGCAATCATCCGAACACTCTACTTCAGTCTCAGTGTTACAAAAGTACTTTTCACAAACAGCAATTGAGCAGATGGATCATTTCGATGCGCATCAACTCAACTATGTGTTACAGGTTTGTAGTCAACACCGGAGTATGGCCTCAGCCGGAAGGGAGTTGTTTCATGTCAGTCGTACCAAAAAGGCGCAAACTAACGATTCAACAAGGCTACAAAAGTATCTTCATAAGTTTGGTCTGAATTGGTCACAGTTGATGGATCGATGAATTTTTTGCTTTAAACAATAATCTGATTATCAAAGAATTATAGTGGCACATTGAGTTAAGGTACTTTACAAGCTTTATGGGTTTGTATTTATGTAGTCATATGGGCTTGCAAGGAAAATCATGAATTAACTAAGTTATGGTACAGAACAAATTCAAGCGGGAAAATATTGCTCAGAATGTGGTCATAAGCTTATTGAGAGCCAGGGTAATTAAACAAAGGGAGCTGAGTCTGAGGGATCCCCACGAATTTAATTTCATGTACCTCCACCCCAGGCTTCGTCTACTAAGGAGCTGTACCACTCGAGTGCCGCTTTCCATTGTCGCATGCTAACCCGTATTCGACAGGCGATAGCCCTGAGCTAAGGTATTGAATCGATGTACTGAAAAAATGTGATGTCAACCATCAAATACTTACGAATCATTGAATAAGAACACTAAACAAGATAGTCATATTTTGTCGCCGGTTGCCTATAAATCTTTGGTGTATTCGCACCGTTCTATTCACAACTTTGATTGTATCAGGTAGATATTTAACTTTTTGATTATTAGCGGGTGCGATTCAAGCACGTACGATAAATAACAGCAAATCTGAAGCTGGGAGTCTTTTCAAAATCTTGCGCTTCAAGTTTTAATGTTAACAATATGTATGTGAAATGTTGGCTGAATTGTGATTGAGGGGTAGTCTAATTCTATATTTATAACGCGTACGATTTCTGGGCCCTCTATTTATGTTTCGCTGCATAACCCGTCTTCAATCTATAATATTACCTAGGATTCAGCGCAAAACAGCGGCTGTCGTCAGCACAGTACTTTGTGTCAACAGTGCATGGGTTGTTGCCAATACGCTAGATAATCAAGTTAGCCTTTACGGGGTTGAATCAACCAGTTCACTTTCTTCTGTATTTACTCACAATGGCAGCGTTAAAGCTGTATCTGCGTTTATTACGGAGGGATACCAGTACAACGGTGAACGAATAGCAATTAGTGCAGATGGTAACAATCAAGCTGATCATCACACTGAAGCACGCTGGCCGCGAGCTGACGAGGATGATTGGGCAGGTACAGCCGCAACACTAGCAATGCTTGCCAAAAAAGGGCTGCAAGATAAGTTGGTACATTATTCCTTCAACAACTTCATTGATGCACCACCGCATACCAGCGAAACAAACTACATGGCAGACTCTGTCACTGGTGCAATCAAGCGGTGGAACTTTCCTAAATCACCGTTCTTCGATGTGTCGAAAAATACAGATAGGGCAATTGAACATCTGGCACGTGAGATTGCAAAATCTAGTGAACACAACCCTCTGTATTTTATCCATATGGGCCCTTCAGAATTTCTTTATCAGGCCGTTGCACGGGTCATCGATAGAGAAAAGGTTGCGTCACTTTCTCATGTATATGTTGTTTCTCATAGTGGGTACAACGACAACCATTTGAGAAGACAAGCGCATCATACAATGTCAGATGTGTTGCTGCTAAGTGGCAATCGTATCCATTACAAAAAAATTATAGATCAGAACGCGTGTGACAAACCCGCAACGCTATGGTGCTCAAAATCATTTGAACCTTTTAAATGGCTTAAAACCCACGATGACCCTTCGTTGCGTTGGTTGTGGGAACGAATGCAGCACAATCCTAAGAAAAAGGCTGACTTGTCTGATGCTGGGATGGTGTTTTTTCTGCTTGAGGGAGATGAACACGGTAACCCCCAAAAATTCCGCCGGTTTCTGGGAAATTCGGTAATGCCAATATAGCGTTGGCAGGTAGCAGGCTTTCGACCGTATTCTGCAATGGGAACACAATGAAAACAAATGTGGATGTAAAAAAAGAGGATACAACTTGAGTTTTCTCATGATGGCCAGCAATAGTGTTTGCACTATCGGTTTTGTGCTGTTGCTAATGACTTTGTCTGTTGACCTTTACGCCAATGATATGGGCGTAAAGGCATTTAAAGAAAATTGTGGCGCCTGTCACGATCTAAAGCAAAATAGTACAGGTCCATCGTTAGTTTATATTGGCGAGCACTACCCACAGGCTAAACGGGAGGCATTTTTAGCCTGGGTGAAAAGTCCGGGTAAGAAAAACCCTGATATGATCCAAATGCCTGCGATTACCTATTTGGACAACGATACGCTTGCAGCTATTCACCTTTACATATTGGATGTGAGTAAGGACCAAAAACAAGAGGGGGAAAAACCTAAATTCGCACCTTACAAGCCGCCACAGCGACCTTATCCTCAGGTGTTGAGACACTATCTGCCTTTCACTAGCCCCGCATCAATCGCTATTGCTCTAAATTCTGAACTAACAGTGGTATGGGATACCACCATAGCAAAATTACGCTATGTGTACCCCACTGGCGCTAATTTTGACGGAGAAAAAAGACGAGAGGAAAATGCGAAAGCCATAATGTATTCAGAAGAAAGCGAGGTTTTATTTTCGTTTGTTGAAAATAAGGAGATTATGTTCAAAGGATACCAGTTGATTAAGGGGGAGCCAGAGTTTCATTATCAGGTCGGCAACGTTGAAGTAAAAGAACGTATTCATTTAGGGAGTAACGAAAGATCGTTCGTTCGTGAGTTTACAATAACAGGCGTAAAACAAGATGTAGTACTTACTCTTGACCATTCGTCTTTATCTTCAATACGCCTTAATGGAAAACCTCTAACCGACGATAACGTTCACTTGTCCACTGAGCAAGTGTCGAGCTTCAGCATTGAGGTGGAATTATGAATACCCTTTTATCCGCAGCGCTGCTGGTGGCGCTTCTTTCCCACCTTATGTTTTTTGCAATAGCAAAAGCAGATTGGCATGACTACTACGCCATTGATCGGGTTGATTACCCAATTGAAATTGACCCTCAAGTCGGTGGTTTAACGGCAATGAAAGACGGCCGACTAGCGCTTACTGTGATGCACGGAGACGTGGTTATTTACGATCCTGAGTCTGAAACATGGGACGTGTTTGCGTCGGGGCTGCATATGCCACTTGGTATTGTAGAGGAGAAGCCGGGACAATTTTTGGTTATTCAAAAGCCGGAGCTTACGCGGTTAATTGACACTGATAGTGATGGCAAGGCAGATCAGTATCAGACGGTATACGATGATTTTGGAATGACGGGAAACTACCACGAATTTGCGTTTGGTCCGGTGGTTGACACTGAAGGAAATATATTTGTTGCGCTTAATGTAGCATCTAATTTTAATGGCGTTTTTGAGTATATAAGGGGGGAAAACAGTGATTTATGTCCTCCTAAAGGCAAGATGCAGCAGTGGCATGACTTTGAAAATGGAAACAGGGGTATCGGAAGAACGTAACTCGCATGTTTTCTTGTGCGCCTTATCGAGGGTGGGTAATGAAGATAGCGCCTGACGGTGAGGTTACGCCTTTTGCCTCAGGGTTTCGGTCGCCAGCTGGAATGGGATTCGATGATAACGGGCGCCTATGGGTAACGGATAATCAAGGTGACTGGATAGGAACAAGCCCTTTGTATCATGTCAGCGAGGGAGATTTTGCGGGACATCCCGCTTCTTTGCATTGGAAAAAAGGTTGGCAAAAGCCCCATTCTGAAATAGAAGCGTCAGATTTATTACCGTTGCGCAAACCCGCAGCGGCATTGTTTCCACATGGAGAGCTGGCGAATTCACCAACGAAACCGGTTAAAACTATCGCTAAATCTCTTTTTGGTCTTCCAGAGGGAGAAATGCTCTTAGGTGATATGAATAAAAATCATCTCATTCGATATTTACCCGATGAAATTGATGGAACATTGCAAGGAACACTCATTCCTTTTGTAGGGGGCAACGCGCTTGGCATTGGAAATTACACGATGGACTTCTCTTCAGATGGCGCATTGTGGGTCGGCAAAGTACACATGAATTGGGCAGGTGGAGAGGGCTTGCTCAAAATCACTAAGAAAAAAGCGCCTTTTCTTATTGAAAGTGTAACGCTTCATAAAGACGGGTTTCAAATTACCGCTAATGAGCCCATCGAGGCTCTGCCAGATGCTGTTTCAATAACCCACCATACCTATCACTATCATGCCAAATACGGTTCAGAAAAGGTGGATGTAACTAATGTAGTTCCAGCCAAACTCACCTTAGATAAATCGAGAAAGCAGCTTTTTATTACCTTAGACAGCCTGGCCGAGAATAGTCTTTACACTATAGACCTAGGTGAAATGGTTAGCGTGAACGGTAAACCTTTAATGGGCACTGTTTTACGGTACAACCTGAACAAACGAGCAAGAGACTCACAATGAAGCGCAATATGTTTGGACAAAATGATGCGATACGTTGGTTAAATAGCGGGGGGCTAATCGTTCTTCTTCTAATTGCTAGCTTGAACGTTAACGCCCAAGGTGAAGCACAAACGCATCCATTTGTTAGTGGGGAAGATGGGGCTAGCAAGCAGCTTTTAACACAGCGTTGGTCACTCGTTGAAACACTTTCAGATGAATTTGAAGGGGATGAGTTAAGTCAAATATGGGATACCCGCAATATCATTTGTGCCCAGTATCCCATGTGAAAAACCCATGGCGCTTATTTTGGCAATTGAAATTTATGACTTCAATTGGCCTACCGATGCAAAAAAAGATGGCTTCTTGGCATCCAAGAAAGATCGCTCAACGCGATATCAGTGGATAAGAACATTGAAAACGGAGTAGCAACATGAAAAGCATAGTGTTTAATAAACTCGCCTTAGTATCGCTGAGTCTTTTGTCCTCTATGGGATACGCATTAGAAGAGAAACCCAACCCAAAACTCACGGAAGTATGGGAGCCTGTTCCACCCAAAGTCACCTTAGATGGCATTCCTTCTGATGCCATTGCATTGTTGGGCGACGATGAGAAAGGCGTAGATGAAAATTGGCAGCATGTAAATGGTGATACCGTGAAATGGTTTTTTGAGAGAGGCGAGTTGACCGTCTTACCCAAGTCTAGTTCGCTCCATACCAAAGCATCATTCTGTGATATGCAATTGCACTTGGAGTGGAAGGCTCCTAAGAACCCCTCCAGCCATATCGCTAACAGTGGCATCATTTTTCAAAAGCGTTATGAAGTTCAGATTTTAGAAACCTACGGCAATCCGTTTTATGTGAATGGTATTGCGGGCTCTGTCTATAAGCAATCGCCACCATTCGTAGATGCGCTGATGCCAGCCGGTCAGTGGCAAGAGTACGATATTGTTTACAAAGCCCCTAGATTTACTGAAGAGGGGGAGTTAGCAACGCCTGCCCACATTACCGTCTTTATCAACGGTGTTGTTGTGCAACATAACTTTGAAGTGAAAGGTACAACACTTTACAGAGGTGAGCCTAGCTATCCGGTTGCCCACGGATGTGAACCTCTCGTTCTTCAAGACCATGGAGACCCTATAAGTTTCAGAAACATTTGGGTAAGGCATTTGTAGTTACTAAAAACGGTTAATAAGAATAATGGGGCAGAGTACTTTTTCTCATAAAGACTGACACTATAGAAAAGTACTCTGGCCCCCTAACTGCCCCTAACTAAGTGGCAGTTTAAACAAGTTCTTTTTCACCACCTTTTGCCGCTGAACGATAAATTGCGTTAAGCAAGGCAATAGAGCGGCGACCTTCGAAACCATCAACCAATGGTTTAGTGCCGTTTTCAAGCGCATGTAAAACGTCTTCGAAATTTCTTTGGTGCCAAACAAAGTCGATGGCTGAAGGGTCGGCTGCGCCTGAACCGGCTTCGTTTTCATTAAGACCATATTGCTGTCTAATTTCATTGTCATGTTCACTTTCATTAGCGACCTCCCACAGCCGTCAAAAGGTGTGCAGTTATGTTTCTGTGCGAAGGCGTTCGCTTTATCGATTGAACGTGAATAAATTCCTGTTAGCTCTGCATTAGGTATAGCGTTAATGGCCTGAGCATGAAAATCCGCGATCATGCCAGCGCCGACAATGCCAAATCGATACATTCCTTGTTCCTTTTTTAAACAGTTTGCAAAAAGTATAGGGAAAGTTAGCGCTGTAGACTAGCTTTCCCTCTTTGCCGACGCTATTTTCCGACTTTCTGGATTAGCGGGAACATCTGTCACCATTCATGTATAGACCGCACGCTAGCGGTTGTTGTCTTGTGAGTACATTCCCACGATAGCGCCGGTAAAGCCACCAGCTTCAAAGCTGGATAGCACTGATGAGTTCACAGACATGATTAAGGGTTGATAAGGTTGTTCTTCAATTCGATAGTAGAAATCCATATTCGCTTTATCTATATCTACTCTTAATTCAATTTGCTGTGCACGCTGCAACGTAATTCTCTGCTCTTTAATTGTTACCCCTTGAACAAGTTCTGGGGTATTGGCTTTTCGCCGCACCTGCAGTACTTTGTCGCCCTGTGAATTTTGGCTCAAACCAAAGGCAATATAGTTATCGTCATTTTGCATCGACATCATTCCAGCTTCCAGACCTGGATGTAGTTCGGGAAACTGCAATTTTACCGAATACGTGGCCTTCATATGAGCCAGTCTGCGCCCAATAAAAGACGGTTGATTATTTTCACCTAGTCTATCTTTTCGAGCCGACATAAAAAGACGGCCATTTTCAATCTTCCACCATTGTGTTCGAGGGGTTCGGATAAATAGCCACTCGAGTGGCACTTGGTTCGATTCAAAATCATAAATTTGTGTGTAATTACCACGTTTGAATTCATTGTTTGATGGGATTTGAGGTAAAGCAGGGCGGTCAATTTGATAAGGAATGGGGGCGTGAACGGGTAATATTGTTGGCCAACCATCGTTCCAAGTCACTGGCAATAAGAAGGGTTCTCTTCCTGTGTGAAAGTGTCCAATGTCAGTTTTGTCTAGGTCATAAACGCGATTGGCTAAAAATACCACCCACCAGTCTCCATTTGGGTCGTCAAACAGATCGCCATGTCCAGCTGCCGTGATCGGGAATTCGCGGTCTTTGGGTAAACCAATTTGAGTAAGAACGGGATTCTCTTGATTCGCTTCATATGGACCCAAAATAGAATCGGCTCGGTAAAGCAAATAGCTATGAAAATACTCGGTTCCACCGCCCGATGCTGACAAATAATATTTGTTTTTCACTTTATAAATATGCGGCCCTTCCAAATACTCAGTGTGCCAAGGCGCGGGGTCGTCACCATTTACTAATTCAACATCTTTTGAAATAGGCTGAAAAGTGTTGGCGTCTACTTCCATTATTGCAATGGAGGTATGGGCTGGATACTTCTTATTGGCAGGATCTTTATGGTGGACAATATAAACTTTGCCGTCGTCGTCAAAAAACAATGATGGGTCAATGCCTGCGAGTTCTGGCAACCAAATCGGATCAGACCAAGGGCCTGCGGGGTCGGTTGCGGTGATGATAAAGTTGCCGCCACATCCAACGCAGGTGGTAATGATATAAAACGTGCCCTGTCTATATTCAATCGCCGGGGCGTAAATACCGTTGTAGCCTATGTGTAAACCATCAAAATTGAGCTGTTCCGGCCGATTTATTGCGTTACCTAACTGTTGCCAATGCGCCAAATCTTTGCTGTGAAAAATAGGTAAACCAGGAAACAAGCTAAACGTAGAATTCACCATGTAGTAGTCATGACCTACTCGCACTATGCTCGGATCTGGGTAGAAGCCGTTCAGTATAGGATTTTGAATTTTTGTTTTAGCCAGCGGTTGATTAAAGATAGTATCTTTACCTTGATAGCTAAAGTCGTCGAATATGGCATTTGGTGAAGCCTTCGGCGTTTGGTTTTGAGAGGGGGCGGGCATATTACACGCCGATAAAAATACAGCGATGGCTAGTAGCGCAAAATGGTATTTATGGGTATTGCAGGTCATTATTCCCTCGCTCATATTCGGGATTAAATTTAAGATTTACGTTGCCTGATAACGTCTGACTGTATACCGGCAAGGCTATCACTGAGTTGAACCATCATCTGACCAAGCTGTTTTTTGACGGATAAAGGCGCTGAGTTTTTTCGCATTTTTTAGGTGTTGCTCTACTCTTGGATGCGCACCGTAGCCAGTATAATCAAATTCTATTTGGTCAATTTTTGCCCCTGCATCTTGCTGTTTTATTTGCTTTATAGCTTGGGTGACGTAGCCTGGCCATTGGTTGTCGCGTGTAATATCCATGCTGCCAAGGGCACATATAAAGTGAGCATCAGGGTGTTTACTGCGCAAGGTTTGAATAAATTCATAATAGGCCTGCGAGATTTCTGCAGGCGTGGCGGTAAGGCGTTTTTCGTTATCTATTAACCAACTGTCATTTTGTAGCAAATTCACCACAACGACGTGGGGCTGCCATTGACTAAAATCCCATTTTGAATCGTTATTGGATTCGGCACGCAGTTGGTCAAAATAGGCAGGCATGGTGAAATCAAACCAACTGACCAAAACACCAATGCCACTTTTAGCGATGGAGTGAAATTCTGCGTTCAGATCGCGAGCGGCAATGGCTGCATATGAGAGGTAGTGATTTTTCTCAGCAGGATTATTGTCTGGTGCATTGTGGGCGGCCTCATTACCCATCCCGACGGTGACTGAATCGCCATAAAAAGCAATACGCCGTTGAGGTAAAGGCGTTGGCGTCAGTAACTTGGCACGTGCCTGCAAAATTAAGCCTCCAATATAGCTGCCGCCTTCTTCCCCTTCAGTACGCTTAAATAACGTGACTTCGGTTACTGGTTTTTCAATCATGTGGCTTAAATCGTATTCGTGGGTACCTTTTTGCGCGGCCAACACGTAGGGGTAAGCATCCTGATGATTGAAGATAACATTATAATAATTCAGTCCTTTATCGTCAGTAAGCCGAAGGACTAACTTGGCGCCAGTAAACTTGAAACTCACACTGCTGCCGGGCCACGAAAGGTAGGGGCGGTTGGTATCCGTAGTGTCGATCCGGCCTGAGTATAGTAGAGCAGGGTGGCTAGCCGGAATGAATTGAGTTAGCGCGTGTTGTGCCGGCTGGCTTAGTGTAGTATCTGCAAGTGCTACTTTACTGAAAGCCGATTGACTCAACAGCACGAAGAAAATGGATGAAGCTACTAAACGCAACGTCTTTCTCAACCCCGTCTGCAGCCCTGTGATAAAAGCATCGTAAAAGTTATTAGCGTACATATTTGTCTACATATGGCGTTAGTTGTTGCGCCCAAATTTCGTAACCCTTAGCATTAGGGTGCAGTAAATCCGGCATGATGTCTTTGCTCAAAATCTTGTCTTTGGTTAAAAAACTAGCGTTAATATCGGCAAATAAAATGCCTTGATTTTTAGCCAGCTTTTTAAGCAATACGTTGGTTTTTTGATTGTTGATTCTTAGCTTGTCGTTGTCATCAGTGCCGCGAGGAAAAATAGCCAACAGCAATACCTTACTGGTTGGTATTTTTTGTGTGACTGTCTGAACGATCGCCTTTACACCATCATGAATAGACTCAGGCGAGTCCATACGGTGACCCGTATTATTGGTCCCTATCATAATTACCGTTAGCTTGGCGTTGAGGTTGTCGAGTAAGCCTTGTTCGGCCAACCACAACACATTTTCGGTGCGATTACCTCCAAAGCCTAGGTTGAGCGTACTGACGTCTGAAAAGTGTTTTTGCCAAACTGCTTGGCCGCTGTCTTGTTCCCAGCCATGGGTAATAGAGTCTCCCACTAGTAGTAATTTTTCATCACCAGATTGTGTTGTTTTTTTCTCTTCAACGCGGTTTGGCCACCATTCATCGGCCCAAAATGCACGTAGTGGTTGTGGGTGAGTGGTCAGCGTGTCTTGATTAGGGCAGTCAAAATTGGCGGTGCTTTCACGCGTTATGGTTATGTTGGAAAAAGAGAACTCGCCGGTGCCAGAGAATGTGATCGCAAAAGGTTTGGCTACGGCGCTGAAATCGGCCCTGCTAGATGCAAAACAAGACAGCGGAATAGCGATTTTTTGCCAGCCTTTACCTTCAAACTCCTTGGCATACGGCCACAGATCAATCACGTTATTGCAATTGTCACCACAATTTATGGAAGTTTGTAAATTGGCGCTCTTCATGTCAATACTATTGAAATCAAACGCTAATGTGCCTTTTTCTATGTACTGGGTTAGGTCAAGTGGGCGACCGTGCGACATGTAAACTTCGCCGTCCCACGCCTCTTCAAATTTAACCGTTAACGCGTCGTCTTTAAAAAGCTTGTCTGATGTTGTGATCGTAATGGTTTCGTCAGATAAGCGAGCGAAAGCGCCGTTCAGCAATTGGTTGTTGCCTTGGTTGTCTATAACTATGTGCCAAGGTTGCAAAGGACGCCCCTGATACAGCGCGATGTCTTTGTCGACAGGTTGGGCCGCATTGTCAACTTTTGTACTGCAGCCGTGTAAGGGCAGTACCATGGATGCGGTCACTAATGAGAGTAATGCTATTTTAATCTTCATTGTTTGCTCCAATTTGTTTCCTTTTCGGATCGCTCGGATTGCCCCGGCGACATTCTACAGCGCTTTAAAGCGTTTGAATCACCTATAGGTAACACGGTCACCAGCCCCTGTTCGCCCAGATTTGGCGTTGGTGGGCAAGCAGGGGGGGCAACACAGTCATCTACGGCGTTCTTGTGAGTGAGACAGTTTTACCTGAATAAGTGATTGTTGTCGCTGGCTTTGCGTCGAAGTTATCAGGCACAATCCCTTCTGAAATCCAACGAATGTGATAAGTACGGTTTTCTAACACACCTTCAAACGTGCCTCGCCTTTCACCAATAGTGAGGGTTTGCAGGCTTTCGTCGTAAGTCAGTGGAATATAGCTGTACTCACCGCTTTCATAGTCGTATGTTTTGCCGTCATCTTCGTAGATCTCGAACGAGCCGTCAGCGCCAGTGAATACATTGATGGTATAAGCGCCGGTTGGCTTGTCGTAAACGTACTGAATGTTTTCTCCGGTCGGGATTATAGCGCCGGCCTTTACATACAAGGGCATTTTGACGAGCGGTGCATCCGCTTTGATAGTTTGACCTCCGGTGTATTTCTCGCCGCTATAAAAATCATACCAGTCGGTGCCAGCAGGTAAATAAACGTCTCTAGTACGCGCTTCGTATTCGTATACTGGGTTGATGAGCAACGCTTTACCAAACATGTAAGCGTCGTTTAGGTTTATGGCAATTTTGTCTTCTGGGAAGTCCATGACTAAGCCGCGCATCATCGTGCCATCTTTGTGGTATATGTCACCCGCAATAGAGTAGATGTAAGGCATTAAGCGATAACGTAGCTTGAGGTAATACACCATACTGGCATAGGCCTCAGAATCTTCGTCGGCGATATTAAAGATTTCGCGATACGGATTTTGACCATGGGAGCGGAACAGTGGAACAAATGCACCAAATTGAAACCAGCGGGTTTGCATTTCTTGCCATTGTGCTTGGTATTCTTTAGCCATCTCTGAATAGTGTCCAACAAAACCATTCGGACCTGTCCTGTAGTGATCTTCTGGTGTAAAGCCACCAATGTCCATGGTCCAGTTAGGTACACCCGCTAAACTCACCCCGACACCTGCGGCAATTTGTTCTTTCAGGTTTGACCAGCGAGGTACTATGTCACCACTCCAAATTGCACTACCGGTGCGTTGAATTCCGGCAAAGCCGCTGCGCGTTAGGATAAAGCTGCGCTTGTGCCCGTCAGTTTTTCGTTCACCTTTGTATACCCCTTCGGCGTTGGGCAATGCATAAGAGTTAAAGAACTCAGCGCCGCTACCAACAGAGAGTTCGTTCATGTTCTCTTTGCGCTTCTGATAAGATAAGTTTGAATGTATATCTGGCTCTGAAGCATCTAACCACCAAGCGTCAAATCCTTTAACGTTCAGTTTTTCATTGAGTTGACGCCAAAAAATTTGTTGCGATTCCACGGGATACGGATCGTAGAAACCATTTAAGTAACCGGGCGCTATCCAGTCTAGGTTTTTCTCTTTCAGGACATTGTTGGTCAACATGTAACCTTTGGCATCTAACTCTTTGTAATTATCGGTTGTTGGATAAAATTTTGGCCAGATGGAAATCATGATAGTGGCATTTAAATCATGCACTGTTTGTGTCATTTTGATTGGGTCTGGGAAGTACTGCGGATCAAAGTCATGGCTGCCCCAGGCATCGCTTGGCCAGTAAGACCAGTCGAGTACGATGTTATCGATTGGTAGTTGGCGCGCGCGGTATTCTTTTAATACGTTGAGTAATTCATCTTGCGTCTTATATCGTTCGCGGCTTTGCCAGAAGCCATAGGCCCATTTAGGCAGCATTACAGATTTGCCTGTTAGGGTGCGGTAACCGGAAATAAGCGCATCTTTGTTTTCACCAACAACGACGTAGTAGTCTTTGGCTTTGCCCGTTTCAGACGTGAAAGAAAGACTGAAACGGTCATCTTTGGGTTGCGGGTCGCTGTGCGCTAAGCGAAAGAAACCGTCTTGAGAGTCCCAATCGATGTTAATCGCCACCTTTTTGCCTTTCTCCAGCTCAATTTCAGTGTTGTGGTACCAAGGATTCCAGTTCATCCGCCAGCGGTTGAGCAACTCTTTACCGCCAATTGACAATGTAGCGTAACCACTGTTGTACATCCGGAATCGATGTAATCCAGTGGCTTTGGCTTCGATGCTACCGGTCCATACCACTCGTGGTTGCTTAACGTGACTAACTTCCTGTGGCATTGGTTTTTCACGTACCGAGTTGTTGCTAAGAAATTTATAGTCTGGATCAGATTCAACGCGGCTAAAAACTAACGTGTCACCGTCGTAGTAGTTTGCTGTTAAGCCACCTGGGTTGCCGTTGGCATCGTATAAAATTAACTCTTGGCCTAAACCTGTTGCTGGTTGTGGATCACCAAAATTGGTAATCGATGCGTTGTCCCATAACACGCCGTAATTACGCGTAGAAATAACGTACGGAATGGCGATTGATAAGTTATGAGTAAGCAGACGAACTGATTCGCCAGCGTAGTTAATTTGCCCATTTTGATGTTGACCCAAACCGAAGAATCCTTCGTCGCTTCCTCTGTTCCACTGCTGATTAATGGCGTAAGAGTCGAAATCTGGGGTGATGGTTTCTTGCGTCACTGTGCTAAATTCACCGCTATTTTCTTCGCTAAGTAAGATTTCCCCCGCTGCATTTTTTACGGTGACTGTGCCGTTTATTAGTGACACTTCCGCCGTCATTTCTCGTGTTCTAAGTTGTAGTAAGTTGTTTGAGCGCGCCGTGGTAAATTGACCAGCAGCAGGCATATTCACAATCAGGCTATCGGCCACAGCATTAAGCTTGCTATGAGGAATTGCGGTGACACGGATTATATTGTCGGCCATCACTTGCAAGCGAACCGCTTTGGCTTGGCCTTGTGTGGGGGTCACAATCACCCCGTGCTCTATATGCTGAACGGTACCTGCACTTTCGACTTGTGCTGATGAAGTTTGCGTTGCATCTTTTGAACATCCTGACAATACAGTGATAGACATTAAGCCTAATGCGACACTGTGAGCGAGTAGTTTTTTGTTCATCATAATTAATAGTCCAATTTGTGTTCTTTTTAGTGTTCGTAAGTTGCCATTTTGATTTTCAAAATGTGGTGCTCTGATGTGAAATTAAGGCCCCAATCGGTTTGGTCACCGTTCCAAACCCGTTCAAATACCCATGTACCCGCGTCATCAAAATAACCCTCCTCCACGCGGTCGATCATAAATGGTAAGCCATCGATTTCGTCAGAAGGGGTAAGCTCAACGCGGCAACGAACGCCTGTGACCAAATATTCGTTTTCAGAAAGTTTGGCGATTAGTGCACCACCTGATGATGGGTCATTGCCCTTTGGCGGCGAAATCCAAAACATCGGACGACCATAGGTTACGGTTGCTTTCCAACGACCTAGATCGAGTTCTTGTGTATATTGCTTTGATTTTTCTTGGGCTAGTGCTGCAGATACTTCGGCGTTCCAAACTGCTTGGTCTTCGGCTGTGTTGAGTGGCTCTGCAACTCCCCATGTTTCAGTACTAAAGCTGAGTTCTGCCCACGTAGAAGACCACGATTCCATGAGTGCGTAATTGTCGGCAAATGGTTTGATGGTGGCATCGCTCATGTCTTTAGCGCCCAATGGAAAGTTAACGTAGTCGGTATAGTCCATACCGAATGGCGCAAACCCAATGCCTTGCTGACCGAGTGTAGAAAAGAAGTAGCGAGCGTAGGGTTGGTCGTTACCAATTTCCGCAACAAACAAAGGGTTGTCTGGTCGCGAATACAGCGCTAAGACTGCGGCCACGGTTTTATAATCCCTAAAATAAATATCAGGCGAAATCATGTCGATGTTAGGTGCCGCTACTTTCCATAAATCGATAACGTTGTCGGTTGGGCCTCCCATGGAATATCCCTCTCCTGGGTTGAACGGATTTCGCAACGCCACGTTTACGTTCATGGGCAGGTTCTTGATTTTTTTGCCAGCGGCCGCAATTTCATCTACGTAGGTGCCGATATGCCAAGCATGGAAGAACTCGTCGGCATCTTTGCCAAATACTTGTAGCCACGTGCCTGAGGGTTTACCTAAGGCATCCGTTAATTGTTTAGGGACTGCTTGCTCAAACACTTTTTGCGCCATTGGCGAAAAGTCACGTTTAGCGCCATAGGTGCCGACTTCGTTTTGCACTTGAACCATAATGACTTGATGTGTTGGATCGTTATCGCGTAAGTAAGTCATTAGGGCTTTAAAGGCCGTTTTATCTGCATCAAGTGTGCTTCTTGCCAGAGGGGACAGAGAGTTAAGGATCTTTCCGTCTCTAGTGATCACTCTCGGATATGTTTTGTTGTCTAACTTAACCCAAGAAGGCGCGTATTTAGGTGAGTTGTTTTTCCATGTGGCAAACCACAGTAACACCACTCTTACATCACGTTCTTTGGCCTCGGCTATCAAAGTGTCTAGGTAGCTAAAGTCAAATTTACCTTGCTCCGGTTCAATCTGCTCCCAAGCAACGGGAATACCGAGTGTGTTAGCGTGCATTTTGTCAAACACGGGCCATACGTCATTTAGTGCACTTGGATAGTTGGCTGAATTATTGGTTTGAGCTCCCAACAATAAATAAGGTTTTCCATCGACCTGAAACTGGTGGCGCCCCTCTTTGCTAATGACTTGGGGCAGGGCTCTAGTGGAGTTGCTTGGCGAGTCGTTGGTTACAGGTAAGGTACTTTGACAGCCAATTAGAATGAGACATGTTAAGGTTGTTGCCAATACGGGTAACTTTAAATTCATAACTTTTTAGCTTTAATAAGGTTAAACGAATTAATCTCAGTCACTACAGCACTGGTTTTGCCAGTGCTGTAGGTTGATTTCATATTCAAGAGGTTGAATCTAGAGTTCAAAGTTACCGCGAATAGACAGCGCATAGCGGACGTCGTTTGCGTGGAACGTTGAGCGATAGTTACCCGATGCATTTTGCTTAGTTTCGATTTCAGTTACCGTGTTCAATATGTTGTTGGCTTCAAGTACAACCGACAGGCTGTCATTGATACGGTAAGATACTGAGCCGTCTAAATAGCCCGCTGGGGCGTTGTAAACGGGTAACGCGTATGTACCGCCATCAATTCGGTTACCGTTGTAACCATTAGGTCCTACTGAAACTAAGTACTCACTACGCCAGTTGTAAGCAAAGCGCACAGAGATATCACCGTACTCATAAATACCGATGAGGTTTAATGAGTTTTCTGACAACGCAGCAAAGGGCTGTGTGTCGTATGTTGAGCCGTCAGTATCAACCGGTGATGCACTCAATTGTGTATCTGTACTGCTATCGATATAGGTGTAGTTTGCTTGTAGACCTAGGCCATTAAATGGTGCGGGAAGGGAGTGGAAGAAGTGGTTAACCGAAAGCTCCAAACCTTTGATATCGGCTTCAGCGTCACTAATTGGCCATCTGGCATTATACGTATAACCGCCAAAATCAACCTGTGAATCCAGCGTAACCTGGTAACCGGAAATATCTTTGCTGAAAAGCGCGACGTAAGCTGAACTGTCTTCTGCGTAATACCACTCTAACGAAACGTCAAACTGGGTTGACTCCATAGGGTCTAAATAAGGGTTCGTCGAAGACTCTAAAGTTAGGTTGTAGTCTTCGGGGCCAATTGGCAGGCACGCTGTTGCATCACCACTGTTACATTCATCCTTCAGCGATGCATTCAGGTTTATTGAGGCTGCAAGCTTGTTAAAGTCTGGCCGAGCCATCGCTTTAGATGCTGCAAAACGAAGTAATAGCTCATCAGACAGCTCTACTTTTATGTTTAAACTTGGCAACCAGTTATCGTAGTTGTGTTCGGCTTCAAGCGGTTCCGCTCCAGTGCCTGAACCTCCGAATAAATCAACTTCAGGGTAAGTTAACGAGCCATGCGCGGTGTTGTCGGTTCTTACATAACGAATGCCAAAATTACCCGTAATTGGATAGGAAAAGTTATCCAATGAGAAGTTAGCCATTGTATAGGCTGAATAGGTTTTCTCTGATTGGTTATTTTGCCAAGCTTGGTCATTCAGGTTGCGCTGATTCCAGTATGCCCAACCGGCCCAATCGGCGTATTCAAACCTGCTTTGTAAATCGTTAAAGCTGTTAGGGTAGTCAAGTGCGAAGCTGCGCAGCGGCGCAAAAATATTGGAAGGTGATGTAACTTCGCCGCCAAAGAAATTTTCAAATTCATTTAGGCTCAACGCCGAAGAGTCGGGATAGATGTTCTCAGTACCGCCTGTAATTCCGCCTTGTAACCATGCAGGCGCCAACGGACTCCAGTTGTAACCTGTGTCGGCGTTATTTGAATTCGCTGAGCTGTAACGCACACCAAACTTAACACTTTCAATAACGTCATTTTCTAAGAAGTATTCAACATCTACATCCGCGGCGGTCATGTCAGCCGTTTTGTCATATTGGTTGTCCATGATAAAAGCCCAATAATAATTACTTGGGTCGGCCAAGTGGGCGCTATCTGACATGATGACCGGCAAGTCTCCGGTTAAGTCTACGTCTAGGTAAGGAATGGTAACTTCCAACGCAACTGTTGAATCGAGTCCTTCAGAGGTGGAGTCAACGCGTTGAAGTGACGCGTCAATAGCAAAGTGATCGCCAGCATATTCATAAGCCAATGCGAAATCTTTGGTTACTGCATTTTGTACCGCTGCACGAATATCAGAGCCCATTGGCATAAAGCCACCCTGCTGCGTGATGCGCCCTTTTCTGAAGGCATTATTGCTGTCGTACACACTGTCTTCTGAGGCTAAAACACCACTTGGATCATTTTGCACGAATATGGCATCTTCGCTCCATGTCATGTCGTAGTCACTGCCGAAATAAGTGAAGGTAAACTGGTGATCTTGATTAGGCGCAAATTGTAACGCAACGTATGAACCGTTGCGTTCACGCTCGAAATACAACGAACGCCAGTCAGCGCCGCGTGGCAGATAAACGGTTTCGTCTTCATGACCGGCAATACCGGTTCTAGGGTGGAAATCTCTTACGTAGATGGAGTCGTTGCGAGTAGATAGTTCAGAGTGAGCAAAGTCTACGAGTAGACCAAACTTGGCTTCGTCGTTTAGTTCCCATGTATTAGAATAAAGAACAGAGTACGCGGGTTTCACCTCATCAATGATGTCACCGTAGTTGCCGGTTAAGCTAAAGGCGAATCGCTGACCACTCTCTTGGAAAGGTAATCGAGTAACGAGATCTATGGTACCACTGATCCCGCCCTCGATTTGGTCGGCAGATGGGCTTTTATATACGTTAACTGCTTTGAGCAGCTCCGGTGGTACGTCAGCAAAACTTAGCACACGGCCACCATCAGCACTGAACGTATTGCGCCCGTTTATTTCAGAACGCACTTGAGTTAAACCACGAACAATAACGCCATTACCTTCAACAGAGAAACGTTCGGGGTCGCCTAAACTCATGTATCTGTCCATACTGACACCTGCTACGCGTTGCAAGGTTTCAGTGACACTCCTGTCGGGTAATGCACCAATATCATCGGCGCTGATGCCATCCATAATTTTATCTGAACCCATTTTGACTTGTTGGGCTGAAATAACACTGGAACGAATGCCTTTTACATCGATTACTTCTATGTCTGGGTCTTCGACAGCGTCTTTTTCATTGTCTGCGGCGTAAGCTATGGTGGGCAGTAATAGGCCAAGTGCAGCTAACACACTAATTGTCGTTTTTGTCCTGGCATAACTTGCTAAGCTATAGGTTTTATTTTCTGGGTATATGTTTCTCATATATAAAATCCCTATCGATTTTTATTATCTACTAGGCTAATGGCTTTATCGTTGTTTATATTTAATTGCCACTGACAAGTAACTCGGTTACTTGGTCTGCAGCAGAACTAAATCTGATTTTGTTACTGGCTAAGCGCTCGTAGGGTACTGGTTGATTTAACCGCATTAGTGCAAACTCTCTGGCAAGCTCGCTATTTTGTATTTCTATTTTTCCCTTACGATTGGCGCGAAACACCGCTTTGGTGAGCGCGTTTTGTTGCCATGTCATAGCGACTTCAATATTACCTCTGGCTTTAATACCGGTTACGCTGCCGTGTGGCCATGCGCTCGGCAACGCCGGTAGTAATTCGATAGTGCCTTTATGACTTTGTAACAGCATTTCGGTCATGCCTGAGGTTGCGCCGAAGTTGCCATCGATTTGAAAAGGCGGATGATTGCACCAAAGATTATTTAACGTACTGTGCATTAATTGTTCTGATAACAGTTTGTGGGCGCGGTCACCGTCGTATAAACGAGCCCAAAAGTTGATTTTCCACGCCTTGCTCCAGCCCGTGCCACCGTCTCCACGCGCATTCAATGTGGTGCTCGCCGCTTGAGCAAGTTTTGGCGTTTCGGTTGGCGAAATTTGACGTCCAGGATGCAAAGCAAATAAATGAGAGACGTGACGATGCTGACTGGTTTTATCATCCACATCTTGTTGCCATTCTTGTAATTGCCCCCAACGGCCAATTCGCAATCCTTGATCAAGTCGCGCAATGGCTTTCGCTAATCGTTGTTCAAAATTATGATCTTCCAGCAACTGCGCGGCTTCTTTTGTGCTAGCGAACAATTCAGCGATGATTTGTTGTGACATTGCTGCGCCAACGGAAAAGTTGCCGTGTTCAGGTGAATAACTGGGAGTGGCAACTAACAAACCGGAGTTAGCGTCTTCAACCAAGTTGTCGAGCCAGAATTCACTGGCTGATTTCATGATTGGATATGCTCGCTGAGCCAAAAAGGTACTGTCTTGATTAAATTGATAGTGCGAGTAAAAGTGCAACGACATCCAAGCGGCCGCTTCTGGTTGCCAAAATGCAGTCGGCCAATCAATTAGGCCTATAGAACCCCATGGATTACTGTTAAGGAATACCACCCAACCAGAAGATTTAAATAATCGCTCAGCCGCTTGGCTGCCAGTCACCGACAGGTTTTCCACGAAATCAAACAAAGGGGGCAGGGTTTCTGGCAAGTTGGTCATGTTTGCCAGCCAGTAATTCATCTGCAAATTTATGTTCAAGTGGTAATCCGCGCTCCATGGTGCCTGGCTGTCTTTATTCCAAACGCCTTGCAGATTAGCGGGTAAGCTGCCCTTGCGCGAAGAGGCAATTAATAAATAGCGACCATACTGATAGTAGAGATGCTCTAACGCGCGATTTAGCGTGACGTTGTCAGACGGATACCCATTCAACAATTGATCAGTAGTAATAGCATCAAGAACGCTGCGGTGGTTTTGTTTTGAGCTAGCGGATTGGCTTTGCCCAATATCCAGACTGACACGATTAAAAAGTGTTTGGTAGTCGTGAAGATGGCGCTGTTTCAATTGGGGGTAAGGATATTTGTTGGCGGCTTTATATTGCTCATTAACTCGGCTAATTGCCGACTCGCCACGATAGTTTGGGTAGCTAAGCTGATAGTTTGTTGCCGCTGTGAGTTTTAAGGTCACGCTGTCGGCACCTTTTATATGTAATTGGCCATTAGAAATGTGCAGCGATCCTCGCTTTGTCTGTGCACTTAAAATTGCCGCATATTCAAGTTGGTTGTCGTTTAGCTTGCCGCTGACTTCAACGCTTTGAGGAAACGCTGTGCGTTGTGTGTAGCTGCGATTGTCGGGTACGTTAATTCGAGCAGAGACTGTAATTGCATTTAGGTCGGTTGATGAAAGGTGCACGACCAGGCTGTTATCGGGATAGCTTACAAAATACTCACGAGTAAAATTGATACTGTTTACTGAGTAAGAAACGCGGGCTGTGGCATTGGCTAAATCGAGACTTCTTTTATAGTTGGTGTAGCTGCCATGCGTTTTAGGAAAGCTGAGGATCAAATCGCCAAACGATTGAAAACTGCCATATCCTGTTTGCTTGTGTCCTAGTTGCTCAGACACCTCGCTTGGCGTTAAATTGAGCCGTTCTCTCAATTGTTGTTGTACTTTTTTGATGGTTACGGAGAAGTCGCTGGAATTCTCTGGAAATCCGTACTGGTAATCTTCAGAAGAATTCGGGCCACCTGTCCATAGTGTTTTTTCGTTAAATTGAATTTTGTCGAGCAAGGGCTGCCCTAATATCGCTGCGCCTACTTTTCCATTACCTAATGGCAGAGCGTCATTTTCCCAATGTTCACCGGGGGTATCGAAGTGCAACGTTAGATCTGCATGTGTATTTGCGTTTTTTGACGCAAATTTTTGGGGGACCGTACTTGCCGACGCTGTTGCTGATGCGCCCAAAAAGGTTAACCATGCACAGCATAAAACCTGAGCTAAAAACACAGTGGCGTGGGATTTGGTTTTGTTGTTAACGATAACCTTTATACTGTGCATTTCTTGATTGTTATTTATTTGTGAAAATTGTTATTCTGAGGATATTGTGAAGCCGCGAAAAATTTTAGTTCTATTGGCAAAAAAGCTGTTTCTGTGCGAATAGTTAAACTTTTTTATGCAAAAAGTATAAGATTTTTTAAAGTTGCATTAATGGTTTCACGCTGAATTTCGGGGAGCTTAATTTTAACAATGTCGTTGTCATTATTTGGTTCAAGCTGTATTACTTAAATTGGATGTTTATTAGTGTCTGGTTTTGAAAATGGTTAGATTAGGATGATTGTTTTTTTCAAAAAAGCGTTACTTGTTGTGATAAGCCTTTTAGTGCTAACGCTTATTTTAGGTTTTGCAGCATTCAATTCAGCTTTTTTGAATGAGCCTTTATTGTCTTCACAAAGTGAAAATGGCAAGTATAAATGGCGAGCCGTTCCGTATTCAGATTCTAAGGAAGGAGGCCTGTCTACGATTGAAATTGCTGATGACAATTACAGCCTTAATTTCCATTTAAACTTAGTGAGTGATGACCGAGAAGGCTACAGTCCGTTTGCTTTGGCGGAAATGGTATTTTTGAATCAAAAAGGGCACCCCAATACGGTTGACCTATCCAATTACGATTCTGTTAGCTTTGATGTTAAGTGTTCCCCTAACAATATTTTAACGTTTGCCTTATACACGGTAGATGAAAACATAACGACGATTGACGACCCGCGATCACAGCGAATATCCACGCGTTACTTTAACTGTAACGACACATGGGAAAAGCATGACATCGACTTGCACTTACTCGATACACCGGAATGGTGGTACAGACAATATAAGTCGGAGTTGAGTAAACAGGATTACAACATTCAAAAAGTCGCCAAACTCTCCTTAGGCAGTTCGATTCAGAGTCCATTGAGCGAGCGAGCCAACGTAAATGTAATGAACATGGAGTTACACGGGCGCGACTGGCGATGGGTATATATCTTTATTCTTATTGCAACGATGGCTTGGATTGGAACCTGTATATGGGTGCTTAAACTGCGTACTAAAGCGCTGTTAAAAGAAGTGATAGATAAAGTAAGAAAGGATCGCCCGTTAATCGCGTATCAGCAATTGTCAATTGAGCCGCAAAAGAATCGTGAAAAAAGCGCCTTGTTGAAACTGATGGCCACTGAATATGCCAATGCCGACCTTCAAGTAGATACTGTCGTTCAACGAACGGGTATTAATCGCAACAAAATAAATGAGATATTAAAAAAAGAATTGAGCCTGACGTTTAGCGCATATTTGAATAAGTTGCGCCTGAATGAAGCGGCGCGACTACTTGCTGATAACAAAGCAGTAAATGTGTCTGAAATTGCTTACACCGTAGGCTATAAAAACGTGCCTTATTTTAATAAGTTGTTTAAAAATGAGTACGGGTGCAGCCCCAAGGTATTCAAAGAGGCATGTGCCGATAAAAAAGAAGATACTGGCGAAACTGATACAGTTGAAGGCCATGCGATAACTCAAAAAACAGCGAAGACGCGCTTAATTAGAAAAAAACTCGCCTCAAATTAGCACAAGATGCGAAGCACGTTAGTGTTCTGATTTGAGCGATGGTTTACCTATAAAAAGAGTGGGGGAACTGCTTTCGCCGATCTATTTAAAGCCCTATCAATTCTTTTATAATCCGCTCAACTACATTTAACTATTTACTCGGTGGCAAAGCTTGCCAGTGACTCTATCCGTTCACCACGTTTGTTACCATCCATCACAAGGGTTTTAACCAGTCCGCCATCACTGTTATCAATGCCTTCAAAGCGGATGCTACTGCCGTTGTTGGCGAAGAAGTAGCCGTTGTCGGTATCTAACTCAAGATATAACTGAGACATAAAGCCTTTATCTGCGCCGCCATGGCCAAAGCCCAGAATTTCACCGTTTTCATTCATATTGATAAAAAAGCCTAAGCCAACATAAGGGCCTCATGGGTTGGCGTATTGTTGGTTAAAATTACCCCATCAATCAGTCTCCTATGTGAGTTAAACAATAAGGACGGCAGTGCCAAAGCGGCAGAACGCACTGCGACACTTCGAAAAGTAATTTTTTATTCTTGATAGAAAACTCTTCCTGTGGGCTTAAAAATCGGTATGTTGTTGCGGGTATTCGTTATAGCTGAGGAGCCGAAATGCAAGAAGCCACCAAATCTGAACCATCGTTGACGGAAGGCGCTATTGTCGGTCATATGGTGCGGCTTGCTATCCCGGCATCAACGGGCATGATCTTCAATACACTGTATAACCTGACAGATATTTGGTTTGCGGGCTATTTGTCCGATAACGCACTTGCCGGTTTATCCATTGCTTCCAGCGTTTTCTTCTTACTGCTATCTATTGGTATTGGCATTCAAACTGGGGCTTCTGCAATGATTGCGCCGGGGGCGGGCAGGGGAGAAACCCACGAAGTGAAAGGCTGGCTAGATAACGTTAGCGGCCTTGCCATCGCCTTTAGCGCGGTGTCGTGTGTTTTAGGTTATTTTGCTGCCCGCCCGCTAGTGGTTTTACTTGGCGCTGAACCTCATATCGAGCCCCTTGCGATGGAATATTTATGGGTAACGGTGACGGGTTCAGTAGGCTTCACCTTATCTTTCGGTGCGGCGGGCGCGTTAATGGCACTAGGCGATACCAAATCTAACCGAAATGCACTCATGATTGGTTTTTTTGCTAATTTTGGGCTGAACCCCTTCTTTACTTTCGTACTCGACTTAGGGGTAAGCGGTATAGCGCTAGCCACAGTGGTGATTAAGTTTGCCACCGCGTTTTACCTATTCCGCGTATTGATGAAGCGTTTAAACATATCGATAATGCCCACTTTTGATAAAGAGCGTTGGCAAAAGCTACTTAAACAAATTGTGCCCGCTAGCTTCAATATGCTCACCATTATTTTAGGTGGTTTTATTACTGTGGCACTAATCGGTCAATTTGGTAGTGAGCATGTGGCGGGGTATACCGTCGGGCTGCGCCTAGAGCAAGTGTTGTTACTTCCAGCGTTAGGGTTAAATAGCGCGGTAATGGCCATAGCGGGCCAGAATATGGGCGTAAATAACTACGACCGCGTGGCTGAAACGTATCGCAAGGGGTTATTAATCGGTTTCTTTATGGCGATAGTGTCTATTCCCGTTATGTATTTTCTATCGCCGCTGGCAATGAGCCTTTTTACTAACGACAGTGCCATTAAAAATACAGGAATAACGTATCTTAGAATTGATACATTAGCCTTTTATGCTTACGTGGTCTTGTTTCAAAGTGTGGCTATATTGCAGGCAATGCAAAAACCTATGTTTCCCATGTATTTAGGTATTGCGCGTCAACTCATTGTGCCCGCTTCAATAAATTATGTGCTGATTATAGTGTGGGGCTACCCCATGGTGTCTATGTTCTACACCATCGTTACTGTGGTTATTTTAAGCGCTATCATTGCATTCTTTTATACCAGAAGAGAGATAAACGGGTTTAAGTGCAGATAGCGCATGTAGCGTAAATAGTATTAAGAGTAGCTCAGCTGTACTAGCAACCAGAGGCGGGTTAATAAAATAGGCATTGGGATAAATAAGGTGATGTGGTGGTTACACGATGAATTGTCTTGTATTCAATCTTGAAGGTTTATTTAACAGTAATGTTATGGGGAACAGGCCGAAAATTTACCCAACGTTTCGATACCTCTTATAAGCGCTTACACTTTTAAGAGGTATCAATTTGGCAGTGTTATTTCGACTGGCGTTTGTCCAGTACATATTGAACGGCCATTCTGGCAACGCCTGCTCCAATACCTGACACTACAGCCCACGTTACGGCCTCTTTAAAATCTGTGTTTTCACTTCCTTTGTCTTTCGGGGAGGGGGCGTTAGTTACCTTTTCCCACGACTTTTGAAGCGTTTTTCTTGCTAGAATTCCCGCAGATGCAGCGGCAAGCCCGATACCTACGTTCGTAATGCGTTGTTTATTGCTCATAATGGTCTCCATTGATGAAGCGTAAATTAAAAAAAACAGCCATTCATCAAATGACTAATGGCTGTTTAATGCAGACTCTCGCAAAGTCTTAAAACCAATTTTTTAATTCGGCTTTCGTTTAACTTTTACCCCTGACCATATTCATAACAATTGAAATGATCAGTAGGATAACGAAAACACCGAATATGATTTTGGCGATACCCGCTGCAGAACCAGCAATTCCACCAAATCCTAAAACTGCCGCAACTAATGCAACTACTAAAAATATTAAAGCCCAACGTAACATAATGTATCCCTTCAGTTTGTGAGTTACGATTAAAGCTGCAAACCATAGGCCTACTTTGCCAAATTTTTTAGGTTATTGGTTAAAATAGCGTCAGAATGCGGCTTGTAGCCTGATTGTAACGAAAGAAAGGTAACGCGTTTTTGCGCAGTAATAATCGCAACAACAAAATTTGCTAACTAACTTACGAATAAAATTGTAAATATTTCTCAAAAAAAGGGGGCAACAGTCACCACTGCTTTTTGTTTGGCTTATATAGAATAACGAAGCGCATCGTTGAGGTTTTCAAAAGCAAAAACTTGGGGGTAATTCTACCACTAAACGTTGCTCTGTTATTCGCTTTAATAAAGCTTCTCCGTCGTTCATAAGACGCTGCAAACTAGATACGGCTGTGATGTTGAGTTCAATCAGGTACGCCAAACGGCGTACCTTTTGTGGCTCAAAGTGTGCCCAGTCGTTATCTAGTGGAAGCTCTGCGCCTACTGAAAAGTCGTGCGCTGCTAGTTTATCAAACGTGTTGGTATTGATAATGGCACCCTTACGCATTTATCGTAGTTGAAGCGTCACGTTTATCTAAGTAACCGCTGTACTTTGTTACCACTAACGCAGACACAGAAATAGCAGCGCCTATCCATGCGGTATCAGACAGTTCCATGCCCTCTACAATGGCACCGCCAACAATTGAACCTACCGCAATACCAATGTTGAACGCTGCAATGTTTAGCCCTGAAGCAACATCTACCGCATTTGGTGTGAATTTTTCCGCCAACTGCACAACATAGACTTGAAGGCCAGGTACGTTTCCAAATGCAAACGCACCCCACATTAGAATAGTAATCACTGCAGCAATTTTGTGACCCATGGTGAAGGTTAGGGCGAATAAGATAATGGCCAAAGCGCTGAAGATAATAGTGAGCGCGCGAATAGGGCCTTTTTTATCAGCTAATTTACCGCCATATATGTTCCCAACAGCAACTGAGACACCGTAAACCAGCATGATCAAGCTAATCGCAGAAGGCGCGAATCCTGATTCTTGTTGCAAAATAGGCGCAAGGTAAGTGAACGCGGTAAAGGTACCGCCATACCCTAGAATGGTCATTAGGTATACCAAGACTAAACGGGGCTGAACCAATACTTTCATTTGCTCGCCTAACGACGCAGGTTTACTCTGTTTTAAGTTGTTTGGCACAAGTAACGCACTGCCAATAAGTGCAATAGTGCCTAGTGCAGATACCACTAAGAATGTCGCTCTCCATCCAAAGCTTTGTCCAATCCACGTGCCAAGCGGTACACCTGTTACCAAGGCAACGGTAAGGCCGGTAAACATAATAGCAATGGCACTGGCTTCTTTTTCTTTAGCAACCAAGCTGGTGGCGATAGTAGAGCCAATTGAAAAGAACACACCATGGGCAAGGCCAGTTAAGATACGCGCCACTATTAGGCTTTCGTAACTAGGTGCCTGCCAAGCAAGGATATTACCGGCAACAAACAAAGCCATAAGACTTAGCAGTACATGTTTTCTGTTCCATTTACCGGTTAATGCAGTTAATACAGGGGCGCCAACAGCCACGCCAACAGCGTAAAGGCTAACGAGTAATCCCGCGCTGGGTAGGGTTACGCCAAGATCCGACGCTATCGTGGGCACTAACCCCACAATCACAAATTCGGTAGTACCAATAGCAAACGCACTTAACGTTAACGCAAATAATGCAATAGGCATTGTTAATCCTCACAAAAGTGGCTCAAAAGAGCCGTTATTTAAGTGCACACAGTGTGACGATTAATTTGTTTGTGAAAAACAGCACTAATAACAAAACACTTTTGCGGTTCTTGAAAATATAAATAGTGGGGCAGAATACTTTTTTGCCTGAAAAGTACTCTGCTCTCATTTTTATTGTATTGACCAAATTTCGCACTTTGTTACAAGTTTTCAATTAACATACAAGCCATTACGGCGTAGTCTGAAAGTTGAACAATATAAAACTAAAGGAATGTTCATGCTCAGTATTATCGGCCTTACCAAAACGTATCCAAATGGGGTTAAAGCCCTGAACGGTATAGACTTGTCAATTCCCAAAGGAATGTTTGGGTTACTAGGGCCGAATGGTGCTGGGAAATCATCATTAATGAGAACCATTGCCACGTTGCAAACACCTGACGCAGGCTCCATCCAGTTTGACGATATCGATGTTCTGGCCGATCCCAATGCGCTGCGCCAGCGTCTTGGGTATCTGCCACAGGATTTCGGCGTTTATCCGCGCATTAGTGCTGAAAAATTGCTAGACCATCTTGCGGTATTAAAAGGAATAAACAGTAAGTCAGACCGCAAAGAGGCGGTAGAAAGCCTATTAGTTCACACAAACTTATGGCAACACAGAGATAAAGCTGTGAGTGGTTATTCTGGTGGTATGCGTCAGCGCTTTGGTATTGCTCAGGCGTTACTTGGCGACCCCGACCTTATTATCGTTGATGAGCCTACGGCGGGACTTGATCCTGAAGAGCGTAACCGGTTCCATAATTTGCTGGTAAGCCTAGGTGAAGAGAAGGTCATCATATTATCTACTCACATTGTTGATGATGTGTCTGAACTTTGCCCGAAAATGGCGGTGTTGGGGCAGGGGCAAATCTTAATGGAAGGCAACCCAATAAGCCTGACACACGAACTGGCAGGGCGCATCTGGCGCAAACAGGTTAGCCAAGAAGAGTACCGCGAACTCGAACAGCACCTTAATATTATCTCGGCTCGTCTAATTGCCGGAAAGCATGTTATTCATGTTATTGCAGACACACCGCCAGAGGGCTTCGAACAGGCGCCGGCTAACCTAGAAGACGTATATTTCTCTACGCTGCATAACAGCCGCGCTGCGACTGCTGCGTAAGGGAGAATAACGATGTTTTTGAACAGCCTCACTTTTGAATGGCGATATTATCTTCGCCAACCCTCATTTTACGTCACCATGCTGGCGTTTTTCCTATTGCCCTTTATGGCGACAACCACCGACAATGTGCGTATTGGTGGCGGTGGTAACGTACTCTATAACGGCTCGTTTGCTATCACTCAAACCACGCTAATCATGAGTATTTTTGCGTTATTCCTGCTGGTTAACTTTGTTTCCGGTACGGCTACACGCAATCACTCCAGCAACATGGGCGAACTAGTCTATACGCGACCCATTACACCGCTGCCGTATCATTTAGGCCGTTTTTTTGGCGCCTATCTGGTCAGCCTTTGCGTATTTGCTATGGTCCCCATCGCTATTTTATTAGGCTCGTTGATGCCTTGGATAGATCAGGAACGGATAGGGCCCACGAACTTAAGCTTCTATTTGACCACCTTTTTCTACTTCTCAGTGCCCAGCATGCTTGCATTGGGAATGATATTTTACGCTATTGCCCAGCGCCTTCGCTCAATGATGGCGGCGTATCTGGTAGCCATGGGGATCTTTATTTTTTACCTTATAAGCGGAGTGGTAACGTCTGAGCCGGAATTCCGCACTATCGGTGCACTGTTAGACCCATTTGGCCTGCGCACCTATGGAGAGGTAACCCGTTATTGGACCGTATTTGATAAGAACACCGCGGTTGTGTCGTTAGAAGGTGTGTTGTTACAAAACCGTTTGATTTGGCTTGGCATAGGCGCGGTTATTTTGGCAACCGTCGGCAGCATTTATCAAATGCGCTGGCAGCAGAAAGCCCGTAAAGAGAAGCCCACAAAAGCATCAAAAATTCCACCACCACAAAGCCTGAACCTAACCATAAAATCGCAGCATGGCGAACAGCTTAGTAAGTTACTAACCCGTATCGGCTTCGAAATGCGCCAAGTAATGTTTAGCCCTGCGCTGCTTGTGCTAATGATATTCACGCTGTTCAACCTTACTGCGTTGTACTTCGTGCCTATTGGGGGCATTTACGGCACTTCAAATTGGCCGTTGACTTACAAGATGGTCGAATTCATTCGCGAAAGTTACGGGCTGATGATGCTTATCGTCATCACCTACTATAGTGGTGAAATTGTCTGGCGCGAGCGTGGATCGGGGATGGGCGATATTATCGATTCTACACCTGCGTTTAACCTTGTGTTCTGGGTATCTAAGCTGCTTGCGATGTGGGCAGTAACCGCTTTGCTGTTCGCAATTGGTATTGCTTTTGCGGTCATTTATCAGGCTACGCAGGGCTACTTTGATTTTGATTTCGGCACCTATCTAATTGGGATCTATTTTGTGTCCTGGGTACCGTGGGCGCTACTGGCCGTGTTGGCATTCTTTATTCAGGTGTTAAGCCCGAATAAATTTGTGGGTATGCTGCTGTTTGTGGCTTACTTCATTATTAGCTTAGTGTTTGCTGAGCTTGGGCTTGAGCATAATATGTGGAGCTTTAGTGACGCCCCACAAGTGCTGTACTCAGACTTAAACGGCTGGGGCTGGTTCTTAGGGCCATTTGCTTGGTATATGCTTTACTGGAGCGCGCTATCGCTGGCTCTTTTCACTGTAGGTTATGCCATGTGGCAGCGCGGGCCGGAAGTTTCACTAAAACACCGTTTCAAGCTACTGGGTTATCAGTTAGGTACTTCCGGAAAAACGGTGTTGGCGGCAAGCCTCATCGTATTCGTGCTTACAGGTGGCTACATTCATTATAATACCAAGGTAGTGAATACGTATCTTACACAAGATGAAGGTTTCGAGTTACAGGCTGAATACGAACGGCAATTCGCTCAGTACGAGGACGATTTCATTCCGGTGGTAACCCGTGTTAATGCGAATGTTGATATTTATCCCGAAGCCCGCCGTGTCGAAGTATCTGCAGACATTACAGTAAGCAATCCATTTAATGAGCCCATTTCGCGCACCCTAATTTCCGTGCCTCAATTCACTACTGAGTGGGGTATCGTTATTCCCGGCGCGCAAGTTAGCGAACGTTTCGACTCACTCTCTGCAGCATGGATGACGTTTGAAGAGCCTTTGATGCCAGGCGAAACCCGAACCGGAACCGTGTCAGTATTGCGTGAGCATAAGGGCTTTAAAGACGGTAACTTCGATCTTCAAGTGGCTGAAAATGGGACTTTCATCGACAATTACTCGCTGTTTCCTTCTTTCGGGTTCAATCCACAATACCTGATTGCAGATAGGCACGAGCGACGCAAGCGCGATCTGCCAGAACGCCCTCGTTCATATCAATTGGAAGATTCCTCACGCTACGCTGAAAGTGGCTTTGGTAAAGGCGTAACCTTTATCGACTTTGAAACTACCGTGTCTACTAGCAGCGATCAGATTGCTATCGCACCTGGTTACTTGCAAAAAGAGTGGCAGGAGAACGGGCGTCGCTATTTTCATTATAAAATGGATGCCCCTATCGTGAATTTCTTCTCATACCTCTCGGCACGCCATGACGTTAAAAAGGACGCTCACAACGGTGTAAATATCGAGGTGTATTATCACCCAGAACATAACTGGAACGTGGATGTGATGGTACAAAGTGTGAAGGATTCACTGGATTATTTCACCAACGCCTTTGGCCCTTATCAACACCGACAGATGCGCATTATAGAGTTTCCAGGTTATCGCTCGTTTGCACAGAGCTTTGCTAATACCGTGCCGTACTCGGAGGAAATTGGTTTTATCGCGGATTTGCGCGACCCGGAAGATATAGACTACGTGTACTATGTTACGGCACATGAAGTTGCACACCAGTGGTGGGGACATCAGGTAGGGGCGGCGAATGTGCAGGGGCAGTCTATTATCATTGAAAGTTTGTCTCAGTACAGTGCCATAATGGTGCTGCGTGAACGCTTTGGCGAAGACAAGATGCGCCGCTTCCTTAAATACGAACTCGACCGTTACTTACGCGATCGCGGCAGCGAGCTTATTGAGGAAATGCCGTTCATGCGTAGTGAGAACCAGCAGTATATTCACTACCGCAAAGGCTCGGTAGTCATGATGGCTATTCTCGACCGTTTAGGGGAGGAACGTGTTAATACCGCGCTTAAAAACTTCTTAGAGGAGTATAAGTTCAGTGATAACCCGTATCCGACTACGCTAGATCTTCAAGCTGCGCTAAACGCCCAGGCCACAGAAGAAGAGCAGCAGTTTATTGCCGATTTGTTTGAGCGCATCACGCTATATGACTTGAAAATGTTGTCAGCAGACGCAGAACAAACCAGCGACGGTAAGTTCGAAGTGACCATGACCGTTGCGGCTGCGAAATTTGAGGCTGATGGCGCGGGGCGTGAGACTGAAGGCGCAGTGAATGAGTACATCGATATCGCGTTGTTTAGCGGCGATCCCGAGGACGTGTCTGGCGACACCAAAGTGCTTTACAACCAGAAGCACAAGCTCGTTAGCGGAGAAAATACTTTTACCGTTACGGTGGAAGAAAAGCCTGCCTATGTGGGGGTAGACCCCTTCGTGAAAATGATCGACAGGGACAGCGGCGATAACGTAATTCAACTTTAAGTAATAGATGTGGAATAAAAGGGGGCAGAGTACATTACTAATAAAAAAGTACTCTGCCCCTATTTTTTCGACGCCATTTTTTCATTAATCACAATTAATAACTTGCGTATAATCTTTATAAAACTCGTCCTCTAGCGCCACTTCTGAGAATCCATATTCATCATCCTGATACCGTCTTTCCACTGAGCCAGACCAATTGAACGTATTAGTTTCGAGATAAACGAAGTAAGCACTGGCTTGGGTTTCTAAAATCTTTTTAGTTGAGTTGGGAGCTATGCTTATCCAGCCTTCGATTTGCCAATCGTCCTCTACAAAAGTAAGAACAGATAAAGTTTCATCGCATAAATTTTTCACTTTTATCGTATTGAAAAGGTTATTTGCTGCTTTGATTAACTCACCGTTGTCGTATTTCCCATAAATTGTTTTTCCATGTGCTTCATCATATAGCTGCCACACGCCGTGCATCTCATTGGCTAAATACTTTCCTGCTTTTAAAATTCTGCCATTTTCATCGAGCTTTTGATATTTTCCTGACTTGTATTCATTTATATAGGTAGTTTCTTCGGCTAAGTTACCATTTGAATGGTACTCATAATATCTCCAAATACCCTTCTTGAAACTTATAAGGCCGTTGCCATCGAAGTCTTCCTGAGAATAGTATCCTCGCTCTGCTAATTGGCCATCCTCGTAGAATTTTACATAAAGGCCGCTTTTTAAGCCGTTGTAGGTCTCTGTATGAGTTTTTTGTTGGCCATTGCTGTAAAACGTGTTCACCTCGCCTGGGCCAATTTCTTCTCCGTTCTTGACGGTGTATTTTTTTAAAATTTCGTTGTTAGGCGTTAGATACAGAAATTCCCCTTCTTCCTCCCCATCAACAAAACTGCCTTTAACAGCGATATTACCGTTTGGATGATAGTCAACGAAGGTGCCTGATGTATTTTGACTGATAAATTGTTCGGCAAACATCTCGGCGTTATACATGATGTAATGAAGATGTTTTCTTTCATTATCAAACTCTATTGTACCTTCAGTTTTAATTTTACGGTTGCTGTAATATTCCTTGAAAGTAAATTGCGGCAACGTTGACGACCCTGTAATGCGTGTGTGTATATCGCCATTTTCATAATACTCATTAAATACGAAGTCACCCAGAAACTTTCCATTTTCAATGGTAAAGCTTCTCGACAGTAAACCGGGGGCGACATAATCCACTACTGTGAAGTTCTCATACCCCGGTTTTTCAGGAACGGTAACTAACCGAGTTTCTAGTTCACCGTTTTCAAAATATCTTCTGTAGTTGGCTATAATATCGTCATTTTTTTCTATATAAAATCCTTCGAACTGGAGTTGACCATTATCATGGTATTCCCTTTCTACTTCTTGCGCGTAAGTAAAACAGTCTTAAAGACAGCTTAATAAACGTTCAAACCCATTTATGATTTTAAAATTGAGCGAGTAAGTGATTTGATAGGAAGCCATCTGCTGCCATTTTCATAGCAAAAATTATGATGTTGGCAAAGAAAGCTGAGTGTTGATAAATATCATTAGCAAAACACGCTATAATGGCTGATAAATGTAAATAGGAATGAATATGAAAGTCTGTGGTGTAGATTTAAAAGGTAACGAAGCGAATGTGTGTCTATTGTCGTTAATAGATGGTTTGTTTCATGTTCCCGACTGCCGTACACGCCGGTTAACGTTAGCCGATACCAGTGCTAAAGGGCTCAAAAGCTTTCAAAGTACTTTCGCTAAACTTGTTGCCGACTACAAAATTGATGCTGTGATAATTCGCCAGCGTCAAAGCAAAGGTAAATTTGCTGGAAGCGCTATTGGCTTCAAATTAGAAGCGGTTATTGAATTGATTGAAGGGTTAGATGTTGTTGTATTTAGCTCAACTGATATTAAAGAGTCTATACGCAGAAACCCAATTGCAGTGCCTTTTGCCGAAACGGGTTTGAAGCAGTTTCAAGAACCTGCCTTCACTACCGCTTATGCATGGTTAATGCATAACGAATACGCTTCGCAAGCAGAATAGAATAAAAGGAGCCGGGTACATTACTTTTTCAAAAATATTCGACTCCTTTATTTACACTGGCAATATGGTCTGAATTTGCTGATAATCAAATTTTTAAACTATTCAAAGATATAATGGAAACTCGACTCCCTCTGTACAAAAAATTGTTGGTGATGTGTCGTATTGAACCTGGCTGCCTTGGCCCGCAAGGAGCAGACTATGTCGAGGAATTTTGTGTTTTTGCAAAACAAAAACTGAAAGACAACCGCGGTCATTGTTTGCGTTGGGTTGTGAAACCCCGTTACGATAAGTCACTTCCTGAGCTAGAATTTCAAATGAAAAACATTACTGTGTCGCGTGAGAATGCAGACAAGTATATGAATAGTTTTGATATCGATATTGATGTTTTCGAAGAAGAGTTGGAAGAGACCCTTGCCGATTTAGTTGATGTGTTTTTTGAGCGATGAAAGTGCTGAAATAATGGGGGCAGGGGACATTCCTTAACGTAGGTTATCTAAAGTGTACTATCTGTTTAACGTACTCAGACTCCATTATTTCCTTTTCCTGAACTAGCGGCGCTTTCTACGACCTTTTGAACGGCCTTTACCCTTTGGTTTATCGTCAGCTTCAAAATTTCCGTATAAGTCTTCTTCTACCTTAGCAGCAGGAGGCTTAGGTTTTGGCTTTGGCGTAAACCCAGTAATAAATGTCTTTTTAAATTGCCTGCCAAGAAGACGTTCGATTGATTTCAATTGTTTGGCTTCATCGTCGCTGAAAAGTGATATCGCTAAGCCCTTTGACGATGCTCTACCCGTGCGTCCTATTCTATGAATATAGTCTTCAGCTACATAGGGGAGGTCAATATTAATCACGCATGGCAATTGCTGAATATCAATGCCTCTAGCGGCTAGGTCTGTTCCAATAAGTACTTTAATAG
>NZ_JAESDJ010000014.1:0-109179 GCF_019249255.1 Alteromonas lipotrueae | reverse complement strand
GAATATGAATCGTCGTTGTGTGACACTCTTAATGAGTGCCCACACAGATTGTCTTGTTATAAATTGTTAAAGAACGTTGCGACTTTGTCGCAATTCACTAGAAGCCATTGCTTCTTCGTGACTCACCCTGCTCGAGTGAGGTGCGCATTATACGCTTGAAGCTTTCAGTGTCAACACTTTTTGAAAATTTATTTTCTAAAGCATTTTCTTTAAAACCCCGTCACACTTGACCTTAAAGGTAAGTAGTGACTTGCTTTGCCAGTGTAAGTTGTTTCACTTTCCTGTCGAAGCGGATGCGCATTCTAGAGATTTCTGAGCCTGCGTCAACCCTTGTTTTAAGAAAAGTGTAATAAACTGAACCATTCGGTTAATTTTCACTCAGATGAGATAATAAGTAGACAATATGGACTAATTACTAATAGGATGGGTTTATAATTCCTATAAAGTGGTAGTCCGTTAGTGGTAATAGACTACGCAATAAATATAAGGTGGATATATGTTTCGTATTACTTCATTGCTTTCATCGGCAGTGCTGGTACTCGCAGTAAGTACACCAGCGATAGGTATGAACGTAAAGGATGGAACTGTTTCACCGGAAGAAGCTACCTCTAATCAATCAAATCATTTTCAAACCTCGTTCTTAAAACGTCAGGTTGATCAAAACATGTCTGTTGGACGTGCTATTAGTTCTATAGCAGGTCATTACCCTCAAGATGTAGTTTCAATTGTTGATATCGCATTAGACACATATCCTGATCAGTACCGAGAGATTATCTTTGCAGCTATTTCCTCTCAGCCTTCATCTACAGAAGAAATAGTACAGTTGGCTATAGAGAAAGAAGTAAGCTCATGCCCTAACATCGTTCAGTTGGCGATAATGGCAGAACCTACTTATGTAGACTTCGTTGTTCAAGCTGCTGCTGTTGCAACGCCTGAAGAACTAAGCGAGATTGTTCGCGTTGCCGTGCTAACGCAACCTGATGCAGCAGACAGTATTGTTCAGACTTTGTCTCAAGAACACCCAAACAAGATTGTCGATATCATGACGAGCGCACTTAATGCAGTGCCTTTTGTTGGTGAATACGTAGTAGATGCACTGTTAGCTGTATTTCCTAACGATGCAAAAACAGTAGTAGAAACGGCCGTAAGAGAATCGTCTCAGCAACGTGAGCAAGTTATTCGTATATTAGCTACTGCGCAACATGCCGGTGTTCAAGACGACAAGTTAAAAGAATATGCTATGGCCGCTGGTTTATCTGAAGATGAATTTGAGTCAGCTATTAATAACTAATTCAGAAATACTACACAAAGCTTCAAGTTTACGTAAATAATACGTAAAGATAAGATCATTCGTCGCTTTTGTAAGTCAGAGTAGGTAATTCCATATTTACTCTGACTAACGACAAGCTATGACGCAGAACAATAACGACTTCTCCCCTTTTAAACAACCCATCGTTTGTTTAACCAGCCTATCTCATTCTGGGTCAACGGTATTCTCAATGGCATTAGCATGCCATGAAAACCTCATATCGCTTGGAGAAATATATCAGGTTTTACGGATGGGGCCGACCTACTGGCTGAACAAACAAGTGCATCTTTGTAGTTGCGGAGCCCCCGCTGACAAGTGCGAATTTTGGCAACCTGTATTATCGAAAATGCGAAGCTTAGATATCGTAAACCCTGCAAAGCCAAATTATTATCCAGATGCTTACGCTAGTGTACTCGCTCAATTTTCTAAATTATATGGTAATGACTACCAACCCATAGATACCTCTAAGGGAGTAAAACACCTAACGTTGCTTGCGGGCTCTGAAACTATTGATATTAGAGCGCTATTTTTGATCAGAGATGTTCGCTCTTACGCGAGTTCACAAGCTAGGTTAGCCCGGTCGCAGCCTCGCAAAGGATTAAAAAAGGTAAAGGGCCACTATTGGTATCAGATGATGCGATGGCTAAGCGATAATAAGAAAAGGGAATCTCTTTTAAACCAACTCGCTTTACCCTTCGAAGTAGTAGGTTACGAACCGTTTTGTTTCAACCCCAGTGAAACGCTAGACAACGTTTACGACTTTTTAGCGTTGCCAAAAACTCCACGTAACGAAAACCTAGGAAAATCGACACATCATGTATTGTTCGGCAACCCAATGCGAAATTGTGAAACACGTAAAGCTGAGATTCGATATGACGACCGGTGGTTTAGTGAAACCAACTACATGTTAGCAGCCGCACTTATACCTACCTTAATGCAATATAATCAAGCGCGAGTATATGCATCAGGTCAATAAGCGCCCTCGTCTAGTTGCAAGCCAGCTTTAAAGGTAAAATAGAACATTAAGATTAAACACGTTTTGGCCATCTACTGAACTAGTGATTAACCGTGTGCAATACAGCAACGACACGATAAAGCATAAGCTCAGCATTCAATAAATCGACATTGGTTTCAATCGCTTTCATTTGCGCCTTGATTTCATTGGATGCCCTAGCGTTTAGCGTAAACATATCACTGTCGCCCGCGTCGAAACGTTGAAGCTCCATACTTGATAGTAGCTTGGCGAGTTCTGCATTTTGTTGCTGTAAACTAGCGATCTCTTTTGCTTGCACCCAATACTCATAAGCTTTTTCGAATGCTTGCTCGATGGATTGCTTGCTAGATACATACTTGTGTTCGAGCTCTCGTCCCTTCGACACAAGCTTAACTTGTTCAGCTTTTGCCTTTCTATTACCTAGCGGATAGGAAAACGCCAAAGCCACTTTGCTCTCTGTACCGTCAAGTGAATTAGGTCCACTCCCGATATCTCGTGCCAAAGACGCCTTCAGGTCAAGTTTCGGCAACAGCGCATTTTTAGCCAAGACTTGCTTGTTCTGAACCACCGTTTTACTCATGCGCAATAACGCTAACTGAGGGTGCTGAGTAATTTGTTTACGTAGCTGACTTATTTGCGCAGTACTTACGCTAAAAGGCCAATGAATATCTGCCGATAATTTAGTTTCTGTTATCGGTATCATTTCACCTTGAGTATCGCGCCAATAGTAAGACAAGGTTCGGGCATGTGCATTGCGTTTTTGCTTCAACTTAGCCACTAATAAACGCTGTTCTAAAATATTCGCTTTAAACTCGGTAAGCGTGGCCCGTGCTAGATCGCCTTTTTCAACCCGAGTAGATAGTGCACGTTCACGTTCAGCAGCGCGGCTCAATAATGATTCCACCGATATCACCTGCAACGCGCTCTCATACCATAACAAATACTCGGTTAACCCTTTGTGTAAAAAGCTATTCAGCAAGTCTTGCGCTTCAGCTTCCCATTGCTGTGCAGCTAACCTTGCATTTCTTACCCCTACTCTTCGTTTATCTACTTCTCGGTTCTTTAATAACGAAAGTGAAATTCCTAAGCTGGCCTCCCCGCCAGAGAGGGTTTCATATTCTTGTTCGTAAACAGGGAAGTCACCATCAGACACACGGTACTCTGTATAAACTGAAGCGTTCAACGACTGAAGCGGCTTTATCGCGCGTTGCTGTAGTGCCAAACCATCGTAATAACCACTTACTCTGCTAGATGTTTGTTGCTCGATAAAAGGGTCGAACTCGCTAAGCGCAATATCGATATCTGCACCGCTTTGAATTTCACCTTCAGCAATGGCTTGAGTATAAGGATGGTGATACTGCATTGACTCGATAAGCTCAGTTACCGTTGGCAGAGCTGCGGCTACTGCACAGCTCATCACAGAAACGTTCAATGCAAAGGCAAACGTAACAACATGTAGTTTTCTCATGCTATCCCTTACCAACTCGACGTTTTAGTTTGAGATGATTCGGGCTCAGCGGTTTGCTGGGGAGGAAAGTTATTCAATTGTCGCCACAGTTCATAGCCCAACTTCACTTCCTCTAACAATACCCACGCTTTAACGCGGCTTCCTAACCGCGTAGCACTTTCTTTAGGCCATGGTACGTCATCTGCATCAGGCATTATCCACACCTGAAACGTACCAGCGGTACTTGCCACCGGCTCAACGTAAACCACCTCGCCACCGAATGTGCCTATAGAACTACCCGGCCACCCGCTAAATTGAAACACTGGCCAGCCTTCAAACTGTAAACGCGCCTTGGCGCCCTTTTTAACTAGCGGCGCATCTAGCCCTGTTACCGTTATTCGTATACTACGCTTGGCGTTCAAAGGGATAAACTGCCCTAACACCGCACCTGCTTTTACAAATGTTGAGACTCCACCAGAGTAAAGCCTAATAATAGTGCCATCTACTGGCGCCACTTTTGTTTGAATAGACTGACGCGATAAACTCATGCTTACATCGTTGATGGCAGAGAGAGAGCTTGCCGCCTTAGCTTTTAATTCCTGCACCTTTATTTGCGCTGCTTCTACATCTTTGCGGGACACTAGCCCCTGCTCTTGTAACCCCATTTGACGTGCTAAATTATTTTCAGCGTTAGCTACTGCAGTTTCATTAGCTTGATGCCCAGCTTTTGCCGCCGCTAGTTGAGATTGCAATTTTTCTAATCGGCCAGCGTCGGTATCAATTAACGTGACGATAGGGTCGCCCGCCTTTACTTGCATACCTTCTCGCACATGCCATTGCTTTATTTGCCCATCAACTAAGGCACTAATCGCCTGCGTTCTGTCGACTGGGTCTAAAGAGTCGACCATTCCTGTGCCATAAGCCGTTTGCATCCAAGGTGTAAACCACAGAATAAGCGAAGCACACACCACCATCGCTAACACCAATCCACACACCACTTTATGAAGCTTCGGAACATGTAGTGAAGATAAAGAACTGACATTATCTAAAAATCGCTTTTCTGCACTATTCATCATTTGCTCCTTCCTGCGACACGCTTTGGCTAACAACGCTTTCTTTTGCAGGTTCAGCTGCCACTACCTCGGCACTGTCTTTTAGATAAATAACACCGTCCAAACAATGAGCTTCAGGTGTGTTGGTAAAATAAAGTACCGTACAACTAAGTTCAGACAAACGGTTTAACAACCGTAGCCGCAGTGCTAGCGGAATAGCGTCGAAATGTTGATTAATGATAAGCACTTTGGGCTCTTCAATAATGACTGCGGCCAGCTTTAACAATAGGAATTCTAGCGGCTGCAATGGCGCCCCTAATACCGACACCTTAGAATCAACCCCGTTAGGCAGTGCATCGATAACGGTATCTAATTCAACAGCCGCCAGAGCAGCTCTAATTTCAGCAAAGCTCGCTCTTGGGTTTGCCAGTCGTAAATACTCTTCGATGGAACATTCAACGATAAGAGAACGGTCTAGCGTATTAATTGCTTGGCGTAATTCATAGGTATCGAAATCATACAAGCTCAAGTCACCAAGCAGTAGCTCACCTTTTTGCGGCTTTTCGTAGCGCTTCATTAGCCCAATAAGTTGCTTTTGAACCCAACTCTTATTCGTAGTAATGAAGTACTTACCACCCGCTTCAATTTGCAAATCTATTAAACAGGTATCGCTACCATGGGTGAGGTGTAACTTATTAAAAATTAACTGCGAAGAGTTTGGCACCCGATCCGCTTTTTCATTAACGACTTCTTGCGGAATAACCAGGGCAGAACCTATCTTTTCAGCGGCGCCATACAATTCATAGTAAAGCTTTAAATATTGCGTAAAACGCGACAGCCCAAAGAATACCGCAGACATTATTAATTCTGCAGCCACCAACTGACCGATAGATAGCTGGCCTTGTACCACCAGCACACCGCCAATACCTAACAACGCCGCACTGGCAAATGCATAGAGCAACAAAAACATAACCACTTGCGCAAAAGTGTAATGAAAGTGATTTTTGTGCTTAGTGAGGTAGTTATTGATAAAGGTGTCGGTACTTCTACCCGCATATTCAACATGGTCAGCCGATTTGAAAAATTCATGAGCGGCAGCAATGTCGTTTAGCCATTTGGCCGAATCGTACTTTGCATGTGAAAGCTCGATAGCAGAGCGTTTGGCCCCCGTACCCCATATTTTCCATATGGCATACATCACTAATATAAGCACTAAGTTAAACGCAAATAACATGGGGTGGTAAAATGATACTAGCGTAAAGCCCACCAACATTTGCAATACCAACGCGAACCCATCCACCATGAGCGAAGGCACATTTTTCTGCAGAGTCATTATATCGAAGTAGCGCTGAGTAATATTAGTATTCTGCCTTCCTTCGAAGAAACGGTGTTCCGCCATAATAGTTTTTAAACTTATAATGGCAGTAAGACGCGCATAAACTTTGCGTTCGTAATATTCCATAATACGCATTCGAAGCGCACTAAAAATACCCGATACGAAGAGCGTTAGAAACAGCACAATAGCAAGTATGACAACCGAGCGAACAGAGCCAATATTAGCAATACTATTAATCAATGTTTGTACCGCAATAGGCACCGCTAATGTCATTAAACTAATAGCAACACCATAAGCTATGGCAACCCAGAAAAAACCTGACTCTGGCTTCAAAATAGCAAACAAGGTTTTCCTCGTTGCGTGTAAATTAATGACTTTTCCCATAATTCCTTCAATAGCGCCGAGTGATACTTCGCCTTTTATCCAGTGTAATTCATATAAAAGAATACTAAACCTGTTATATTCTTATTAGTTCATCGTAAAAACCTTACTTATGCATCACCTCAACTATCATCATCTTTACTACTTCTATTTAGTGGCTCGCGAAGGCAGCATTGCGCAAGCCGCTAAATTACTTCACGTTACTCCTCAAACCGTTAGTGGGCAACTAAGTACTTTTGAAAATCAAATTGGTTACCCGCTTTTTGATAGGGTTAATAAACGCCTATATTTGAATGACAAAGGAAAAGTAAGCTTCCAATATGCTAGTGAGATCTTTCATAAAGGCCATCAGCTAGCAGAAATACTAAACGCCGGTGATGAAGTAAATACTAAAGAATTTGTGATTGGTATTACTAATGGTATACCTAAAGTGCTTTTTTATGACTTCGTCCATGACACTATGCGCAATTTCGCTAACGTTAAATATGTTATTAAAGAAGATAGCTTCGATGGATTACTTAAAGAGCTCGCAATTAATGCAATTGATTTCATTGTGGCCGATAGGGGGATTGCACCGGGCTCACAAGTGAGTGCAAACAGCCACTTTCTCGGAGAAAGCGCGCTCAGCTTTTTTTCCAAAGCGCCTCTTCCAAGCAATCAGACTTTTCCCGATTGTTTAAATCATATGCCATTGCTGATTCAGGGTAATACATCCGGTATTCACCATGCGTTAATGAGCTGGCTAGAAACAGAGCAACTCTACCCGAAGATAGTAGCAGAGTTTGATGATACCGCACTGCTAAAGCTATTTGGTAGCGAGGACTTCGGCGTGTTTTGCGCGCCGTCGGCCATATCAAATCATGTGGAAGCGCAATACGGTGTGTATTGTATAGGGCAAGTTCACTCGCTGAATGAAAGGTACTATGCGATTACGGGGAAAAGTCGAGTAGATTTTACTATTACTGAATCTATTATTAAGGCGGCTCGCATTATCTTAGGTTACTCACAAAAGCTAATGGATGCTTAGTTGGAGTGAACTTAAGATTTTCAATACAAAAGAAAGCCGAGCATGGGCTCGGCTTAAATTATAGTTCAAATACCAACAATACGTTATTGATCACGCTTTAGTGATGAAACTGAACTGTTGTTTTGTGAGTCTGGGGTATTAAGACCATTAATTTCCGTATTTGCCCAAATCTCTGGATAAGCATCCTCTAGGTTTAGTGGCATAAAGAAGTTAAGCCTTGGAACTGTACCAACTGGCTCAACGCTGTAGCCGTCGCTGTAGTCAATAGTACCTACTTGATATTCAATGGTAGCCATTAACCCCGAGTCTGTCACACCAAGTAGCTCCCACTTAAAACGACGCTGAAAGACAAACGCACTGTTCTCTCTAAGACCATTTAGCGTTAAAAGGTCACCCTCTTTTTGCCACTGAAAGTTATAAAGCGCGCTGTCATCCACAAAACGAGAATCAGGTAAGTCTGGATCAGAATAATCTATCTCGGCAAAAACCCTACCGGCAGTACCATCACTATCAAAGTAGTAACTCCACAAATCTTCCGCTAGTGGTAAATCATTAACAAAAAGCGAAGTATTCATGGTAGAAGCCCACACCATTGGTGGCGTAGAGGTTACGTCAAAACTTTCAGGCATGCTGAAGTCGATAGCATGCATATCAGCCGCATACTTTATTACGTTTCCGGCCTCTTCATATTCGTACACAGCAATTAAGTAGTCATTCTGCTTTTTGAACGGTGTTACTGTAAATGATTTACCATTTACAGATAAACTAATTGTACCGCTGTCGAAAGCCCAACTGCCCTGAGTACCAAACAAACGAGAAGTGACCGTGTTGTCATCGTTAAAAGTAAGGTAATCGCTCACCATGCCTTCTAGGGAAATCGGGTTACCTTCTCGGTCGTTTAAGCTGTACTCAAACTCACTGTTGTAAGCGACTACCCAAGGCGATGCCAACACATCTTCACGAGAAAGCGAAATGACTTCAGAAGTATCACTGTAAATAGAGGTGTAAGTTTGAGGATACTCTGTGACAAACTTAGGCGCTCCATAGCTCTCATCAACTGCTGGCGTTATCGTTAGCTCTATAACTTGTGAAACGTGAGCAATCGCATTACCACCATTTTCGTACACTAATTCGAAACTCTCAGAAACTGGACGTTTTTCTATTCTCCATTGTGCAGAGTAACCTTCTTCATCTGCTGCAAGAATTTGCAATACTGTTTCTTCATCGAAGTATTCAAGGTAGTTCGATGGGCTTGGCGGAAATTCAAGGCTTGGGGTTGCATCGGTGTTCACCACTACAAGCACCCCATCATCTACCGACCAACTAACACTATCTGAAAAAATGTTGTAATAGTTTTCGGCTGACGATTTGCTTCCTGTTCCATCGGCATTGAATGTATAAACAGGCGAACCTTTAGCCGCTTGGTACATTCCTGCGCTATAGGTTGCAAAGGTTTTGCCCGCTATCGATGATTCACTGTAGCTTTGTTGAAGCGTGTCATCTTCTAATGTTTCAACACGGGCAGCATTAATTGCATCCGCGTACGCATCGGCATAGGTACCGTCTTCATTTATCAGCCCTAAATCATTTAAGTAGGCTCGAATGGTAGTGAGAATATTTTCTTCACTGTCGGCAAAGAATGAAACCGTATCCGTACCTTCAGGTAACGAAAAGTCTTCATTGTCAGCAAGTACCTTTATAAAGCTTGCAAGGTCTAACACTTTCTCAAAATCGGCTTCACCGACGTAAACGTCAAAGCTTGCTTCCCCACCGTCGTTTACGTACTGAGTGTACATGATAGAAAGCGCGGTGCTTACATGGGTGATTTTACTTTCTAAGAACAGTGCATCCGAAAGCTCACTAGTATTGTTTTCACTTGCAAGCGCTCTTAAATCTAAGAAATTACCCACCCGCGACATTAGGCTTACGTGGATTTGATCACCCACCCCGTTAGCGTTAAGCACTAAATAACCAGGGTTTTCACTTACAAGAATTGGAAGTGAATATCTGCCACTGCTATCAGTAGTTGCAGTCGCCAGAACGTCACCATTATTGTTAGTAGCAGTAACCTCTCCATTGTTTAAAGGCGCATCAGTTGCAATACCAGTGATTGTGACAGACTGTTGGTTAGTGATCGTAACCGTTGAACTTGATGACAATTCACCATCGGTAACTTCATACGAAAAGCTCACATCGCCCATTGCTTGCGCTGAAGGCGTATAAACCAATGTATTGTTTGTAATGGTGACTTCGCCGACATCAGGCGTGCCGACTGAAGAAATAGTAAGCGCATCACCATTTGGATCGCTGTCATTCGCTAACACGTCAACAGTAACAGCTGAATCGTTCAGCGTGGCTGCAGCATCAGCAGTTAGAATGGGAGCTTGGTTTTTTTCGTCTGAACCGCCGCCGCAGGCAGAAAGAAAAGTTGCACTTACAACAAGCGCAATAATGCTATGTTTCATTACTAAACGTCCTTATCAATTTTTATAGTTTTTTTAACAATACCATTTAATTTCCAAAGCATAATAGCTTACGGAAGTTCGAAATGCATTACTTAGAAAGTCGAATGTAAATAAATGGCACAGATAGAGATATAAATGGAAAGCGTAAGATACTGTGAATATTGAAAACAAAAAACCAGCTTAACAGCTGGTTTTATTACGTGTTCATAAGCTAATGAGTGTTAGTCAGCGCCGAATAAATCACGGCTGTACACTTTCTCTAATACGTCTTCAATGTCTTCTGTTACGCGGTTCGCAACGATGACATCAGAAATGGATTTAAACTCTTCTAAGTCTTTAATTACGCGGGAGTGGAAGAAATCGTCTTCGGTAATTACTGGCTCGTAAACCACTACCTCAATACCCTTCGCTTTGATACGCTTCATGATGCCTTGAATGGCACTCGCTCTGAAGTTATCAGACCCAGACTTCATGATTAAGCGGAAGATACCCACCACTTTAGGCTGACGACTCACAATAGAATCGGCGATAAAGTCTTTACGGGTGCGGTTAGCATCAACAATAGCCTGAATCATGTTGTTAGGCACGTCACTGTAGTTTGCCAACAGCTGCTTAGTGTCTTTAGGTAAGCAGTAACCGCCGTAACCAAAGCTTGGGTTGTTGTAGTGATCGCCAATGCGCGGATCTAACCCCACACCTTCAATGATTTGTTTCGTGTTAAGACCGCTGCGCTCTGCATAGCTATCTAGTTCGTTAAAGTAAGCAACACGCATGGCCAAGTACGTATTCGCGAAAAGCTTGATAGCTTCAGCTTCAGTGCTGTGAGTGAAAAGTACATTAATGTCTTCTTTAATAGCACCTTGCTCTAGCAATGCTGCGAATGTCTTTGCACGCTCGCTTTGCTCACCCACAATAATCCGGCTTGGGTACAAGTTGTCGTAAAGGGCTTTACCTTCACGTAAGAACTCTGGTGAGAAAATAATATTTTCAGTGCCATGGCGCTCTTTTGCTTCAACAGTAAAACCTACTGGAACGGTAGACTTAACCACCATTACCGCATTAGGGTTTACTCGCATAACCTCTTTAATCACCGCATCGACTGAGTTGGTATTGAAGTAATTGGTTTGCGCATCGTAATCTGTAGGCGTTGCGATAATGACAAACTCGGCATCTTTATAAGCAAGTTCAGTATCTAACGTTGCTCTAAGGTTAAGCTGCTTGTTATTTAGGTAGTCTGTAATTTCTTTATCTTCAATAGGAGACTTTTTGTCGTTTAGAAGATCCACTTTTGCAGGAACTACGTCTACCGCAATCACTTCATTGTGCTGTGCTAGTAATACTGCATTAGATAAACCTACATAGCCTGTGCCTGCAACGGCTATTTTCATGCTTTGTGGTGTGCTTTCCATAATTTCGTTTTCTCCGTAACTAGAAGCAATGACTATAAATTATCAATATGAAGCTAATAAAACACTCTGCTCTTCTTTTGTCTTAAGCGCAAAGTTTTCGCGTTTCAGCGTTAAATTAGGGTTATATGCAGGGTCATGTTCAATAACATGAGACCACTTTGTTTGTAGATATTCAAGCTCGCGATTAAACCGAGCCGCCTTTTCAGGCGAAATATCTAAACCTCGACTGACCGACTCATGATGATACAGCTCTGCCTCGGCGCAATATAGGTTTCTAACACCCAACTCTCGCACCCGTAAACAGAAGTCGACATCGTTGAAGGCCACCGCGAGGTTTTCTTCGTCTAGGCCACCTACTGCACCAAAATGGCTACGCTTTACTAACAGACATGCCGCAGTAACCGCACTGTAATTTTGCGTAGCAGCAAGTCGTTTTAAGTATCCAGGGTGATAGCGTGGGAAATATTTATGAGCGTGACCTGCTCCACCGCCGTAGCCGAGAACTACGCCAGCATGCTGTATACGACCATCTGAATAAAGTAGTTTAGCCCCTACGCAACCAATATCTTCACGCATCACATGGCCAACCATATAAGTTAGCCAGTCAGGGCTAATAACTTCAATATCATTATTTATTAACCCTACTACGTCTCCTTTAGCATGTTTTACGCCAAAGTTGTTTATTGCAGAGTAATTAAATGGTCCAGGGTAGTTTAATACACGGACTTCGGGCAGTTCTGCTAATGTCTCGAAATATTGAATACTTTCTATTTCATCCGAGCCGTTGTCGATGAGAAGAATTTCGTAGTTTTTATAGCTAGTTTTTTCGCGAATGGAATCTATGCACGCTTTTACTAATTCACGGCCGTTTTTCGTTGGGATAATAAGACTAACAAGTGGCTGCGAGTCTAAATTCCATAGCGCACTATTAACTTGAGTTTTTTCACCTATCTCTATTGAAACATGCTTGTGACGTAAAACGCTATTTTTCAAAGCGCACAAGCCAGATGTAATTAATTTATCGCTTAGATTTAAATGAACAAGTGTTGCGGTGCTATGGTTTACTTTAATGTCTGGTTTCGAGAGCCATGCTTCACAGACCAATGAAGATATATCTGAATACTTACCCATTGGTAAAGACTTTAGTTCCCGAGTATTAAACAGAACCCCTGATAGCACATAAGCGGTTGATATATGTAAGTCAGGATTCCAACTAGGTAAAAACCTAGGGCGACAGCGCTTACCTTTGCTATCAACCTCGTCAGTATCACTATAAACAAATGCTGCATCACCCAATGCTGCCATGAATGAAGGCAATGCATTCTCAGCTAACGTATCTCCGGCATTTAATAGCAAGGTAGGAAAACCTTCATCTAACCTTGAAATAATATTCGCGATTTCAACGCCTATTTCGCTTGGTTCTTTATCAATGGAGATCGCAAAATAGGTATTAACTTTCTGTGCTTTTAGAGAGGCGATAGTAACTTCGGTATCTTCTATTCCAAAAATAATCGCTTGGCATTGATTGTTTACTGACACCTGAGGTGAAGAGATTAAGTTTCTGTCTTGATTTATCAGATGGCGATTGTATGCTTTTTGCGTATCTCGTTTAGTAGGAGCACCATAAAAAAGTCCCGATTTTCTTACCGCTTGTACATAGAATACCGTTAACGACTCATTCTTTTTAAGTTTATCTTTTAAAGGTTTTGGGATAAGTTTTAGGGCGGCTCGCAAAGAGCGCATAGCAGTTTTTTTCATGTACTCACTACATTACGTTAATTAGCAAAAAGCCGCTTCGTGCTAGCGAAACGGCTTTATATTGTAACACGACAGTATCTATCGGTATTAACTTCCTGAACCTAATCGCTCACCTTGGTAGCTACCATCCAAAACAGCTTTCCACCAGCCTTCATTACTTAAATACCATTCAACGGTTTTACGAATACCGCTTTCAAAGGTCTCTTGTGGTGACCAACCTAACTCACGTTCAATTTTAGATGCATCAATCGCGTATCGCATATCGTGACCAGGGCGGTCAGCAACATAAGTGATTTGCTCTGAATACTTACTGTCTTTAGGTTTAACATCATCCAAAATGTCGCAAATTGTATTCACTACTTCAATATTTTGCTTTTCGTTATGGCCGCCTATGTTATAGGTTTCGCCAATTTTCCCTTCAAGAGCCACTAGCACCAATGCTCGAGCATGATCTTCCACATATAACCAATCGCGAATTTGATTACCTTCACCATAAACCGGTAGTGGCTTGCCCGCTAAGGCATTTAGAATAACTAACGGAATTAGCTTTTCAGGAAAATGATACGGGCCATAATTGTTCGAACAGTTGGTTACCAATGTAGGTAGCTTGTAAGTACGTAACCATGAACGCACCAACTGATCGGAAGACGCCTTACTTGCAGAATAAGGCGAGCTTGGCGCATAAGGCGTAGTTTCAGTGAATAAAGGTAGCTCTGTACCCTCTTCTACTTCATCTGGATGAGGAAGGTCACCATACACTTCATCAGTTGAAATATGGTGAAATTTAAAGCCTTCTTTTTTCACATCATTAAGCGTTGACCAATATGCACGTGCTTGCTCAAGCAAGGTATAAGTACCTACAACATTGGTTTGAATGAACTCACCAGGGCCGTCAATTGAACGATCTACATGAGATTCTGCCGCTAAGTGCATAATGATATCGGGTTGATGGGTATTAAGAACGGCTTTTACGCCGTCGACATCACAAATATCGACTTGTTCGAACGCATAGCGCTCGTTATCTGATACAGACAAAAGCGACTCTAAGTTACCCGCGTAAGTAAGCTTATCTAAGTTTACGACTTTATGTTCTGTATCATTAATAAGATGGCGAACTACTGCCGAGCCAATAAACCCCGCACCACCTGTTACTAAAATTGTGTTCATACGTGTGTTACTCAATAATTATGCTTTTAACTCATCCATCATGGCAGACAATTGAGTACGCCAATGTGTAAGATTAAGTGATGAAAAAGTATCTCGTGTGCTGGTTTTATCTAGCACGCTATAATGCGGTCGTGAAGCCGGTGTGGGGTACTGAGAAGAAGGAATAGGCAATACCGGAATAGCCGAAGACAACAAACCTTTTTCAATACCAAGCTCTTGAATGGCTAACGCGAAATCGTACCAACTAGCTACGCCTTCATCAGTCCAGTGATATACACCTTGGGTTTTATTTTGCGCTGCACTTACGCACACTTCTGCCAACCCTTTAGCCCACGTAGGCGTGCCAATTTGGTCGTCAATCACCGACAATTGCGGTTTATCTGCCATTAAACGCAGCATGGTTTTCACAAAGTTATTGCCATGTGATGAATACACCCACGCAGTACGAATTAAGCAGCTTGCGTTAGGCAGTAGTTCCAGCAAGGCTTTTTCGCCATCTGCTTTGGTTTTACCGTAAACCCCTTGAGGCTCAATAGTGTCATCAGTGAGGTAAGGCGAACCTTTGTGACCGTTAAATACGTAATCTGTAGATACATGTACTAAAAATGCACCTGACTGCTTACAGTACTTCGCTAAATTTTCAACGGCAGTAGCGTTGATCGCGTGGCATAAGTCGAAGTCTTCTTCAGCTTTATCTACCGCAGTATAAGCCGCCGCGTTAATAATAACGCTTGGCGCTAGTTTGCTTAGCGTTTCAGATAGTACAGATTCGTTGGTAATGTCAGTATCTTCAGGGCCTAAACAAATAGTGTCTTCACCTAAAATACGCACCAACTCAAACGACAATTGGCCAGCATTGCCAATAACTACAATACTCATGTTTAATCCTTAAAACGTAGGGGCATCGACAAACGCTACGCCGTTTTCATCTTTTCCAGATAAAGATGGCTTTTCACCGTTAACTAAAGGCCAATCGATGTTTAAAGTTGGGTCGTCAAACTTAACCGACACTTCTGACGCTGGGTGATAGTAGTCGGTACACTTATATACGAACTCAGCAGACTCACTGGTTACATAAAAACCGTGAGCAAAACCTGCAGGTACCCATATTTGGCGTTTATTTTCAGCCGACAGTAAAACGCCAACCCACTTTCCATACGTAGGTGAATCTTTACGCATATCAACAGCGACATCATATACTTCGCCGCTGACTACGCGAACCAGTTTACCTTGAGTTTGTTCTAACTGGTAATGCAGCCCACGAAGAATACCTTGGCTACTTTTTGAGTGGTTATCTTGTACAAAGTCGACGTCTGCACATTCTTTCTTAAACCAGTCAGTTCGGAAGGTTTCAAGGAAGAAGCCGCGTTCGTCGCCAAATACTTTCGGCTCAATGATTTTCACGTCTGGGATGTCTGTCGCTATAATTTGCATTGCTGTGCACTATTCCAATTTGTTAGCTGTAGGTTTTTTATAACTACGCTTTCACGCGATCGTTTATGACTTTCATTAAATAGTCGCCATACCCACTTTTCTTAAGCGGTGCCGCTAATTGCTCTAACTGCTCAGCGTTAATATAACCCATGCGATAGGCAACCTCCTCGGGACAACACACCTTCAAACCTTGACGCTTCTCTATAGCTGCAACAAAATTTGCTGCATCTAACAATGAATCAAGAGTGCCAGTATCTAGCCAAGCTGAACCACGGCCCATTAACTCAACCTTCAAGCTGCCGTCTTGCAGATAAAGGTTATTAAGATCGGTAATTTCAAGCTCACCACGATGTGAGGGCTTCACTTCTTTAGCAAAATCTACCACACGATTATCATAATAATATAAGCCAGTAACCGCGTAATTTGATTTGGGTATTTCAGGCTTTTCTTCTATAGAAAGCGCATTCCAGTTGTCATCGAAGTCAACTACGCCATAGCGCTCGGGGTCGTTTACGTGATAACCAAAAACGGTAGCACCGTGCTCTTGCTTAAAAGCATTTTGAAGTGACCGTTTTAAATCATGACCATAGTAGATATTATCGCCAAGTACTAAAGTACAGCTATCACCGGCTAGGAACTCTTCACCAATTAAAAACGCTTGGGCTAAGCCATCTGGAGAAGGTTGAACAGCATACTGAACGTTAATGCCTAATGCACTGCCATCACCTATAAGTTCAATAAAACGTTGCTGCTCTTGAGGAGTGGTAATGATGAGAATATCTCTAATACCCGACATCATTAATATCGCTAGCGGGTAGAAGATCATAGGCTTGTCATAAACGGGCATAAGCTGTTTACTGACTACTTTAGTTAATGGGTGCAAACGTGTGCCAGAACCACCTGCTAGTATTATTCCTTTTCTGTTCATACAATCTCCACGTTTCAAAAATACCTGTCAGCAAAGCATTTCGCTGAAGAATTCGATATAGCCCTCACATTCCTTGGGAACTGACTTGCTGTAGGGCTTCTCTATTTTAACTCTACATTTTTTTTCTTCAATGTATTTAATAATTGAGTCGTTAAACTTGGGAGCTTTGATAACGAATCTTGCATTGGTCTGCATGCAAATATAGCCTGGTTTTAAGGTGTCTATGACCTCATGATCAACATTTCCAGCGCTATGAACAAAAACTACTGTTTTAAACAACCTACATAAATAATGAAACATTGTATACGATGACGATGACCCAAATATTAACAGCGTTTTCTTCAATCTAGCTTCATCGTTATGCATGACTATAATGCGCCCAAAATTTTCGATATTGTTGTCAAAAATGACTTTCTGTCTGTAATTGAAATTTACTATGCTATCTTCGACGTGACGTTGAGGCGGGAAAAGCTTAGAGCCTAAATCTCCAGTGACCTCCCTCGAACGATACCTGTCCGATTTAAAAACTTCATTCGTATCAATACAATCCCCTACTAATTTTTTAGTCAGTAGTATTGATGCTTCTTTTGCGCCATGTAAAGACCAATGAGTATCACACACTCTAAAAGAACGCTCGTTTAGACTTTTAAGTTCTTCGACAGGCAGCAAAAAGCTGAGCGTCTCTGGAACAAGGCCCCTCAGGGTCCTTATTGGCGCTTTTTTCGAAAATTTATAAGGATAGAAATCCTCATAAACCATCTCTTTCGAAGGTGCTATTAACATGCAAACCGGCAATTTTCTAGAATGAGAAAACTTATCTAGTGACAACAAGTAATTTTTCCACTCGTGTTGTGCGGTTCGTGATAACTTCAATTTTCCAGTGTGTTGTTCAATGCTCTTGTTCGTATCGTTATCTAGAAATAGCCATTTATCTTTGCCTTTTAAAACTTTGAACTGTCCATCCACAGAGCCTGAAAGCAGCTCGGTGAATTTGCCATTTTCAACAATACCCAGTGAAAAGCTAGACTGCTTTAGTTTAATTCGCTCTGAAAACCCGCATTTGAGCAATGGGTGATTTTCAGCTTCGTGGCCTAATACTTTAGAAATAACATCAGGACGGTTGCGGGAAATGGGTAGCTGAATTGTTTCATTGCCATTTAGCAATACCAAAGATAACGAAGTGAGGCTTTCACTTAATACCCACCCTTGAAAAAGAAGGCCGTGGTCTTTAAGTTCTTTATCATCGATAGTTTCATTTCTCGTTGGAAAATCAAGGTGCCACTGAAGAACACCTTCATCAGATAAGCTCGCTCTATCCGAGCTAATTGAGTAAACAGCCATTAAAACTTCCTTTTGCTCTTTATCATAAATAATCGCCCACTACTGCATACTCATGTTTTAAATAAGGCTCCAACTGCTTGAGACTAGCAGGAAGCTTTTGTGAACGTGGAGTTCTTCTATTTACCTCAAACTTCTTAAAGTTGATTCCTAACATTTCCGATAATTTTGTAAGGTCATCTATATAGTTATGCTTTGAGCCTACAAATTCGAATTTTTCAATGGGAACTGATTTAAAGAAATTGGCGTAAGCATGTGTAAAGGCTTTAATTTTATCTTCGAGTATCAGAGCCTTAACTATATCTTCCTGTGAATTAAAACTACTTTTCGGTAAACTGGTTTTGAGTAAGGAAAAGTGAGGGTGCCTCTCTTTTAAAGCAATAAGGTGACCTACAAGCGACCATAGCCTTTCGATAGGGTCTCTAACCCACACCGCCCTTTTAGCAAGAGGAAATAAGTATTTATGGTTCTGGTCTGGCTTAAAATGACCATGAAGGACTTTTGCTTTTGACGGAACCCAAATATCTCGGCCTTCCGACATAGTCGATGCACCTGTATTTTCATATATACCGTACACCATGCGCCGCCCCAAGCCTGCCTCCAAAGCTAACCGAAGAGAGCTTCCCGCAGTTTTCGGTATATGATGGGAAAGCAAGGCCACATTCCTATGTGGAGAGGTTTGTGAACTCGCCTGAGGAGAAAGCAACTTTTCTACTTTCCAAAAGGGATGGATCCTATACGACATAAATTATAAATATCTGAAAATATTGATGCTTAGAAATTTTTTATTTTCGCTAAAATTAAACCGATTAATTTTTCACTACACTTATTAATCACTCAACAGGCATTTTTACCATGGCTATCTAGAGTATTTAGATAAACTTCTCTCAAAGCTGACTCATAAGCTGTAACCGAATACTCTTTCTTCGCTTTTGCTCGAGCATTTCTGCTCATTTTAGTATATGCCTTTTTTTCGTTAACTAGCTTTATTGCCATATTCACAAGGCGATTATAATCGCGGTAAGGCACTAAATAACCTGTTTCACAATCACACACTAGTTCAGTCAATGCTCCGTGTTCGTAACATAAGGATGGCTTACCATACGTCATTCCCTCTAAAACTGTCCTTCCAAAAGACTCTGCGAAGTGCGAAACATTCAGCACTACATCTAAATTTTTATATATATCGTCAGGGTTACTCATATAACCAACGTACTTAACCAGGCTATGCAGTCCTTGCCTCTGCTCTCTTTCGAGCTTTTCAATGAAGTCTGTTTTCGGACCAATTAAGACTATCAGCGCATTGTTTATGCCTTGCTCTTCCAATAACGCTGCAAGGTGAATTGCATCCATAACTCCTTTCTTAGCAATGTTGCTACTCACTAAACCAAATCTAACCACTTCACCCAACTCGCAGCTAACATCCCGCATCTCAACTTCAGGAACATTAAACACATTGTGAATTACTTTAATCTTAGAATTAAAGTCATGGGAACCTGCTACACAGTCTAAAATATCGCTCTTCATTTTCTGAGAGTTGGCGATTACCATATGCGAGTAATCAAGGACTCTTTTATACCCTTCTGATGCGGTTGTGCATAGCGTCTCTCTTAAGGTTGCATCAGCGCTGAGTAGCTCGCGAACATGAGTTACAACAGGAATGCCTTGTTGTCGCGCAGCTTCATAGACATTGTGCTGAACCATAGTATTAACATGAATTAAAGCTATGTCTTCTGCCTTAAATAGTTCTTTATATTGAACTAAAACTTCTGAGGAAAACGAAGCTCCTCGTTGCCACCATATGTCGTTTATGAAGTAAATTCGACTGCAGTAGGGCTTAAGAGAGTTTATATAAAGCTCATTCTCTGCTGACGGCAAAGCGACAACCACATTATAACCATTGTTTGATATGGCCTTTACCATATCCACAAAACTTAGTTCTGCGCCAAAAATCGTACTGTCTGCAGCGTGAGCACACAGCAGGACAGATGTGTTATCGTTTATTCCATTTCCATTAATGTATAGTGGAATTTTACCAGCCTCAGTGTCTATCTTATTTAACTTTAAAACCGACTCGATAGTGAGCTTCTTATAGTGTCTGAAGAACGATAGAGGTAACGATGGTCCTACTTCAAAACCTTGGTGATTCCCTGTTTGAATAAAGTGAGTAATAGGGTCAATATTAAGTTCTTGGATTGGCTTATACTTTCGAACGTACCAGCTTTCAGACCAATGTGGTGAATAGCGAAGTATATCCTCTAGACGAGAAGGAATTGCATTAGATTGAAAGTCACTAAGAAGGGAGTCAGAAATAGGAAACTTTCTTACTTTTTCATTTTGCGCTACGTAAAGCTTCTTAGTATTAGTTCTATGCCATAGCCTCGCACTATTTATGTAGTCCTTACGCACGCCAGAAAACTGGGTTATTAAATGAGAAAATTTTGTCTGTGTCAGGGATGAATCATCACTCAACCCAAAGGAAAGTGGGACACTAGGTAATACTTCAATAATGGCTGACTCACCGTAATAAGCAATGATCCGCTCGTAATATTCCGTATCAGCTCCGAACCTTACCTGATCCCAATAGCCAAGCTCATTGAGAACTTCTCTAATTATCATAAGTGACGATACATTTCGGTAGATTAACGCATCTTCCATACGCCAACGTTCAAAATATAGTGAATCACTACATCTAACCCAGTACGAAATACTGGCTTTGCCTTTTCTAGCCTCTATACTTTTAACTTGTAGCTCTATTTTGCTTGCATGGGAAAAATCATCTGCATCATGTACTGTGAGGTACTGACCCGAAGCCCTGCTCATTCCCTCATTACGCGAAGCATAAGCACCAGTATTTTCCGTCTTTCGTATAAGCCAAAATGTTTTATCGCCAAAGAAGCTATTATTTTCTTCAATCCAGCTTTCTATCACTTGGACTGTTTGGTCACTACTTGAATCGTCAATAATAATTACTTCTAGTTTGCTCCACGTTTGTGCAAGCAAGCCATCAAGAGCCCGTGTAATATATTTAGCAGCATTAAAACAAGGTACAACAACACTAACTACCTCATTGTGTTTACTTGTCGCAAGTCCTCGTGAGCAGATATTATTCAATGAAAGCGGCAAGGCTTTGTTTTTCAATGCTATTAACGGTAGGTTGTTTTTTTGATAAGTAAAATTGATATTTTCTAACCTAATAGCATCAGACAATGCTTTTTGCTTGTGGATTAGATTAGACTTTAACAGCGATACGTCACTACCTTCTGGAAATTTCTCTTTTGCAACTTCGAGCCACTGGTTAGCCTCCTCAAAATATCCTAGCTCAATACAAAGGTGTACTAGCAGTAATGTTGGCCCTGGGTGGGAAGGGAATACAACTTTTAATTCATGAAACTGTTTAAGGTACTTTGCGGCTTTCTCAAACTCTTTTTTCCAAGTAAACCAGCGTGACAAAGCCCAAAAAGCATAGCTTCTTTGAAGGGGACTTGAGTCATGAGCATTTAATAACGCCTCAAGTTTCGGAACCATAATATCATCTAGGCCAGCCCATAAGTGCCTTTCATAAGGCAATGCTAGATTTTTAACAGGAACCCTCCCTTCTCGAACTCCATGTTCAAGATAATGTATTAACGGGTTAACACCAGATTGCTTAATATCTTCATAATTTGATAGATACCAATCCCCATCAAAGTATGTCGACACTCTCAAGAACCATGACTCAGGATGGTGCAAATAGTATTTAATCGCTGTTTTTTCAGAAGTAATCGATACTTCCGAAGCCACTTGCTCTGCGAAAAACTGCCAGTTAAAAAAGCTCGAGCGAAGAATAAGCTGTATAGCTTTTTTCTCCCGGTATCTAAAAGTTTCTGCCAAGACAACTTTTAGTTTAGATAGAACAGTAGACGTCACGAAGAAGCTCAGCTGCAAAATAATATTTAATAACAGTACTTTTATTCAAAGAAGCTGCTAACTGAAGATACTACACTTGAAACATCACTTTCAGACATTCCGTAATACAATGGAAGCCTTAACAACCTTTCACTTTCGATAGTGGTGTACTTATCTTCACCTGAAAAACGGCTTGTGCTTTTGGCAGCAATTGCAGAGTGTAATGGCACATAATGAAAAACTGCAAACACTCCATCCTTCTTGAGATGCTCTATCATCGCACTACGCTCGTCACTATCTTTGAGCTTTATGTAAAACATGTGCGCATTGTGTTGCACATCACTCGGTACATTCATACCTTCGATAAGTCCGCGACTTATCAGATCAGAAAGCCCTTCAGCATAACTAGCCCATGCAGAAAGACGGTTGTCATTGATCTCTTCCGCTTTCTCGAGTTGCCCCCAAAGATAAGCTGCCTGTAATTCACAAGGCAAATAGCTGCTACCAATATCTACCCAACTATACTTATCTACCATGCCTCGAAAAAACTTACTTCGATTGGTTCCTTTTTCTCGAATAATCTCCGCTCGCTCAAAGTATTCGTTATGGTTCACAATTAGCAAGCCACCTTCTCCACCACTTGTGTAGTTTTTGGTTTCATGGAAACTAAATGCAGCTAAATGCCCTATTGTGCCAAGCGGCTTTCCTTTGTAGCTACTCATCACACCCTGAGCGGCATCTTCAATCACTACAAGGCCATGCTTCTCAGCTATAGACATAACATTATCCATATCACAAGAAGTGCCGGCATAGTGCACGGGCACAATAGCTTTAGTCTTATCAGTGATAGCTTCCTCGATAAGTGTGTCATCAATATTCATTGTAAGTGGGTTTACATCAACAAATACAATGGTAGCCCCACGCAATGCAAATGCGTTTGCCGTGCTAACAAAGGTATAGCTAGGCATGATGACTTCATCGCCTTGCTGCACATCAACAAGTATCGCAGCCATTTCTAGCGCATGAGTGCAGGAAGGTGTTAATAGTGTTCTACAACTATTACCAAGGCGGTTTTCGAACCATGTTTGACAACGTTTAGAAAATTCACCGTCCCCCGACATTTTGTTGCTAGACATGGCTTCTAATACGTATTGCTGTTCATTTCCCGTTAAGGGAGGTTTATTGAAGTAAATCATTTACAAGTAGAAATCCTAAAATTACTCAGCGCTAGAAGAAATAACTTTGTTTAAGCTATCAAGATCTGGGGATTCTGAAAGTACACCGTAATGCTTTTTAATTTTTTCATCGCTCCATTCCCACCATTTTAATAGAGTTAATGCCTTGATAATAGCGCTATCGAAGCGGTACTTGATAATCTTTGCAGGATTGCCAGCCACAACTGCATAGGGCGGGACATCCCTAGTAACAACTGCGTTCGCTCCAACGACCGCCCCATCGCCAATTGTTACCCCTCTCAAAACAACGGCCCCTGCAGCTATCCAGACGTCGTTACCAATTTTTAGTTCAGAGGCTAACCTGTCATACGCAGGCGGAAGTTCTAAAGGGCGTAGCTTATCTCTGTCATTATATAAAAAAGAGTGCTGAGTAACTCTTTTAAAGTCATGATTCGCTCCCCCTATAGATACATTCCAAGATATACTGCAGAAAGCACCTATGTCTGCGGCTATGACTACTGAGTTCATACCCGTATATGTGTATTTACCTAGATTCGATTTATAACAGTAGTTGTTCCGATCTAACCTAGCCCTATAAGATAAGCGACTAAATTCTACTCTGGTGTTGTCTCCGACTGTCGAGTATTCTTCTAATGAACTGCCCAGTACTCTACAGTCTCTATATATATTTGCAGTCTCAGAAATTTTATTGTCGTTTAGCATTTCATGTGACATGCTTTTCTAGTTCACTTCAAAAATAATTTCACTGGCTAGTTTTCTAGCTTTCTTTTCCGCCAACTCTGCGCTTGCCCCTTTGACAACGACATCGCCAAGCCTATCAGGGCCGACTTTAAATGTTCTTACATAATCGCCAAGTTTAACATCAATATTAAGCTGTACTAAATCACTATCGTTCTTTACGTGTTCAGGAACTGTTATAGATTTTATTGTACCTGTACGCTCACTCGTAAGTAAAAGTGATGCATTTGGCTGCATTTTAGCCGGCTCATTTAGAACCCCACTACCCATGCTAATATTCAATAACAACTCATAGACGTCATAGTCGCAAAAAGTAGATATATTTTCGGGAAGACATGTTGCTCCCATTCTCGCACCTAGCTCAATAATAAATGGCGTTTCATCAACTATCATCAAGTCAACATTAACAATTGTATCCGTTATGCCCACTGATTTAATAGCTAATTCCGTTACCTTTTTGACTCGCTCAATTAAGCTATCGCTTAAACTACAAGGGATAGAATGTCCTACAGGTGTATTCGTTGGAGGAGCTGAGACGGTATCATTGTGTACGTATATAGCCAGTACGCTATCACCAATCACTACTGCTTGAGCGCCAATTTCATGGCCATCTAAAAACTGCTCCACAATAACTTTATTGTTTCTAGTATGAGCGGCAGCAGTGGAAAACGCAGCCTCAAAATCACAGTTGTCGTTCACTTTTATTACTCCGCGACTTCCAGAAGAGTCTGACGCTTTGACCATTACGGGGTAGCCTATTTCTTCGGCAGCTTTTTGAGCATTCGACGTCTCACTGCTAAGAAACTCAAAGTACCTTGCTGTGGGAATGTTGTTGTCGACAAGACACTTTTTCATTAGGGTCTTGTCCATACTTATTAACGATGGCCCGTATGAAGTACCCCTAAGGCCTAGCTCATCAACAATTTTACCAATTGTCGGTACTGCTACATCTGTACCCGTGGTCAATACAGCGTCTATATCTATTCTACGTGCATGAGCTAGTACATTTTCAACGTCAGTTGTATCTGCCTCTATGAATTCATCTGCGTATGAGATGCCTGGATAAGGCCCTTGAGGGCTAACCACTATAGTGTGAAGATCTAAATCTCTTGCCTTTTTTATTAACGGGAGTTGATAAACACCAGCGCCTAAAATCATTATTTTTTTCATATTACCCGCCAACACGTTTGATTAGCATCAAGGTTGATTAGAAGTATTCTTTATTTTTAGTCGAGTACGAGCATCTTCTATCATACCTTTGAATGCTGTCTGCCATTCAGTAGCTACATTTTCAATAGAATTGCTCTTTACTGCAGTATTACAAGCCTCTTTTAACTCAGTTAAAAACGGAGCGTCTTGAACCTTTTCAAATACATCCTTACATTCTGAGATACTATTAAATTTCCCTTCCTTTGGGACGATACCACCCACATCGCAAACAAATGGGCACACTACAGCAACGTTCTCAAACATTGCAGCTTGAGCACCTTGTCCTCCTCCAGTCATTCCTGGTATTACAAAGAATACATCGAGCTTACGTAAAAATGAGCGAATTTCTGTAACGTATTCAATGTATACAATTCTATGCTTCTCAACTAGATACTTAAAATCTTCAGATAAACCAGCTATTTTTTGCATGTCCGTTTTTCCTACGAGTACCCAAGTAAGGCTATCGTTATCTAGAAAAATGCTAGCTATAGTGTTTATCTCACTTTCGCTTAGGTTTGAAAGGCACTTCTGAATTCTATTTCCACCGAGCACTGTTGCGACAACGATACTGCCATTGTCCACTTTAGGAAACCAACCGCTGTACTCATTGCTATTCTGAAAAAGCATGAAAGGCTTAGGCACTTGGTATGTTAAGCCTTTAAAGCGCTTCGTGAATTTCTCTGCGGCTTCGTCACTTGTAGCTATAACACCATCAAACCCAGGTGCTGGCGTACCATTGATCGAAGTAGGAACAACACACGTTGCGAAGTACGGAAACATCAACTTTCTGAAAAATGTACTTTCGTATGGACCGCCAATATATATGATTAGATCAGGCTTTATAGAAGAAACGTGGTTTACGGCGTCGATAATCTTCACATTCTTGGTAGAAGCGTCATTTTTCATGTCTATATTAGAGTACAGGTGCTCCCGCTTTCCTCCGTTTGACACCCAATGATTAACTTGTGATTGCGTAACCTCTTCAGTTAGTGAAGTTAACCTGCCATAGGGAGAAAAATTCTCACTCTCACCGCTAATTATTAAATGAAACTCGTTTTCTTCTGATCCATTGGTCACTAGTTCTCTTAACAGATAGACAACTCCCATATGGGTACTATCCGTTTTCTGTGGCCAAGTGGATATGACGCATGCAACTTTCAGTGGCGCGTCGGATGAGATAGAAGGACTGATATCAGTAGCTTTATCTTGGAGATCTACAGCAATATCACAAGATTGAAGCTTTGATCTCAAAGCGAGTATTTTTTCGGAATGCGGTTGGAAGTGCCTTAACGCGTTTCCCCCCATCCTTCTAAATACTTTGTTACTGAGCGAATGGATACCGCGATAATCTTCTACTTCGTTCGATTTCGTAAGTACTGTATCTACAAACTCATTCCAAATCTCGTCGTTTACTATATCGACTTCTAATAAAAATGTTATTTTCCAAAGCATTGACGCTTTACAGGACTTAACATTAGTCAATAGAGTAACCACATCATTTTTGTTTAGACAATTTAAGCTATTGAGTTTATTTATTACAGAAACTGCAGTGCTAAATTCGGCTTCGCTTCGCTTTTCAAGTATTTCAGTAATTTCGTCACTGAAAGCTTGCGCCCCCTCTGCATCAAATTTATTTAGGAGGTTTTCTATTTTAGCTTCTTCCATTTTTACTTGTACATCCAGGTAAACCCGCTTTAGAAATTTGGTAAATAACAAATCACAGTCTAGCTACGTGCGCTTTGTAACTAAACTTACTTCGCACTAGGTTTAGCCCCTTTTCCACGTACTCGTCATAAACACTGCGGTTTGTAACTATATTTTTGACAGCGCCTTTAACCTCGTTTTCATCAACGTATATAGCTGCATCACCAAATAAGGGCTTATAAATATGAGGTAATACAACAGGAACACCTACAGCCATCGCCTCTAGCACAACCCTGCCAAAGGACTCAACCCAATCTGCATGAGTGTAATAAACAAAAACGTCAAGTTTAGCAAGGAACTCTTTTGGTGACACTTCTCCAAATTCGAAAACTTCCCAATTATTCGGTATCTCACCAATGACACTTTTAACAGACTGTACGCCTCCGAGAACGCTTACTTTGACATCTTTTCCTGCAGGATATATTTGCAAAAGCGTTGCTTTATCACCAGGCCACTTGTGCAAGCTATCTCTTGAATGGCGACCTATTTTGGGACAAACATTATTCGGCTCATAAGCCCCCCTAAACCATTCTTCCATATCAATAATATTAGGCCAGTCTTTTGCAGCAAGCTCGATATTGTGAACTGTATCTGCGTGATGGGTTATTAATGCTTCCCGCACTGCTGGTCCGATAGGGAACCATGCTGGCTTTTTACCAAATAGACTTTCTGCCTGCTTATTAGCAACGTCAAGCTCATACCTTAGCGTTGCGTTTTCACCATAGTCACTCATGGGAGGTTGGTTAACTATTACAGATACTCGCTGTGTATTGATCTCTGGCACATATTTTTGCTTATACTGCAAAACTGGAGGATAACGTAAAATAAGATGTTCACATGACGCCTTTTCACCATAAACAACCATTTCAACTGATTCGCCGTCTAGTAAATCTCTTATTTTTGCATTAATTTTCTTTCTAGGGTTGTAGTCATAGCGATACATCTGTACCAAGCCTGTTCTTAACCCAGCTCGTTTATTTGCTTTAATCTCCTCAACACTGGAAAGCGTAGAGCCGCCATCTAATCGAAAATCAGAAGCTATAATAACGTCAAAATGACGAAAGCCATCGCTGTCCTTAGTCGCTCTTTGCGGTCGCATTGGTTCTGGAATGTCGAAGGGGCGGTTCTCAAGAGGAAATGCATATTTAGTGATCGCGTCGTTCTTTTTATGATATTCGAGATAACTCTCAAAGTAGTCTTTACGCGCTCCCATGAAGAAACCATGATAGCCAAACGCAGAACTTCCTGTTAGTGACTCACTAGACTGTCGTTGAAAGGACAGAGGAGCAGTTACAAGGTCAACTACAGCTCCAGCACCGAAAGATTTTTTCAAACGCCTAATGAATTCAGAGTCTGCTCCAAAGCGAACACTATCCCAAAACCCTAACTTGTTCAGAACTTCAACGCGTCTAAACATGAATGATGACATGTTAGTGAAAATGTAATGCCCGAAATTACCTCGGCGATAGAATGTCATATCTGGGTTGGAGCGCGCTTGCTTCGATGTGTTCCCCAAGACCTCTGGATTTTCTAGTAGGTGCTTAACCTGCAGTTCTAGTTTCTGAGCGTGTGACCAGTCATCAGCATCATTACATGTTACAAATTCACCCTGCGCTTCTAATAATGCGTAATTTCTCGCTACATAAGGCCCACCATTCTTTGGCACCTTAACTAGCTTTATTCGGCTGTCTTTTTCAGCAAAACCCTGCACCACCGCCCTAGTATTGTCTGTGCTACAATCATCAGCAACTAATACTTCAATGTTTTCCCAGGTCTGTTCACACAATGACTTTAACGCTACACCTATCGTATCTTCAGCATTGTATGCAGGTACAATGACGGTAATTAGTGGCTGTTCGGCAAAAGGAATCTCTGTCTTGTTAGTAGTTTCGGTATACAAACCTACGTATGGCTCACAGCCTTCAGTCTGATTTATACCTATTTGCGATAGGCCGTAATCGCGATATATACGATTTATACGTACTAGCTTTTTATCTAATGATAAATGCGTATTAGCAAGCGCGAGATTTTTGTCTGGGGCATTTTTAGCTTTCTTACTTTCCGACTCGATAATTTGCTTAGCGCTAGTTCTATGCCCTCTTGCTAACAGCGCTTCTACGCGCATGATTATGTACTCATCACGTGTCTTTAAGCCATAGATGTCATGCTTTTCACAGTAATCCAAGTACTTAAGCGAATCCATAGCACCTTTTTCTGTACCTAAATTAAGCGAGTAAAGCGCCAATTCTTGAGTTGCAATAAGCTTTTTAAGTTTACTGCCTCTTTTGAACGAAGCTTTAAGATCTTTTAAGCCCTCCGCTTCAAAACCATTATTCAATATTTGACGTCTTATTAAATCAACACTTTTCATAGAGGCTTTTAGACCTGGGATGGCCCCGCTACCACGCTCTACGCTTTTAGAAGAAGCATACTTTCTTCTTTCACCTTCACGTGAGTGGGCAATGTCGCCTTCTATGGCGCGCCTTGGTTTTGTAAAACGTCCTTCCGACTCTCCATGCATAATGTAATGAAGAAAGGGGTTCATACCCACTTCATGCACATCATCGTACTCTTCTAAATACCAATGACTATTAAACCAAGGATTGGGGTTACGCCCTTCTCGTGCGCCATGCATAAAATAGTGCTGAATAGGTTTTTTGGACCAATATTTGTGAACTGCAATATCTGGATTCGTTTTGAGGTACCACTCTGAATCAAATTTGCCACTTTGATTAATAATATTGGTCGAAAGTTCGATCTCTGACTTCTTAGAAGATGCCTTAGAAAATACCCTACGAAATCCTTTATTTAACGTTTTAAATACCATGTAAAAAGACAACCGATAATAAGTAATATTGCAGTTTATAGATTAAGACAACTTGAAAAGTTGCCAATTGCTTCCTGACCCGATAGTTTATCGTATTTCGAATTTTGTAGCTACCTAGTCCGTTCACCTTTGAAAGAAGCTGATGCATAGCAAAAGGAAAGTACTCTTGAAAAGAAACATAACATTATTAATGGTTTGTGTATTTTTAGTGCCGCTGCTATTTACTACATTGACCCACTGTAAAAGCTTTACGCACCCTGGAATATTAAACTCACAGGACAATTTAAAGAGGCTACACAAGAATTTTGCTGAAAATAAAATCTCTTCTAAGGCACTTAGCACATTGCTTGACAACAAATTCGCAGATATAAACCGCCCATACACCCCTTATGCTGTAGTTAAAGTTGAATCACATGTTTCTAACAATTATGAAAAGGCATTTAGAGGGGATGCCCATGCTGCTAGGGCGAACGCACTGTTGTGGGTGATGACAGGCAAAAAGCAATATCTAGTAAATACAAAGCGCATTTTGAATGGATGGGCTGAAACATTTCAGACAATTAAGGTAGTAAAAGGTAATAGAGCTCAAGCTTATCTAGAAGCAGCTTGGACGCTGCCAGTGTGGATAAGTGCAGCAGAAATTATCCGCTATTACGACAATGCTAAAGGAAACTGGAGTGAGGAGCACGTTAAGCAGTTCGATGAGTTTGTACTGAAATTACACGCGTTTTCAAAGAAAGCGAAAAAGCCAAACAATTGGGGGGCATCAGCTTCACTAAGTGATGTAGCAGTAGGCGTTTACCTTAACGATTACGCCATCTTCAATGAAGGAGTTAAATCGTTTAAACACTATTTAAAAACCTTAAGTACCGAAGATGGTGCTTTAACATCTGACTATTTAAGAGACACATGGCACCCGCAATACACGTTGACTGCATGGATCCAAACAGCCGAAATAGCCTGGCACCAGGGTGTTGATTTATACGGCCTGCAGTTTAAGGGGGAAAAGCAGTCCAGGCTTAAAACTGTTTTAGACCACTTTTCTAAGCTTTTCATCGGTGAGTTAGCTAACCCAAAAGGCCTTAAAAAGGGGGATTATGAAAACGCTAATTTTAACCGACCTGGATATCAAATAGCATTTAACCACTACAATAATCGGTTAGAAAAGCAAGAGCAAACGGAAGCTTTTAAAAAAATGGTGCAGACTTGGTACCCTGGCGGTTTCAAAGACCTATTTATGTCGTGGGATGGAATTACTCACAAATGAACACCCCATGCATGAACTTTTCAATCTAACCAACCACCTGTGTTCGCGCAATAAGGGGCTTCGCATCCCCTTCTCGTTTTATAAAACCTCTAACAGCGATTTCCGCGCTATTATCGTAAGTAGAAATATCAAACTTTGTTAGGTTATCTGCCTTGTACAAATGTTTATCAACCACCTCTCCATTAACAACTAAATAGAAAGCGTAAACGAAAACCCCATCTAAATGGTCTTGATTGACATGTGTAGAAGCAATTAACGAACCTTGGTTTACTTCGCAAGTCACAGTTATTAACTCAGGTTTTAAATTGAGTCGATTAGCTTGCTGACATTTTTCACCTTTAGGTTGGTGCTCAGTCACTTTTACAGTTTCACATAAAGTAGAAAACTGCATATTCGAAACCTGCTCGACAAAACTAACTAAGTGCCTAAACTTTTCTATCAAATGTTCATCGGGCTCATAGTGAACATTTTTACCCAACAAACTTGCTTGCCCCCCTTTGCCAAAACTCCAACTATGAAGCAGTATTGTTAAACAGGGCAGCTTGAACTTAATGCTAAGATAAATTAAATGGCAGACCTGCTCAAATGAGGTGCTATTGAAGTTTAACCCTCTAACTTTGTCACCAATACGATAACTAGTGAGTGGCACTTCGGATAGAGAGACACTTTCAAAAACGCCGTTACCAATAATTGAAGACCGCGTTTCAAAGTAATTTTCATCCACATTATCCAATAGAGAACTATCAATGCTAAAGCCCGCATTTTTAATGCAAATTTCCATATTTGGGTAAATGTCCAACCTACCAGAGCGGAAAGAAGTGATTGCTTGTGAATTAGGCATTGCTGACTCAATGCGCTGTTTACCCCAGAGCAGTACTTCTGTAAGTTTCTTTTCGTCTCGATACCACTCGTGCTGCAAATTGAGGTGCTTCTTGATGCCTTCGTCTATAGAAAATGCATGACAATGTAAACCAATTTCAGTGTGCTCACGATTGAAGAAAGATATAACGCGCGAGAATTCATCACTACCACTCAAAAGTGGCGAGTAACTCTCAATAAAATACGTACAAGGAATTTTCTTCGACAGCAGCTCGGACTCGAGCACAGAACCATCACCAAAATCAGCAAAAATGAGCTTATCTACTTCATTTTCATACGCAGTTTGACTTGCGTAATAATCACTTATTGAAAATGCTTCAACGTCGACAGACAGGTTAAAATGAAGCTGGTGATTGCTATTTAGGGCCTCAATTTCAGATTTATATTTTGATTTTATTTCCTCAAAATTCTCTGTGACAGGTTGCTTTGTAGAAGCGGTGATTTCTTCATCTAGAGCAAAACTATCACTAAGCACATTGCATGGGGCCAGGAGATTATGATGATGTCTAAACCATTTTGTGTAGAGATAAACTGATTCAAGAGTTTGGTTGTGACGTCTTAAGAAGGGCTGTTCGCGCTCGTTATTGACAGTTTTTGCGGGGTCTAGTGTAAACCAATCTAAAATTCCACCTGCATTGCCAAAATCTTTTGCCAACCCACCTATTTCATCAAGCATGAACTTAAGATTTGCTTCAGAGTGTTTAACTATTGGCTTTTCCGTCCACCCTATTTGTTCTGGTTCGGGACTATTTGTTGAAGGAAGTACGGCAACCTCCGCATTGATTTTCTTCAAAACATCTGGGTAAAAGCTAGGGCTTAGACGAATTGCAGGATCAATCTCTGTGGCCAATTGAAGTAGCCTTTTATCCATAAAAGGCAGCTCTACCTCTATATGCTTCCTTTGCGCTGCAATTGAATAGCCTACCGCTCGAGCACCGCGATTGTTTATAAGAAAGTTTAACGCCCGTGTTTCACTTGGGTACTTAGCTAATTCATCTGCAAGCGCCTTTCTAGCAAGCTTTTCTAACGTGTTATAAACAGGTTTTGAAAGCACGGTTGACGGAATCTGTACTCTGAAACGACGGAAAAATTCATCAGAGTCTGGAGACAACTGGTCGTCATCGATACCTTGCTTCATTCCTCTAAAAATCAAATCGCCTGCATATCCATCAAAATTTACATGGTTTCTGGTAAGCGGAGTTTTTTTGAGAAAGTCATGCATCCAAATATGCATATTAGTAGAAAAAGCACTTTCTGTTAGCGCTTGCTCACTAAATGACTGATAATAATTATCAGATAACTCGATTATGGTATGAGGTACGCTCAGACAGTTGGTTACTTGTGCAGCAAAAACTTGTTCTTTGTTATTTCCGCCATCATAAGTCGTCGTGTAAGCCTCAACATTTCGTTCGGGCGCTACTTTTCGGATGCCAGCCAGTATTGCTCTTGAGTCCCACCCCCCACTTAGAAACACTACGGGGTTGAAATTAGCTCGATGCTGCAGTAGTGTTTCAAGAACGTGAAGAAAAATATCCGCAGCTTGTTGAGTAGCATACTCATAATTAGAAATTGTTTGGACTACAGGTTCTAAATGAACTCTCTCTACAGGAAGATTTAAATCTGCTGGCTCAGTGGTATCGACATCTTTTAAATAGCGAGCATTTCCCAAAGGGTAACCAAAAAAGAAATAGCTAGCCCACGCTTCCCAATTAATTTGTTTACTCATGGCATAACACTGCTAACTAAAATCAAGTTTTGAAACAATTGAATCATTTGGCTCTGATATTGTGACGTTCGGTTTATTGTCCAAGACATTGTTTTCATCACTATATGAAAGAACGCCTACCCCCTTTTCAAGCGAGAAAAATTCCAACGACATTTTGGTCAACTCTGACCATGCCTCGCAAATTTGCGTCTCCTCTTCGCGAATAGTGTCGTCCATCCATACCTGAGAGGAGGAATGAAATTTATCAATCACAGCTGGTACTGCTGGAAACCGGCTAAATTTGCACGTTTTTCCTGGCGGGCCATCAACCCAGACCAAATCGACCGAGTCTAAATTATCCAAAACTTTAACATCATACCAATAGGGAGTTTCATCCTCAGGGGCAAGGTGACTACCCAACCAAGGCACCAAGGGCGCAATTGTCAGGTTGACAAAACTCTCCAACCCTTCTTTTTTCAAATTACTCTGTGTTTTACCGCCGAACTCATCGCTATCGTCAAACGAATAAAGTTCTCCGCTTCCATTTTGCTTTAAGGCGTCAGCAATCACAATTGTCGATGCTCCACTACCAAATTCAACAACGCAGCTGGGCTTTGATTCAGTAATGAAAGAGTGTAACTTTAGAAGCACATCAGGCGACGTCGCCCAACCTCTTAGTGGAGGGAGCTGGTTTTTCAGTGACAACTTCTTTTCTAACCAAAACAAGCTTTCCAATTGAGAATAAACTTGGTTTACCAGATTGCGGTGCGTACGCTCTTGTTTATCAATACGTTTGAATAAAGCTTGCTGCAAAGACGTTATTAGACTTTCAACGCTTTTTCTTGATTCACTCATAAAATCAGCTCTCCCCGGCAACTGAAACGTCTGTCAACTTATAGAAAGACATCAGTCACTGAACGCTTTTTCCTATTAATGACTGAAGCACTATCTTCCCATACTTTTCGTTCATATGAATTAAGTCCCTTCTTCCTTTCAGCTCAAAATATCGTTCACTTTCCGGAGTACCATATGCATTACTAAATAATTTATCAGTGCATATCTCTCCAACGATTGTTTCGTCTGGTTGATGAAGTACTTCAGTACCAAGTTCGCAAAAGTATTGCGATGCATTTACAAAAGTTTCGCTTACAAATGATTGTTCTTCGTTATCAATACAAATCTGATGGACATCATCTGTATATTCACCATTGAGGAGATATTCAGACGAACGCGGAGTAGGCACAAGAAATACTTTCTTAAACCCAGCATTGACTAGTGCTTGGTTTACCTTGAAGGCAAGAGAGTTTTTAGTTAACTCTTCTACTGTTGCGTTAAAGCAGTCTTCGGATATTAAAAATTTTGTCTCAGATTGTGAAGTTAACCTGTGTGTTCTATAAACATCCAAAAATTGTTTTAACTCAAAACCTAGGCCACAAATTAAAACTGCATCGTAATTGTCTAGGGCAACTGTACTAGCTAACCCGGGAAGAATCTTGATTTGGTCGATTTGTGTTTCTCCATTTACCCCTTTAATAACTAAACGATTTTCTCCCGTTGATCTCCAAATATAGAAGTCAATAGAAACGTTCGTTTTGGTATAGCTTAATTGATCCCATGCCAATTTAAGCATTGCTGTGTGAGAATTACCTATTAACGCAATTTTTGTCATTTGTTAAATGCCTCAAGTAGCACGTCTTCACAAAACTCTTCATCAGAATTTTGAGACGGATCTGAATAGTCAGAAGGCACGGACGTATCTTCGCCTATATCTTCAATGAAAGCGTCTCCCGATTCGTTAACACTGAAAAAAGTGTTCATTGCAATTCCGACACCTTCTGGTGAGACTGAACGTAAATTCTTTTCGTATAATTTACCCGCCGCCAAAGTTGAAGTTAAAATATCAAATGAAGGAAAATAATCTATATCGTCATTTTCCGCGGCTAACTGACCAGCAACTCCCCGAAGCACCGATTTAGAATATGTCGTTGCAGTTAATACATGTTGGCCGGAAGCTGTTGCAGTTAAAGGAACTGGAGAAACACTCAAAATGAACCTAAGCTTCGGATTTACGCGCTTGATGTGAGCCTTTAATTTCATGAAATCTTCATAAATTTCTAAGAAAGTAAAGTTTTTGAATTCATATTGAGAATCATCAAATTCTCCAGCGATAGTCCCCGGTGCAGTTGGATAAATATCACCGGAATCTTTGTGCATCCAAGCTTCGGTGAGGCCCAGAGTAAAAATGAAAACATCGGCTGTTTTGAACATTGTTTTGACACAGGACAAATGTCTTTCTCTGTGCGCTATCACCTCTTCTGAGCTAGCATGCCCTTCTGGCTCTACTGAAGGTCGCATTGCATCAAAATAACGACCATTTCTTTCCCAAACTACCGACAAAGGTTTCCAAAGCCCAAATGCTTCTTCAAACAATTGGAGCAACTGCCTCATCACATAAACGTTGCCAGTCCTAGCTGAAAACAGTTCGTAGCCAAACTTATTTGCAGCTAACCCATGTAAACCTTTGGGAGGCGGCTCAGAATCAAATACCGTATATCCTCGCTTTCTCATATTTCTAGCTATATGCTGAGCAAAGCAACTACCCAAGGTTATTACTTTCTCGGTCTTGTTAACTGGTTTTTTGGGTCGATAAACATTCGCTAAGTTTTCAATACTTTTTGCAGCGACACCTGTGCGCCAGAATGCATCTCTCGATAGACCTTGATATGGTGACTTCATATCTTCTCCAATATATCTAAATTAGCCGAACGCAGAAGCTAAACCGACCATGTTTACTAGCATCTATTTCCAATGAAGGAGTACTTTCATAAACTCCATACTGTTTAGAAAAAGGCCGTTCCTTTATTGCAACCTTAATGTTTTCGCTACCATATGAAATAATCATTCGTTGATGTCCATCAACACTGATAGTAGCTTGACTATTTTCTAAAGAGACATTAGAAAACTGGTGGAAGAAAAGGTTTTCCATTATTCCTTTTTCTGCCCCTTCAATATTGTCTGTTATTTCAATCATACCGGACGCTAACTGACTTATATTGATAGTGCGCTTTATTTTCTGTCCATACAAAAAGCTCTCCGCGACAATAAACCCCTTAGTTACACGTAGTGTCGGAACGCCAGCGAGCGCCTTCCTATTTCTAGTCGCTTTTTCGCCCCAAATATAAGGAACATTATGACACTCGTTACTTCTAAGTGATATTCTGCGAGGGTCTTTCTCATTATGTGCGCCAAGTCCGCCATCTGACAACAAATCAATATTGTCATAGCTCAGGTAAATGTGGAGGTCGTCATCATGTCGGTGATATACCGAGTCAAAACAATTCTTGACCATTAGATACAGCGGCTTGTCTAAAATGTATCCTTTAACAATCACGTAACCTGACTTTGAATAGTCATAAACGGTCAAGTCTCGAGGGAAATCATACTTCTCAACGAAATGGCCGCCTCGTGTATCCCCAACTATTGGCAAGGTTCCATCAACAAGAGTAAGAGCTTTTTTAAAATTAGTGGCACGCTCTTCAAGTAACGCAGCTTTTTCAGATACCTTGTTAGCGTGCAACTCACCTAGTTTGCGAAATCGAGTTAAGCGTCTTAGCATAAATATATGATAACCCGGGCTGTTTTCTTTATGTACGCCTTCCTCCGTATACGCGAATTCAATTTCTTCAATTAATCGATTTTCAGACAATTCAAAAAACAGCTTCCAAACAGAGTGATTGGTGTACAAACCAATAACGAATACAGCGGTGGCTTGATCGAAACCATGATTCGTGTGCTTTGAGTAGTTTTCGTCTTCAGACAGCCAAGCAATATGCCTTTTCAGAATATCTTCCATCAGATAAGGGCTATCAAGTTTTTCTACGAACTCATTCAGTTCATCATCCAGCCACAAACAAAATAGCCAATTAAAGAGGTTGGTCAATCGATACGACGTTGCATGATCATGCCATCTTAGCGTCTTGTCATTATCCTCTGGGATTATCTCAATCCAATTGATAAGACTATCTTTGCAAAACTTCGCTGCAAGTTTTCGTTCTGGCGCGGAAAGCAACTTCCTACACGCCACGAACCAGGCTAAAAACGGAAGTGCTTGTACTTGCCACCACCAATTCCGGTCTTGTCCTGTTGGATCCCAGTTGAAAGTTCGGAAGTCAATATCGGCATCTTCGAAACTATTAGTTTTGACTATGCTTTCATTTATCGCTGCAAGTAAATTATCTTTCGCTTCTAGACTTTTGCCTGTGTTTTCTCTGCAAAAAAAAGAAACCTGAGCGTCATTAACGCTCTTAAAAACATTTTTCAGCGAATTATTCTGTGTTGTTACAGCCATTACCCAATTAGTTCCCTTATCTGACTTACTATGTGGCTCGTAGTAAAGTGATGTTTGGCGTATTTCATTATGGATTTCGACTTAGCCGTTTCGAAAATCGGGGCTTCAAAGTCTTCGGGTAGGTTTCCGTATACATATTTTCGGGGATACACCGTTTCCGCCCCTGCCCAAGGCAAGATGATTGGAATCGCACCTGACGCCATTCCTTCAGCTACAGCTTGATGACTGCCTTCAAAATCACTTGTCGACAAGATATAGCCTATATTTTGAAACCATTCTGGCATATCGTTACCGTGACCATCAAAAATAACGTTATCTTTCCACTTAGCCGCCGCGATACGAGCGTCTTGTTCCTCATACTTTACAAATTCGTCAGCAAACTTGGGCCCTTTCATCCAGGGATAATCATGTGGCGTTTTTCCTTTCACCCTTAATTTATATCTGCTGTCGGTTTTCCACAAAGACTCAAAAATGTCTAGTGCTAAATCGAAACGCTTGCGCCATGGCACCATCCCGATGAACCCCAGTGTAAACTTAGCATCGTCGCTCTTATCCAACGCAAAACGTTCACAATCTACCGTATTGAAAATGAGTTTACATTTTTCCCTTGGCAATTCATGCATCTCAACAAACTCTTCATACCTATACGGTGCGATAAAGATAAATTGATCGATGTTGTCTGAGTTCCCTTCATCAAGATATTGAGGAACCTGATTTTCTTGTAAGTGAACTCTTACTAAAAGTTTTTGCCCAGGCTTTTTATTTTTCGAATACCAGCGGATATTACCCAATCCCCATTCACAGAAGATAACATCAGCAGCTTCTAGCTTTGACTTGCTTTCATTTTCATCGTGCTTTGTATGGCCATTCCATTGTTCAATAAGCACGTTGTAATTACTATCTTTTTCGTAGGCAGAAATTACATCTTGCAAAAATTTGAGATCGTGTCCTGCGAATAAGATTGTCTTTTTCTGGTAACAAATTAATCGCTCGATTATTTCGTTGTGATCAACCGACTTGGCGAAATTTTTGTATGCTTCATAAGACATTTCAGATGCCTTTTTGTAAAGCACTACATCTGTCAAAGCATCATGAATTTTATTAACTGCATCAGTATTATCTTTTGCAAATAATGGATAGTCACTACCGAGTAAGTCTTTGTGTACTTTTGTGGGTCTTAAAATGACCGGCTTCGCACTGCTCATGTACTCAAAAAGCTTAGTTGATAACTCCTGAGATTCATCATTGTCAATTTTTGTTGAGCGAAGTGCGAAACCAATATCAGATTGACGAGAAAGCGCTATGCTTTCTTCTCTAGAAACGACGCCAACCCAGTTAACACTGTCTTCAGACTCGAAATAGGTTTGAATTTCATCTTTCCTACCTCCAAGTTCACCGTGAAACTTATTTCCTGCAATATTTAACTTGGCGTAGGGAAGCTTCTCTTTCAGTAACTTAAATACATCTACCAAATCTGGAGTGCCCCACTCTTCAGAGAACTTCCCAGTGTAACAAACGCTGTTAAGTTGATTACGGAAGCTAGGTCGCTTCATGATAGGCGGAATTAGCGGGGGTAAAATGTAAATATGCTCTTTGGGCAAATCAAACTCACTGCTATAGCTCTCTCGCATTCTTTCACTTTGTACTATGGCAAATGCTGTTGCGTTTAGCAGTTCAGATACCTCCACCTTTTCTTTCACCGACAGTTCATGGCGACGTTGAAAAGGCTCCAGCGTATAATAAGCAAGTCTGCCGGCAAGGAATTTAACTAATGCCTTACCCATTTCAATATTACCGCGCACAAGCACTCGGTCGTAATTGTTTTCTTTGTCCAATTGCTCGATAGCTTGAGCCGCTTGTTCTGGCTTTAATGGCCGAGTACTTTTTTCAATGCGATTGATGTTGACCAGTTTATCTACCTGTCCATTCAATGGGCCACCTTGATGGGTCGCCTTAGACAAGAAGTCGAGCTGTACTCTTGGGTCTTTCGCGATTAGGGCCAAAAGCTCAGCGAGCCAAACGGAAGAGCCGTCCATTATATTTAGGTTTACATCGGCGTAGATAAGTAACTTTATTGTTCTCATTATTGTTTCTCGCTTATCGCTGGGTGAAGATTGTCGTATTGCGTTTTAATTGCCACGTCTTCCATTAACGTTTTTGCAATATTGTCATTCAAGTCTACGTCTACACTCACACCCTCAAGCGGTTTTGCGAATTCAGTTAACACTCTAAAAATCTCTTTATCGCTATTCATATTGAGATAAGGATAAAGCTCATTGCTATTTTCTAAATTTACAACCAGACGCTTATCAAAATACGTCTGTGAATTCACAAGCTTCCTCGCCTTTTCTACCATATCAACCGTACCCGCTGTAATAACCGCATTCACTACAGGTAGATGCGGTATTACAGGAATCCCTACGCGCTTACAAACTTGCTCTAGTCTATCAGCAATAGTATGTCTGCCGAGTGTCTCTCTAGCACCCTGCTCAGCGATTCGCTTATATTCCTTCTCATCTTTCAGCATTTCTACATAGTCAATGATGTCTTTCTTGTTATCGCTAGCACAAACAATTCCGCTAAATTGAGTTACAACACCTTCAGAGTAGTTACTGATTACTGGTGTTCCTGACGCTAGTGACTCGTATACACGACGGGCGAACATAGTCGGACTATGCTTAACAGTGTTCATATTCACCGTATAACGATACCCCTTGTAAGCCTTCCACATCTCATCAGGCTCTAAGTAACCGACTACATGTTTTTTGAAATATTCTGGAAATTGAAGATGGGACACACCGCGCTTCAAACAACGGTCATAAATTTCGTAAGGTACACCAGCATCATCCAAGCCCCCTAAAATAGTGTGAAAATCATCACAACGCTCTTGCTTGTCAGAATAGTAAGAGCCTGCAAACGCTGCTTTTGGTGAGCGAGCTATAACTTCAACTGGGTTATGCACTTTGGGCTGGCAGAAAAAAGAAAGCGCCTCTGCATCTATGCCATACTCGCTTCTGTAGCTTTGCACCATATTTGCATCGGTGGTGTAAACATAGTCAAACAGCTTCGCAGTAGGAGCAAACCGACTATAGTGCACAGGATCTTCTTTGGACCAAAAAACGGTTGGTATACCTTTTCTATTACAGTAATTAATAACATTTACCAAGCTGTCCATTTGATTGGTACCATTAGAGGTATACCCGTATATTAGACCACCCCACTTGTTCTTGTTGCCAAACCAACAGCTTTCTACAAAAAGAAAATCGGGACGAGATGCATCCAACTCATTTTCCCAACTCTCTGGCGAAATCGGCACAAGGTCTACTTCCATTCTGAAGCATTCCATTGTGAACTCGTCGAGAATAGCTGCAACCTTGACGTTGGCTAAGGGTCGGGCAGGAGTTGCTTGCAGTGCTTTTCTTAATTCTGAAGCCTTACTTGTATCTGCTATTTTTTGAACATTCGATGCGCACTGAATAGGACGCTCAACGAAAACACTCCCTTTAGCATCCCACTTTTGTAGGCCAATCGTTAGCTTTGTCGCACCTTTGGGTGGAATTATTTTAGCTACTTTTTCACAAGTAACCTCTAGATATACAAAGTTTCCTACCGTCTTAGACTGAAGTAAACCTTGATGCTTACCCTCTAATTCATTGCCTTCGCTATCATGGAATTTAACTCTTGCAATTAACGACTTCTTGCGTTGTTCGTTTTGATTTTCAAAATTAAATTTGGCAGTCAATGTATGCGGAACAAACTCTCTTACCGAAAAAGAAGTCCATGAAGGATCTTTGGTGACTGACTGCGCCTGCTCTACACTCCCGTCGCGGTTTTCTGGTGACATCGTAACATCGAAATTGCGGACTTCGACGAACTCCGAACTTTCGCAGTTGAATGCACACAAACCAACTTCAATCTTTCTAACTTCTGGCGGTAACGCTAACTTGTGCAGAAGCTTAACTTGCTTATTAGTGTCAGCAATGTACTTAAACTTAGATTGCAAATGAGATGAGAAGGCAAGCTTTCCTAGCGCTTTGGAAACATCATTTCCCTGCTTATCAAAGGCCTTTACAAGTAATACTGCTTTTCTTTCTTTCTTAGTTGTGTTTTGGTAAGCAACTTGACCCAGAACGCGAAGTTCACACGGGTCTTCAACATCATATGTAAACCAAGATACCTCAGGTGTATTAAGCATAATTTTTTTATCAAACTGTTCATCGCCCTCGTCCGATTTAGAAGCTACAGTTTCAGTTACAGAATCAAGCGATATATCTCCAGAAAAGCTTTCTCCCATTAAGGTCGTATCAATCAGACTTTGCTTTAAGTTATGCCAATCTGGAGCCACTGTCTTTGCGTGTAAGCTTTGTATTAGCACTTCCTTTAGGCTATTAATATTATCGGCCTCGAAATAATAAACGCTGCTAAATTTTTCAGTGATTTCTTTCAGTACTGGTAAGTTAGAGATAACAAGTTTCTTCCCATATGAAAGTGCTTCAATAGCTTTCATAGGAGGAACAATTTGACATACATCCAAGTTCCTTCTCGGTATAACTATTGTATCGATAAGTGCGAAATAATTTGGGACCTTATCTTGAGATACTCTCCCTGTTCTAATCAGCCATGACGAATCCGAATCAGATTCGTTACCATCAACACCATCCACAGGTTGATGATCACCCACTAATAGCAGCTTTATTTGCTCTCCGTCTTCAATCAATTGACGGCAAGCCTCAATCAATGCTTCAAGTCCTTCGTATTCAGTAATACTACCTACATAGCCGACCACTTTATCAGAATCTGAAATACCAAGTTCTTTTCTCAATTGGCTATTGGCACTTTCGATATGAGGTAACGTATCTAATCCGTTATGAATGACACTTATTTTTTCTTGACTTACTCCTCTGCAAGTAAGTTCAGCTCTCATTGTATAACTTAGTGTAAAAACCTTATCTGCCTGATTGGCAACAAAAGTATCCCTAATGCTTTCCTTTTTAAAGCTTGGTGTTTCTTTGTATTCTGGCTCTCTTGTAATACGAGATAGTTCCCAAAAACCCCTTATTTCGTAAGCAAATGGAATATTTAGTGCTTTAGCAGCTGCCCAAGCTGGCAAGGCAATTTTCCAGTTTGAAGCTGCTATAACTTTTTCAGGTCTGTAGATTTGAAACAATTCGCAAAACTGAGCAAAAGATTGTTTTAAGTGTTCTTGCTCACTTATCCTGTAGTTGTCATTTTCCCATCGAGAATGGATGTAACGCACTCCGTTTACATCAACCACGGGTTTGATTGAATTTGCAGCGTTAGCATTTAGTTCCCACGGTCTTCCGGGTCGCACGAAGCAGAATACATCTTTCCCACTGTCTATAAGAGACCGAGCCACTCGTTGTGTTCGTACGGCATAGCCATTGCTAGCATAACTTGCGCCGTGACTTACTACGTAGGCAATTCGATTTTTAATAGAGGAATAGACTTGATGGGATTTTTCGGACGCAAGCTCTTGTGCTAATTGAACAACTTTATCTTTTTTCATAACTGCATGTTCCGTGCAAGGGGATATTAAGAATTTTGAGGAACTACAAAAAAGCCGACAAAACGAGAACGTCTAGCCGGCTTTGAGATATCATGCTGGACTATCGATTGAACAGGCCTGCAAAATCGATAGATTTTTCGCCAAATGCATGTGCTTTGAATTCTTTGTGAGCTACCAAGTAAACAAGAATATCAGCATTACTCGCTTCTTCCTCAGACACCAGTTTAAGCCCATCAAACTCTTCGATATTTGGTTCGACAGCAACTACATTGTGGCTTTCGTTTAGTTTTTGAGTGATGTAAAGCGCAGGAGACTCTCTCAGATCATCAATATCAGGTTTAAAAGCAAGTCCCATACATGCAATTATAGGAGGACGACCTTGTGCTTTTTCAAACTCGAGTGCGGCATTCTTCACTTTTTCGGCAACCCATTCAGATTTGTAATCGTTCGTTCTGCGTGCCTGTTCAGTCATCTTTGCTTTGCCGTTAGCAGAGTTAACGATAAACCATGGATCGACTGAGATACAGTGCCCGCCTACGCCACAACCGGGCTGCAGCACATTGACTCGAGGATGGTGATTTGCAAGTCTAATTAACTCATAAACATCGGTACCCATATCATCACATAGCATGGATAACTCGTTTGCAAAGGCAATATTCACATCACGGAAAGCGTTTTCTGTTAGTTTAGCCATCTCTGCTGTCTTTGATGTCGTTTCTAACACCTCGCCTTCAACGAACGTACGATAAAATTCAGCAGCCGCCTTAGTTGAAGCAGGGTTAATACCACCAACAACACGATCATTTTCAATGAGCTCACGCATTATTTGCCCTGGCAATACACGTTCAGGTGAGTGAGCAACATGAATTTCAGAAAGGTCTACCCCTGCAGCTTCGAGCTCGGCGGCCATCATTTCAGTGGTGCCTACTGGTGAAGTAGACTCTAACAGAACCAAATTACCTGGCTTTACAAATGGTGCGATCGCTTGCGTGGCACTTTTTACGTAGTCCAAGTTTGGAATAGGTGAGTTTGTCACTGAATTAAGCTTGTCGTGATGGAAAGGCGTGGGTACAGCAACTAAGAAAATATCGGCTTCAGTTGGCTCTAAATGAGCGGAAAGCATATTGCTGTTCACTGCCGATTTTACAAATGTGTCCAACTCGGGTTCAACGATGTGAATTTCACCCTTATTGATTGTATCAACTGCTTTTTTGTTTACATCAACACCGTGTACGCGGAAGCCACGATTTGCAAGAAGTGCAGCGGTTGGCAAGCCGATATAGCCCATCCCAACAACACAAACAGTTTTATTAATTTCCATTTATTGTCTCCATCAAAACTTCGATGATTTTTTCGCACGCTTTTCCATCGCCATACGGGTTATGGGCAAAGCTCATCCCTTTATATTCTTTGTCGTTGGTAAGTAATAGGGAAAGTTGTTGCTTGATCACTTCGACATCGGTTCCAACCAACTTTACTGTTCCAGCTTTAACTGCCTCAGGGCGTTCAGTTGTATCACGCATCACAAGTACAGGCTTGCCAAGAGAAGGCGCTTCTTCTTGGATGCCACCAGAGTCAGTTAGGATGATGTGCGCTTTGTTCATAAGGTAAACAAAAGGCAAATAGTCTTGCGGTTTGATCAGGGTAATATTGTCAACACCATTCAGCAACCTATTAACTGGCTCTTGGACATTCGGATTCAAATGAACAGGGTAAACAATTTGACATTCTGGGTGTGCTTCGGCAGTAGCTGCTAATGCTTGACATATCCTCTCAAAACCACCGCCAAAACTTTCTCTTCGGTGACCTGTTACAAGGATAAGCTTCTTGTTTTCGTCTAAGAAACTGAATTCTCCAGCCATTCGACTATTTAAAGCTGCATCGGTCTTGAATTTTTCACTGACACTTAAAAGCGCGTCAATTACTGTATTTCCCGTAACAGTAATAGCAGACTCTGCCACAGCCTCGTTCAATAAGTTTTGCTTTGAGATATCTGTGGGCGCGAAATGATAGGTGGTAATTGCCCCCGTCAGTTTACGGTTGGCCTCTTCCGGCCACGGCGAATAAATGTTTCCAGTTCTCAGGCCAGCTTCAACATGCCCCACTGCTATTTGCTGATAGTAAGCAGCTAGACTTGTAGCAAAAGTGGTAGCTGTATCACCATGCACCAAAACCACATCTGGCTTAAAGTCAGCTAGCACAGGCTTCATACCTTGCAAAATATTAGTAGTAACATCTGTCAAGTCTTGACCGGGCTTCATGATATCTAGATCATAATCAGGCTTCAGCTCGAACAGCTCTAAAACCTGATCAAGCATTTCCCTATGCTGTGCGGTTACACATACCCTAGCGTGAAGGCCCTGTGTTTCAGCCAGTTTCAATGCTAGAGGAGCCATTTTTATCGCTTCAGGGCGTGTACCGAACACGGTTAATATTTTCATTGTTTCTCTAAATCCATCAGTTTAAATCGTAACTCTTGTACATGGTTATAGTACTTTTCTACAAGCGCCTGAGATTGTTCTAGTTGCTTTTGGTTACTCTGTGCTTCTTCGGAGTAAATGAGGTGAGATTGATGCACGTCTTGTGAACTTTTTTTGCTAGCAGCACGCTGTTTACAAAGCCAAAGATTAACTTCAACCAAATGTTTACCCAGCACCGCTCCAGCAAGCTCATATTTTTCTGCAGCCTCTTGATATTTTTCTTCTCGAAACAAGAGGTTAGCTTCTCTCATATACAAATACTTTCCACTACTCATCTTCGTGCTCTATAACTTTTTTCTATTGCGCCCAAAGGTATACCATTAGCGACTCTCGAATACTACCACAATTGATTCTGATTGCATTAATCAAGTGTATTGGTCTCACTATGGCCTACTTTTAACTAACAACGACTCTCCGCTGTCGCTAAGCGGTTCAAAATTAAAAGAAAGCCCTCTCCTTTCTGTTTCAGTTTGCCAACTAGTGATAAGCTTCTGCCTTAATTCAGCGTTATTTTCTTCAAAAAAGAAGTCAACGGTATGCATGGAAAGCTTGTCTAATATTGACGGGAGTGCGGCACCGCGGCCATCCGCTGAACTACTTTTCAAGAGAGGTCCATTAACTATTACGAGGATATTTGCACTACGGCCATCAAATATACGTTTGACTTCCCTTAGCTTCTCTTCGCAATCGTAAAACAGTGTAGAATCGACAGAACTGTATTTATTATCAATTAATGGGGAAAGACAAAGGTCTACAAACTGGTTTGAGTTTGCGTTTTCTAATAAATTTAAAGTATTTCCCAAAAATGTCTCTGACTGTTCGAAGGAAATGATGTAATTAGGTAGACTTCTGAAATCTCCACTTTCTATTTCAGTAAGCTTATCTTGCTCTCTTGAGCGCTTGGAATCATCGCCAAGATGCAGAGTTTTGTTTCGCATATTTTTAGATGCGACGACATCTGCCATTACGGCTGTGCTAGTACCACTTCCAAATTCAATGATTACATCGTAGTTGTTGAGTCGGATAAGTGACGTAAGGAAAAGAAGACTTTCTGAACTAAGTGACTCCCCACAGCTATACGTAATGAGTTCCTTGTTATGCAGCACATCTTGAAGCTTATTTAACGCCAATAGTTCTTTGCGAGTGTTCGTTTCGCTTTTCGTAATATGACGCCCTAATACGTTTGCTATTTCAACGCTTTCATTGCTTTGTGTTTTGAATAATGCATCTATCTTAGCTTCCAGCTCTTTCACTGACTTTTGAGTGTCACGAGAAGCCAGTAGGGTTTCCCTTTCCTGTTTTAGTGAATTGATTTGTGATTCAAGGACTTCTACCTGCTTTTTCCTACTTGCAAACCAAGAATAAACTTCGTCGCATTTATCCTGAGATTTTTTAAGCGCGTCTTCTAATGCTTTGATTTTCAGGATGTCCTTTTCGGCACTATCATTACGCTGCGATAATTCCTCTACCGATGCTTTCAATGCAGCGCTTAACTTTTCAATTTCGTTTTCCGAAGTGTTTAGGTGCAAGGCGAGTGATTCGATTTCGCTATTAGAGTCGCCCAATTTGACATTGAGGGATTTAGTCACACTGTTTGACGTTTCTAATTGCGACCTAAGCGATTCAATTTCATTGTTTGATGTTTCTAGTTTAGCTTTTAGAGAATTAATCGTACTGTTTAATGTCTCAACCTCTATTGTAAACGTGTCAACACTACTCTTTGAATCCTGAAGCTGAATGCGTATTTTTTCATTTTCAGATATACGTTTTTGCGCTTCTAAATTTGCCTTTTCAAGGTCTTTTTCTAGAGCAGTAAAAGCGACTCTGCTATCTTTTAATGAGTTACTTGCAACCTCTAGTGAATTCTTTAACGAACGATTTTCAGAGGATAATTGTTCTACTTTTTGATTACTCTCCTCAATAGAATGAGCCTTAGCAGTTAACTCAGTTTCATATTCTTTTGAACGAGTATGGTATTGAGCTATTTCAGAATCTTTCGAGGCCAATTGAGCTTCTAGCTCTACTAATGTCCTTTTTAGTTCTTTTGCTTGTCCCTCTGCAATTTCTAGCTGCGCGCTTACAGTACCAAGGTTGGCTAAACGCTCATCGTACATGTATTTGAACAATGGAATATCGGGGTCATCAGTATTAGTTGAATTTAGTTCAAAGTAACCACTGTTAAACAACAATCCAAGCTCACTTGCAGTTTTGGCGCCCTCATAAAGTGTTTCAATACTTGCAGACACATATATACAAGAAAAGAGTTCAATGTCACTTATTTGGATAAGAGACTCGATGATTTCGCCTGCAATACACGGCAAATCAACAATCAACGTATTGTCGTGTCCTGACAATTCACACAATGAGAGGCAGTCTGAAAGACTTATGCCTTCGACCTCCCTAGTTTCCTCAACAACTAAGCCGGGAAACAGTATTTTTAGGCCGGTTGGCACCTTTAGTGAACTCAGTTCTTCAATAGAATATATTTCTAAGTTATTTGAATCACCACTTACTGAAACTGCTGCATTTACCAATTCAACTGAGCCTTCAAATTTACCCCTGATGTTGTTCAGAGCTTCTTGTCGAGCCTCAAAGAAATAGCAATGTTCATAGTCTTGTGTTTTTTCAGGCGAGTGGTTTGCTTCACCGCACCCTAACCATAAAAGTTTTTTATTCATGACTACTTTGACTTCCTTCTCTCATGAGAAATCATAAGAGGAGAAATAGAACGTCCCTCCTCACGTCCATGCTTGATATAGTGCAACAACGGATTCATGCCCGTTTCCGCCACATCAGGATACCTTTGAAGGTACCAGTTTCCATCAAAACGTGATGAAGGGTTTCTGCCCTCAGATGCTCCGGAACTTAGATAGTGTTGCATAGGCTCAATACCTACTGCAGCAACATCTTTGTAGGTCTCTAAATACCACTTAGCATCAAATAAATCGCTTGTATAAATAAGACTTGCATCCAACAACTGTTGATTACGGTCAGTCGCTTTCCTATCTAATAAATGGCTTAGCTTCTCGAATTTTTGAGAAAGGCGCCAATAGGGAGACATCGTTGCTACTCGATACTTTGCTAAGTCTGTTCGTAGCTCATGGGCAATGTCTTCCTGTTCACTGATTTTCGCTTCTAGTTTAATTAGTTCTCTGTCTTTTTGTTTTTCAAACAGCGTCAGACTCTGGCTCTTTTCCTTTAATTCTCTAGCTTTATCTTCTAGCTGTCGCTCTAACTTGGCTATACTCTTTGCATATTTAGCACATTTCTGTTTATGCTCTTGTTTGAGCTTTTCATGTGCAGAGCGTTCTCGGTTGTACAGTTCTTCTAGCTTCTCAAACTCATCTTTTAATTTGACTGCCTGATTTTTTGATTTTTTATGCGCTTTTTCAGCTTGCGCTAAATCTGAGGAAAGGCTTTTCCTTGCTACAACTTGTATCTCTAATTCTTCTTGTGTAGTCAGTAATGCTTCAACAGAAAAATCCAGCGCTTTACACTGCTCATCAACTACCTGTTTCAATGACGTTTCTTTGGTAACGCTCTGTCTTTTTAACTCATTAAATCTTTCTTCTTCGACTTCAAGCCTAGAGATATTCACTTCTAGCGCTTCCTGTACACTAAGGATTTCGTCAACCAACTTGGCATTATCGTGCGCTAATTGTTGTTTCTCGTCTTTTTCCTTCTGCTTACGCTCTATAACTTCTTCAACGTCCACTGTTGGTAGAATATCTTTATGTGGAAAACGCAACGAAGCCTTTATGCGTTTGTCTAACTTTTTCAACTCAGCATTCGTGTATAAAACATAATTAGACAGCAACAACTGTTGGCTATAAATATTGGCTAAAATGTCTGTAACATCAAACTGAACTGTTATATCTAGGATTTCGCTGTCTGTACCACAAATACTGCAAAGAGGTATAAACGAAATTCTTAATCTATTCTGGGTTTGTAGCTTTAATGCACGACTGAGCGTATCTGATACGTGTTCGAGTTTCAGGCTACCTGATGAGCTTAGTGCTTCGGATATCAAAAGTTCAGTAGGAGGAATCAAAATACCCAAACTAGCTTCCGTATTAGCTGAAAGCAACTCTAGAAGCTTTTCTTCGCTTTCTGCAAGGAAAACATTGTTATTCTGGTGACTCTGTAAATCATCAAAGGTGGGTACAAATTTTAAAGAAGATTCATGAAAAATACGTTGGATGAGGTTAAAGGGGTCCAACGCGCACAAAACTACCATCTTTCTCTCCTAGAAGAACTCGGCAAACAATGCAACTTAAGCAAAAAACAACATGGTTTATAATTATCCTTTTAAGACATAGATACTATCAGATTATGTCATTATTGATAGCTTATATGTGTTACCGCTTTGTTAAGCATACCTTCCATTTACACAAAAAAACTCAATGAATCGTTCTCCACACATCGTAATGTAAGAACACAAAAAAAGGGGCCTGAGTTTTCACTCAGACCCCTTTTCTAATCGAGTATTTATTACTCTTCAGTTGCTTCTACTGCTTCTTCTTCAGCTTCAACAACTGGACGGTCTACTAGTTCAACGTATGCCATAGGGGCATTGTCGCCAGCACGGAGTCCGCATTTAAGAATGCGAGTGTATCCGCCTGGGCGAGCTTCGTAACGAGGACCAAGCTCGTTGAATAGTTTACCAACAACTTCTTTATCACCAGTGCGGGCGAAAGCTAAACGGCGGTTTGCAACGCTGTCTTGCTTAGCCATAGTGATAAGAGGCTCAATAACGCGACGTAATTCTTTCGCTTTTGGTAACGTCGTTTTGATCACTTCGTGCTTGACCAAAGAGCCGGCCATGTTCTTGAACATAGCTTGACGATGGCTGCTGTTGCGATTCAACTGACGACCACTCTTACGATGGCGCATAGTTTTATCCTTCTCTACAAATCAGTTTATTAAAAACCTGATTAATCTTTTTCAGCGATGCTCTCAGGCGGCCAGTTTTCTAGGCGCATACCTAGAGAAAGTCCACGAGATGCTAGAACATCTTTGATTTCAGTTAGCGATTTTTTACCAAGGTTTGGCGTTTTAAGTAGCTCAACCTCAGTACGCTGAACCAGGTCACCAATGTACTGGATAGCTTCTGCTTTTAAACAGTTAGCAGAACGTACAGTTAGCTCTAGGTCATCAACTGGGCGAAGTAGAATCGGATCAAATTCCGGCTTCTCTTCTTTCGCTTCTGGCTCAGACACATCACGTAAATCTACGAATGCATCAAGCTGTTCAGCTAGGATAGTCGCAGAACGGCGGATCGCTTCTTCAGGATCTAAAGTACCGTTCGTTTCCATATCGATAATCAATTTGTCTAGGTCTGTGCGTTGTTCAACACGGGCAGACTCTACACTATAAGCTATACGCTCTACTGGGCTGTATGAAGCATCAACTAATAAACGACCAATTGGACGATCATCTTCTTCAGAGGAGCGACGGGTAGAAGCTGGTACATAACCGCGACCCATTTCTACTTTAATGCGCATGCTGATTTCAGCTTCGCCAGTTAAAGTACAAACTAAGTGGTCAGGGTTAACAATTTCTACGTCGCCATCATGCTGAATGTCACCAGCAACAACAGGGCCAGCGCCAGATTTCACTAGAGTTAGGGTTGCCTCAGTTTTACCTTCAAGGCGAACCGCTAAACCTTTAAGATTTAGCAAGATTTCAATTACGTCTTCTTGCACACCTTCTTTGGTGCTGTACTCGTGAAGAACGCCATCAATTTCTACTTCAGTAACTGCGCATCCTGGCATGGATGACAACAAGATACGACGTAGGGCGTTACCTAGAGTGTGGCCAAAGCCGCGCTCTAGTGGTTCCAAAGTTACTTTGGCACGAGTAGGAGAAACGTTTTCGATCTCAACTAATCTCGGTTTAAGGAATTCAGTCACAGAACCCACAATGCTTCCTCTTTAGTTAGCTTTACTTAGAGTAAAGTTCAACGATCAACTGTTCGTTAATTTCCGCAGACAAATCAGTTCTTTCTGGTAGGCGCTTAAAAGTACCTTCCATTTTAGTGCTGTCTACTTCAATCCAAGTTGGCTTCTCGCGTTGGTCAGCCAGTTCCAAAGCAGCTACGATACGAGCTTGCTTCTTAGCTTTTTCACGAACAGAAACCACGTCTTCGGCAGAAACGTTGAATGATGGAATGTTCACAACTTGACCATTTACCATGATCGCCTTGTGGCTAACTAGCTGACGTGCTTCTGCACGTGTGCTAGCAAATCCCATACGATAAACTACGTTATCAAGACGCTTTTCTAAAAGTTGTAACAAGTTTTCACCTGTGTTCCCTTTTAGACGTGCAGCTTCTTTATAGTAGTTACGGAATTGCTTTTCAAGAACGCCATACATACGACGAACTTTTTGTTTTTCACGCAGCTGAACACCGTAGTCAGACAAACGGCCACGACGGGCTCCATGCTGACCAGGCGCTGTATCGATTTTACATTTAGAATCGATTGCGCGAACGCCGCTCTTAAGGAACAAATCAGTTCCTTCGCGACGGCTAAGTTTGAGTTTTGGACCCAAATATCTTGCCATGATCTTTCTCCAACTGTCCGTCGATTAAACGCGACGTTTTTTCGGTGGACGACAACCGTTGTGAGGAATTGGTGTCACATCGGTAATATTTGTGATCTTATAACCAGTAGCGTTAAGAGCACGGATCGCAGACTCACGGCCTGGACCTGGACCTTTTACAAACACTTCTAGGTTTTTAAGACCGTATTCTTGTGCAGCAACACCTGCACGCTCTGCAGCAACCTGTGCAGCAAATGGGGTAGATTTACGTGAACCACGGAAACCTGAACCACCAGATGTCGCCCATGCTAATGCATTGCCTTGACGGTCTGTAATAGTCACAATTGTGTTGTTGAAAGACGCATGGATATGAGCCATACCGTCTGCAACCTGACGTTTAGCGCGCTTACGCGTACTACGAGCTGGTGCTTTAGCCATAACTTATTCCCCGTTTACTTCTTAATTGGCTTACGAGGACCTTTACGGGTACGCGCATTTGTTTTAGTGCGCTGACCACGTAGAGGCAAGCTACGACGGTGGCGAATACCACGGAAGCAACCCAGGTCCATCAAACGTTTGATGCTCATAGAGACTTCACGGCGTAAATCACCTTCAACGGTAAATTTAGCCACTTCGTCACGAAGCTTATCAATAGTCGCTTCGTCTAGCTCTTTGATCTTTGTATCTTCTGCAACACCAGCACCTACACAAATGCTTTTAGCACGTGTAGGACCAACGCCATAGATCGCTTGGATAGCGATTACAGCATGCTTGTGCTCAGGAATGTTAATGCCAGCGATACGGGCCATTAACAGCACTCCTCTAATTTATTGTTGACGACCTAAAAAGCCCGATAGGATACTTACCCGTCAACTAAATTGCAAATATTTAGGTTCTGAACACTTTAAACAAAACCAGCAGAACCTGATAAGTATAAGTCAGGCCCTGCTTATTGGCTTTGCGAGTATTCAGTACCGCGTAGATTAACCTTGCCTTTGCTTATGCTTCGGCTCTGTACAAATTACGCGCACAACACCGTTGCGTTTGATAACTTTACAGTTACGGCAAATCTTTTTAACTGATGCACGAACTTTCATTACATCACTCCCCTATCTTATAAATTAAGGGGCTAACTTAACGGCCGTAGCCTTTAAGATTAGCTTTCTTCAGAACAGACTCATATTGACTACTCATCAAATGTGTCTGCACCTGTGCCATAAAGTCCATGATAACCACCACAATAATTAGAAGCGACGTACCACCGAAGTAGAACGGAACATTCCAGGCAATTAGCATGAATTCAGGCACCAAACAAATAAAGGTTATGTACAGCGCGCCTGCCAGAGTCAGACGAGTCATTACCTTATCGATATAACGTGATGTTTGTTCACCAGGACGGATACCTGGTACAAACGCACCAGACTTCTTCAAGTTATCCGCTGTTTCACGCGGGTTGAAAACCAACGCCGTGTAGAAGAAGCAGAAGAAGATTATCGCTGTTGCGTATAACATCACATACAGGGGCTGACCTGGAGATAGCATAAGTGCTACGTCCTGCAACCACGCCGTAGATTCATTCTGTCCGAACCATCCTGCGATAGTACCCGGAAACAAAATGATGCTGGAAGCAAAGATGGGTGGAATTACACCAGCCATGTTGACTTTCAGTGGTAAATGCGTGCTTTGCGCGGCAAAAACCTGACGGCCTTGCTGACGCTTTGCGTAGTTTACCACAATTCTGCGCTGTCCGCGCTCTACAAATACCACAAGGTATGTAAGCGCAATAACAATCACAGCCATCAACAACAAGAACAACAAGTTAATGTCGCCTTGCCTTGCTTGTTCTGCCGTCTGACCTATCGCTGTTGGTAGACCGGCAACAATACCAGCAAATATCAATATAGAAATACCGTTACCGATACCTCGTTCAGTAATTTGCTCACCTAACCACATTAGGAACATCGTTCCTGTGACCAAGCTCACTACTGCCGTAAAGTAGAATCCGAAGCCAGGGTTCAATACCAGTCCATTAATTAGGTTAGGCAGACCCGTCGATATTCCAATTGATTGGAAGATAGCCAATACCAACGTTAGATAACGTGTGTACTGACTAATTTTACGACGACCTGCTTCGCCTTCTTTTTTAAGCTCTATCATCGGTGGATGAACCACCGAGAGCAACTGCATAATAATTGATGCAGTAATGTATGGCATGATGCCCAAAGCCAGAACGGATGCACGCTCAAGCGCACCACCGGAGAACATGTTAAACATTTCTACAATGGTACCTTTCTGTTGCTCGAACAAGTCAGCAAGTACAGCTGGATCGATGCCCGGAATAGGAACGTAAGAACCTAATCTGAATACAACAATCGCACCGAGTACGAACAACAATCTTGCTTTAAGCTCACTCAAGCCGCTTTTCGCGCCTGAATCCAATCCTGGTTTAGCCATCTAGCTTATTCCTCTACTTTACCGCCAGCAGCTTCAATCGCTTCTTTAGCGCCTTTAGTAACCTTTAAACCGCTTACTGTAACAGCGCGTGATACTTCACCGCTCTTGATAACTTTAACGAACTGAATCTCTTTTTTCACAAGACCAGCTGCTTTTAAAGTTTCTAGAGATGCTGTATCACCATCAACCTTTGCGATTTCTGCAAGAGTTACTTCGTCAGTAACGAAGCTCTTACGTGATGTGAAACCGAATTTCGGAAGACGACGCTGAAGTGGCATCTGACCACCTTCAAATCCTGGCTTAACACGGCCACCTGAACGGCTTTTTTGACCTTTGTGACCTGCGCCACCTGTTTTACCTAGACCTGAACCGATACCACGACCAGTACGCTTACCAGAATGTTTAGCTCCTGGAGCAGGAGCAATAGTATTTAAACGCATAACTTACTCCTCGACTATTTCGACCATGTAATTAACACGGTGAATCATGCCGCGTACACTTGGCGTATCTTCCAGTTCACGAACATGGTTGATTTTACGAAGGCCTAAACCTTTAAGCGTAGCTCTGTGCTTTGGCAGACGGCCAATCGCACTTTTAGTTTGCTTTACTTTAATCGTTGCCATGTCTGATTACCCCAAAATTTCTGATACAGACAATCCACGTTTCGCAGCAACTTTCGCTGGAGAATTCATCTCTGTCAGCGCGTTGATTGTTGCACGAACAACGTTGATTGGGTTCGTAGAACCGTAACATTTTGAAAGTACGTTCTGTACACCAGCTACTTCAAGTACTGCACGCATTGCACCGCCGGCGATGATACCGGTACCTTCTGATGCTGGTTGCATGTAGACTTTAGAGCCAGAGTGACGACCTTTAATTGGGTGCTGTAACGTGTGGCCGTTAAGGTCAACGTCAACCATGTTGCGACGTGCCTTTTCCATAGCTTTCTGAATTGCAGCAGGCACTTCACGTGCTTTACCGTAACCAAAACCTACGCGACCATTACCGTCACCCACTACTGTCAATGCAGTAAAACTAAAGATACGACCACCTTTAACCACTTTAGATACGCGGTTAACAGCAATCAATTTCTCTAATAGTTCACCGTTCTGAACTTCTTGTTTAGCCATTATAAACTCCTAGAACTGAAGGCCAGCTTCGCGAGCTGCATCAGCTAATGCCTTAACGCGACCGTGGTATTTAAAACCACTACGATCGAAAGCCACTTTTTCAATGCCTTTCTCTTTAGCGCGTTCTGCAATTGCTTTACCGACTATCGCCGCTGCTTCAGCGTTACCTGTTGACTTAAGATCTTTTGCAAGTTCTTTATCTACAGTAGAAGCCGCTGCTAATACTTCAGAACCGCTAGGAGCGATTAACTGAGCATAGATGTGGCGAGGTGTACGGTTAATTACCAAGCGATGCGCGGCCAGTTCACGAATTTTTGCTCGTGCGCGTGTAGCGCGACGAATGCGAGCTGTTTTCTTATCCATCGTATCACCCACCTACTTTTTCTTAGCTTCTTTACGACGTACATGTTCGTCAGCGTAACGTACACCTTTGCCTTTGTAAGGCTCTGGTGGACGGTAAGCGCGAATGTTCGCCGCAACCTGTCCTACAACCTGCTTATCGGCGCCTTTCACGACGATTTCAGTTTGCGTAGGCGTTTCAACGGTAATGCCTTCAGGCATCTCGTATACTACTGGGTGAGAGAAACCAAGCGTCAGGTTTAGTTTGCTACCTTGTGCTTGCGCACGGTAACCAACACCATTTAACTGAAGCTTTTTCTCAAAACCTTGTGAAACACCTTGAACCATTGCGTTAAGAAGAGAGCGAGCAGTACCTGCTTGCGCCCAGCTGTCAGCGAAACCTTCACGAGGAAGTGCTTTCAGTTGGTTTTCTTCTTGTACAACTTCTACAGCGTCGTTAAAAACGCGGGTCAAAGTGCCTTTACTACCTTTTGCGGTAATTTCTTGGCCAGCGATAGAAATATCTACACCTGAAACCAAGTCTACTGGGGCTTTTGCTACTCGTGACATTTCAACTCCTCCGTTATGCTACATAACCGATGATCTCACCGCCCATGCCAGCGTTACGCGCTGCACGGTCAGTCATCACACCTTTAGAAGTCGACACGATCGCGACACCCAATCCACCCATTACTTTAGGAAGCTCATCTTTTTTCTTATAGATTCGCAGACCTGGGCGGCTTACACGCTCAATAGTGTCAATTACTTGCTTGCCTTCGAAGTACTTAAGCGTAACTTCTAAAACAGGCTTAACGTCACCAGATGCAGCGAAGTCAGTAATATAACCTTCAGACTTTAATACTTCACAAATTGCTACGCGAAGTTTAGAAGAAGGCATAACTACAGAAACTTTTTCTGCCATTTGGCCGTTACGGATGCGGGTAAACATATCCGCGATAGGATCTTGCATGCTCATTATCAGCTACTCCTTACCAGCTGGCTTTTTTAAGGCCAGGGACTTCGCCGCGCATCGCTGCTTCACGCAGTTTGATACGGCTAAGACCGAATTTGCGAAGGTAACCATGTGGACGACCAGTTACGCGGCAGCGGTTACGCTGACGTGAAGAACTTGAGTCACGTGGCAGTTGTTGTAGCTTAAGAACAGCGTCCCAACGCTCTTCTTCAGATACGTTAACATCGCTGATAGTCGCTTTAAGTGCGGCACGTTTTTCTGCGTACTTAGCTACTAGCTTAGCGCGCTTTAATTCACGGGCCTTCATTGATTCTTTTGCCATAACCCTACACCCTACTTTTTAAATGGGAAGTTGAACGCGTCCAGCAGAGCACGTGCTTCTTCATTTGAGTCCGCACTGGTAGTGATAGTAATATCCATACCACGAACTTTATCCACTTTATCGAAATCGATTTCAGGGAAAATGATTTGCTCACGCACGCCCATGCTGTAGTTACCACGACCGTCGAATGACTTAGGGTTCAAACCACGGAAGTCGCGAACACGTGGGATAGCGATTGAAATCAAACGCTCAAGGAATTCCCACATACGCTCGCCGCGTAAGGTTACTTTACAGCCAATCGGATAACCTTCACGGATTTTAAAGCCCGCTACTGATCTTCTAGCAACTGTAACAATCGGCTTCTGACCGGCGATAGCCGCCATGTCAGCTTGAGCATTCTCAAGCACCTTCTTGTCAGCAATTGCTTCACCTAAACCCATGTTTAGAGTGATTTTTTCAATCCGAGGGACTTGCATGACGCTTTTGTACCCGAACTGCTTAGCAAGTTCAGCTACTACTGTTTCTTTATAGAAATCATGCAGTTTCGCCATCGTACTCTCCAATATAATTAAACAAGTTCGCCGTTAGATTTGAAGAAACGAACTTTCTTCTCATCTTCGAAACGGAAACCAACGCGATCTGCTTTGCCCGTTGCCGGGTTAACAATCGCAACATTAGAAACGTGAATAGAAGCTTCTTTCTCAACAATCCCACCAGCTACACCCAATTGTGGGTTTGGCTTAGTGTGCTTCTTGATAAGATTAACACCTTCTATAATTACACGGTTATCAGCAATAAGCACTTTAAGGACTTTGCCTTGTTTGCCTTTGTCTTTACCCGCTAATACGACTACTTCATCATCACGACGAATTTTATTAGCCATTATCGTGACTCCTTATAGTACCTCTGGGGCCAATGAGATGATTTTCATGAAGTTTTCACTTCTCAACTCACGGGTTACCGGTCCAAAGATACGCGTACCAATTGGTTGCTTGTTTGCGTTAAGCAAAACAGCTGCGTTGCCGTCAAAACGAATGGATGAACCATCTGCACGACGAACGCCTTTTCTAGTACGCACCACCACTGCATTCAGTACGTCACCTTTTTTAACTTTACCGCGAGGAATTGCTTCCTTCACAGTAACTTTGATGATGTCACCGATACCTGCATAACGGCGATGCGAGCCACCAAGAACCTTAATACACTGAACCCTGCGAGCGCCGCTGTTATCTGCAACGTCCAGGTTAGTTTGCATTTGGATCATGTTAGTGCTCCGCTCTATTATGAGACTCTGCCGAGTCGTTATTGCTGCTAAACCCAACAAACATTGTTGAATTTATATACATACCCCCATAAAAAGGGCGCGAAACTATAACAGAAATTTTGAGCTAGAGATAGCGTTAAATTGGATTATTTTTAATCGATGGGGAATTTGAGTAAATCGCTTATGAAAAGCGCGAGGGGCGCACGAAATGTGCCGGAAACTTGTGCGCATTATACTCAGAATTTTATCGTTTGTCTTGTGGTTTTATAGGTACACATAAAAAAGCCTCAGCATTGTCGGGGCTGATAACCAAATGTTGGCTATCAAGCAGGATTTCTGAACCTCTCCTGTTTATGAGACAAGTGGTAGTTAATACAGTCACCTAGCCGCGTAACGCCTGCAGGTTTCGATATAAAGTCATCCATTCCTGCTCTCAAACACTTTTCTTTTTCGCCACTCATCGCGTTTGCAGTAAGTGCAATGATAGGGACTGTTTCACCTAGCGCCCTTATTTCTTTCGTGGCAGCTAGCCCATCCATCACCGGCATGTGGCAATCCATGAAGATAAGATCGTATGGCTTCTTCCGCGCTATCGCACTTTTCACCTTTGCTAGGCCTAAGGCACCATTGTTGGCTAGCTCTACCGACACGCCAATTTCTTTTAATTGCTCTTTAATGACTATCTGATTTATTTCGTTATCTTCCACGACTAACACTCGTGATTCTGACAACACTTTTTTGCAAAGCGGCTTTGCCTTGTTTGCTGCGATAGTCTTTTCTTTCAACACGCCGGCATTTGCACAATCGAGAGTCATGGTAACGATAAATCGCGCCCCTTCCCCAAGCGCGCTTGATACTTCTACATTGCCGTCATAATGCTCAACAATATTATTCACAATGGCCAAGCCTAAACCTGTGCCGCCAAAGCGTCGCTGTGTCGACTCTTCAGCCTGAAGGAATGGCGAAAAGATAACTTTTTGCTGTTCATCGCTAATACCAATACCCGTATCGGTAACGATTAGCTTAACCTTAAAGCGCCCCACACCATACTTAGTACATCGCGTACTAATTTTAATTGACCCTTTCTCAGTGAATTTCACCGCATTATTCAAAAGGTTCATCAGTATCTGACTTAGCCTTAATGAATCAGCGAGAAATAATGTATCTGAAACAGCCGCCGTTTCGGTGATAAATTCAATCCCCTTTTTATCGGCTAAGCGGCTAAACATGGGAACTTGTTGCTCAATTAATTCTTTCAAGTTTACAGGCTCAACATCATAGGTCATATGGCCTGAATCAATTTTTGAAAAATCTAAAATATCATTCACGATGTTGAGCAACGATTCCGAGCTACGCATTGCGACATGTGTATATTCTTTCTGTTTTTCATTAAGAGACGTGCTGCAAAGGGTTTCGAGCATGCCTTGTACACCATGAATAGGGGTTCGTATTTCATGACTCATGTTCGCAAGAAACTCACTACGTGCTTTTAGTGCTTGTTCTGCAATAGCGGTTTTTTGTTTCAAAGATTGGGTGGTGTTAAAACGCTCAGTTATATCTCGGGTCGCGCCAATGATTTTAAGGCAGGTTCCATTTTTCATGATGGGGTGTGCTCGACTTTCTAACCACCGCTTTTCTCCGCCATCGGTAATAATTTCGAACTCGTAAGCCCAGTCGCTCCCGGTTCTGGCAATTTCCTCCATTTTAGATTCGTAGACATTTCGCACTTTTGTATTTGCCACAAACTTAAGTGCATGTGCTGGTGTGACTTCTTGTTTGTCGTTGATTTGAAACATGCGCTTCAAAGACGCTGACCACGTAAGTGCACCTGTCTCTAAATCGAGCTCCCACGTACCTACCCCCGCCAATTCAGTAATTTGATTAAGCAGTGCGTTTTGTTCTTCTAATGCGTCTTTCTGAGAAATGATTTCGCTTAACGCTTCTTCACGTGTCACCTCTGCCCCTATCCAGTCGGCAAGTAACAGCAAATAATCATAATCTACAGCGGTGAACCCATCGGTCTTCGACGTAGTGGAAGAAAAGTTCAGTGTGCCATATAAGGCAGCATTCACATGTATAGGGGTGGCTAAGTAGCTTTTTAATGTGTAGAGGGAATAGCACGGATGTCTATTGCCTGGCATAACGTCAACGTCGTTGTAGGCCACGATACCATTTGCATTTACAGTATCAGCACAATAGGTATTAGATAACGGAAATTCAGCGCCGCTTACAATTTCATTTAATGGAGAAATAGCCTGCACCACCGTATAGGTCCCGTTATGCACGTAGCTAACAATGCCGGTTTCGAGGCCTAAAACTTCAGTGCCAATTTCGAGTAATCGAGCCACTTTTTCACTGAAAGACAAAGCACCATCAGTGGTAATTTTGTGAAGATCTTTAATTACACTCATGAGGTTTTCAGCCCTCCCTTAAAAAGCCCTAGAGACAAAAAAGACCATTACGGGAAAGTAATAGTCTTTTCTAAAGGTAACTGAAACTCTCGGTATTTAAAGCAGACCAGCATTAACAATTAGTATTGTTTGCACATAAGTGATTAATACAAAATGTTAATTTCATAGCCAGTTGCGGTATCTGCTGGTTCTACCGTAACAATATAGTTCTCTTCTTCGTTAAATCCGAACAAGGCTGTACGATCTAGCAGAATTTGTTCTTCATTATCATCTTCGTAAACGGCAATGATTTCGTAGTAATCAGACGGTAATACTTCACTGTCCGTTTCGCCAAACTCTAGATTTTGCAGGTCGTATTCTGCGGTATCGATAGTTTCATCGTTACGCACTAGATAGAAGTCCACATCATCAAAGTCTTCAACCAAGTTAATGAAGTTTACTGTTTTATCGTACGCTTGAGGCAGCCCACTTTCTACGAATGTTACCGCGCCAAGTGCACCCGCTTTTTCGTAGATTAGAATTGCTTTACTTTCACCTTGGTTCAAGGTGATAAGCTTATTACTTAGCGTTGTGGCCTCACCAGATGTATCCGTTACTGTTACGCGGTAATCGCCATACCCAATCTCAGTGAATTCAGATAATTCCCCCGCATCCAGAGAAAAAGCAACATCCTCTTCATCAGTGTTACCACCAAAGGTCACATCAAGTGCAGTGGTAATATTTGTCGAGTTATAAATACGGTACTGTGAATCTGCTTCAACGTCGGTTAACGCTGTCACTGATGATGAATTCAAGATAGTATCTACAACCAAACCTGACTGGATTGCGCCACTTACATCACGCATTGTGAGTAGATATTCAGTTTCGTACGCAAAGTCTAGTGTCTGTGATTCAAATAGCACCTCAGTGCTTCCTGGCTCGGTTAAATAAATGGTGTACTCATCTTCATCAAAGTAGTCGCTGTCGTCATCTGGATCCCAGTAGTCAAACTCAATCATTTCAGATGCAGTTACCGTACCTAAGAAGTTTGCCGCTTCAAACGGGTCGCCAGACTCAGCTAAATAAAAGTCGTAAGAACCTTCATCAATGGTTACAGACAATGCGAATAACCTGAAGTGATCTTCTAGCGTTTCACGGGTATAGCTGTAATCGCTGAGAATCGGTGATGCAAAATCGCCACTCATAACGATAAGGTGCTTGTCACCGTTCTTAAGATTAACGGTGTAAGTATCGATAAGCACTTCTTGGTCATCTGAGTCGGTGCGAATGAACTCAAGTTCAATTTCACCGTTGTCCATTGAGTACATCGCAGTAGTATCACCAAATTGCGCAGAGCCAAAGCTATCTCCATCGACTTCTCGCATTTCTACATTCGCACCATTTGGCGAAGCATTATAGAATTGTATATAAGCATACGAGTAATCGGAGCTGCTGTCAGAGCCACCACAAGCAGCTAACCCTGAAATTGCCACCAGACCGATAGCTACGTTTCGTAACCAAGCCGGAAATTGAAATTGCATATACTGAACGTCCTTACTAAATTCGTGATTGTTTGAAGGGAGTTACACTGCCCAGAAAGGCGTGAACTATACTGCCGTATGGCACTACAAAGCTTGTTATAGTTCACACCTTTACGCAGCCTTTACAAAGCTGACAATTCACTACAAAAGTATTTTTGTCTTTCTATACAAAAAAGCCCCTATTACCTGTTCATAAGGTAATAGGGGCGAGCTTTTTATTTGTGGGTTAACTATTCATAGGAATACGATAACGTTACGCCACTGTAAGTCGAGTAAGCACGAATTCCGATATGCCACGTACCCGCAGCGGGTGCTTGGAACGTACACACTTCGTTATTACCATTCTCGTAAGGGCGGCAATCAAAGTCACTGGTTTCTGGCTGCGACCCAAACTTCATGTACAAGTCTGCATCACCACTACCGCCAGACGTTTGTACCGTCATGGTCGTCACGCCTTCAGGAATAGTCCACGTATAACGATTCCAATTACTTTGTGATGCAGATAGTCCCGTCAGTTGACCTGATACCGGCTCAACAGTTGGGTCGGTACCTGGATCTGAACCGCCACTGCCGTCGCATCCGTTAGTATTCAGGTAGCTGTAAGCATCCTCAAGTTGCATAAGGCCAAAACCATATAAGTTATCACGTCCATTTGCCCCCTTATCTTCGGCAGCAGATGTCAACGCATTACGTATTTGGGTGTTTGAGCACTGAGGGAAATAACTCCACACTAAGGCCGCACCACCCGCTACGTGAGGCGTAGCCATTGAAGTTCCACTTAAAGAAGCATATGTGTCGGTGGGGTATGTTGAATAAACAGCACTACCCGGTGCAGCTATTTCAACTTGGTCGTTGTACTGACTGTAGCTTGCTCTATTTTCGTTTGAATCAACCGCGGCTACCGACATTACTGCGTCGTAAGAGGCTGGATATGACTTAGCGCTTGTACCTGCATTACCTGCAGCGGCAACCAGAAGTAAGCCATCATCAGTGAAATCTTGCATCGCGTTTTGCTCTGTCGTTGAAGCGCTGCCACCGCCTAAACTCATATTTACCACGTTAGCCCCGGCACTTTGACACTGTGAAATAGCGTCAATAAGATCAGAGGCGTAGGTCCAATCGCCATTGTCATTGAATATCTTAACGATATGTAGATTCACGCCAGGATAAACACCAACAACCCCTTCACTATTGTCATAAGCGGCAATGGTACCGGCAACATGAGTACCGTGACCGTTACCATCGTTATACCAATTCCCTACGGCACTATTATTCGCCTGGCCGGTTACACCATCGTTGGTGCCAGGTAAATCTGGATGCCCTAGGTTGTATCCCGTGTCGATAACACATACACGTCGAGCGGTAGTATCTGCTTGCGAAAGCTGATTAGCTTGTACCATGGTGTAACCGTAAGGGGTGGTTTGTGCCATAGGTGTGCGTTTTACATCTACTTCAATACTTTCTACATTTGCATTGTTACGCAGTTTATTCAGGGCATTTCGGCTTAAAGACGCCGCCATCATGCGATGTTTTCCAAGCTCTTTACGAACATCTCCCCCCACCTTCTGTATTTCACTGCGGGCAGATTGCACTTCAAAAGGTCGCTTTACAGTAGATTTAGTGGCTTGAACTAGCTCAGCTGAGCCAGATTTACTGCTACTGGCATTGCTAATGACATCTGTAGTTAATGTTTCTTTGAATTTAATAATATAGCGCTGCTCTTCTTGTGCAGACTTACCTTTTATTACAAGTCTTTTGCCGAGTAAAGATTGAAGCGATGCTTTTTCTTCAACTTTTACTGGTGCATTGGTGGTGTTTATCGCTGTCGCATTTTTTGTTATTGCTGCTGTTGCAGCGTGACTGACCAACCCTACAGATACTGCAAGGGCAATGGCTGATATACTTGTGTGTTTCATATTCACTTTTATTTCCTGTTGTCTGTCTTGTCGTGTTTCAACGCTTTACAGCGTTTTTGAAACTTCGTTGTTATTAATAGACATTCAGGGCAAACGCTACTTCCTACGAAAGCACTCCATGCTCGAATTCGCCAACGGCCCACATGCCTTTTATCATGGCATTAGGTAATACACCCAATACGCACCAATTAACTATTAAGCATTGAATCAACGAGTTAAGTATTACGTTACGTTCCTTATGTTGAAAATATATACGTAAGTTGCAGATTGGATTGTGCTTTAGTAGCGTTGGAATTTTGGCAAATGCAGGCAGGGCGTGATATTTAAGTGTAAAGCACCAATTTGTAAGTAAATGTTAATTCAGAAATTAGAAAAACTTAAAAATAACTTAAGTCAAACTTATCTCTGCCCTAACGTGTTTCAGAAATGAAAAAGCCGCTTACGGTTAGGTTAACGGCTTACATGTGTAATGAATAATTGTTTAGCGACGAAATGAGCTAATTAGCCACGTTGGCGCACTATCTCGTACAAGCAAACACCAGTAGCTACCGATACATTCAAGCTACTTACACTACCTGCCATTGGTAACTTCACTAATTCATCACAGGTCTCTTTGGTAAGCCTGCGCATGCCTTTACCTTCAGCGCCCATTACTAGTGCGGTTGGGCCATCTAGTTTTATATCGTAAAGGGTTTTGTCGGTTTCGCCCGCTGTGCCCACAATCCATAAACCTTTATCTTGTAGGTGCTTTAACGTACGCGCCAAGTTAGTCACTTGAATAAGTGGGATAACTTCCGCTGCTCCGCACGCGACTTTGCGCACAGTGCCGTTAAGGCTGGCCGATTTATCTTTCGGTACTACCACTGCATGCACACCCGCGCCATCGGCGGTACGCAAACAGGCACCTAAGTTATGCGGGTCGGTAATACCGTCAAGCACAAGCAATAAGGGCTTACTTTCTTTGTCTAAGATTCTATCTAAGTCAGCTTCATCCATTACACGAGCGGGTTTCGCTCTGGCGACCACGCCTTGGTGCTGTTCGCCGTTAACTTTGTCGTCTAGTGCTTTACGCTGACAAAACTGTACTGATATACCAAATCGACGTGCTTGATTAACAATATTAGTCAAACGCTCGTCGTTACGGCCTTTTAATACCATAACTTCCATTACACGCTCTGGTTCTTGTTCTAAAACCGACTGCATTGCATGTAAACCATATAACCATTCTTGCTGTGCCATTAACGCTTATCCCCTTTCTTCGAACGCGATGGTGCCCCTTTGCCTTTTGGCGCGCCCTTTTTAGGGCCTCGCTTGGCATTTCTAGGCGGCTTCTTCGCACTGGCTACTTTAACCTTCTTGCCGCCGGGGCCGCGCAGCATAGACTTATCCAGCAATAAATCAATCTTTCTTTCATCAAGGTTAACCGCAGCCACCTTCACTTCTACGGTATCGCCTAGTCTAAATTGACGATGTCCAGACTCACCTGCCAGTATTTGCTTTACTTGGTCATAGTGATAAAAATCATCATCTAGCGAGGTGATATGCACAAGGCCATCGATGTGATATTCGGTTAAGCGAATAAACAAACCAAAGTTTGTCACTGAACTGACTACGCCTTCAAAGGTATCGCCAACGTGGTCAAGCATGAATTCACATTTAAGCCAATCAGCAACATCACGGGTAGCGTCGTCGGCACGACGTTCGGTCATCGAGCATTGTTCGCCTAGCTGTTCAATTTCTTCAACCGTGTAATTCTTCGCACCTGAAACCGTATTTTTACCTTTTTGCTTAGCAATAATACCTTTCAGCGCACGGTGAACCACTAAGTCTGGGTAACGACGAATAGGCGACGTAAAGTGCGCATAGGCTTCAAGGGCTAAGCCAAAGTGACCTAGGTTATCGCCATCGTAAATAGCCTGCTTCATTGAGCGAAGCAACATGGTTTGAATCAGCTCTTCGTCAGGACGACCACGGGTTTTTAATACCACATCGGTAAAATCTGCCGGTAAGGCTTCATCGGTAATTTTGTGCGGCACGCCTATTTCAGCTAAGTAGCTGGTGAAAGCTGTCAGCCTATCGGCATCGGGTTTATCGTGTACACGATATAGTGTAGGCGCTTCATTTTCAGACAGTGTTAGTGCAGCACTAACGTTAGCTAAAATCATGCACTCTTCAATAAGTTTGTGGGCATCGTTACGGATAAGCGGCACGATGTTTTCAATTTTACGCTGGGCGTTAAATACAAACTTACTTTCTTGGGTTTCAAACTCAATAGCACCACGGTGCTGACGGGCTTTTTTCAGCGAACGATATAAATCGTGAAGATGACGCAAATGCGGCACTTGTGCTTCATATCGTTGATGAAGATCTTTGTCGCCTTGCAGTATTTGCCATACCTTGGTGTAAGTTAAACGCGCGTGAGAATTCATTACGGCTTCATAGAATTGGTAAGTATCTAACTTACCTTGAGCGGTAATGGTCATCTCGCACACCATACACAAGCGATCAACTTCTGGGTTCAGTGAACACAAGCCGTTAGACAGCACTTCCGGTAGCATAGGAATAACTTGCTCGGGGAAATACACCGAGTTGCCTCGCTGTTGGGCTTCATCGTCTAACGCTGTGCCGTTTCGTACGTAGTAACTGACATCGGCAATGGCTACCCATAGTTGCCAACCGCCATCATCTAACGGTTCACAATATACGGCATCATCAAAATCACGAGCGTCTTCACCATCGATGGTAACAAGTGGAAGCTGACGTAAATCGATTCGCCCTTCTTTTGCTTCATCGGGCACTTGCTCGGTAAGGCTTTTAACCTGTTTGGTAACGCCTTTTGGCCATTGGTGCGGAATATCAAAGGTGCGAAGCGCCATCTCTATTTCCATACCAGGCGCCATATGCTCACCTAGTACTTCAACAATTTTACCCACTGGGCTCATTTTACGACGTGGGCGCTGCGTAAGCTCAACCACCACTATTTGCCCCATACGGGCGCCGTGTACGTGTTCAGGGGGAATAACAATTTCATACTGTAGACGGCTGTCATCTGGCACAACCATGCCAAACCCTTGCTCTACAAAGTAGCGACCAACAATAGGCTCTGAACGCGGCTCTACCACCTGCGTAATAAAGGCTTCTTTGCGACCGCGACGGTCGGTACCGCTTACTCGTGCTTCTACAATATCGTCATGCAAAAACAGTTTCATTTGACCTGCACTAATGAACAGGTCGCCGCTTTTATCTTCGGGGCGTAAAAAGCCGAAGCCATCACGGTGGCCAATGACTTTACCGCGGAACAACTCATCTTGATCTTGAAGAATGTACTTCTTTTGACGGGTGAACTGAACTTGCCCTTCTCGCTCCATGGCGCGAAGGCGGCGTTGAATGCCAATGCGAGCATCTTCTTCTTCGGCATTCACTGCCGTACATATTTCAAGAAAAGACATAGGTCTGTCTTCTTCTTTCAATAAACTCATCAAAAACTCCCGGCTTGCTACCGGATTTTCGTACTTTTCTTTCTCGCGCTGATAATGCGGATCATCACTCATAGAGTTGTTCTGTCGCCTCGTTAGTTTATTCATTTTTCAAACACTGTTGCCCTGTTCAAGGGGTGGCAATTTTAAAGCGTTCGATTTACGCACAGTATAACAGCAATCTACACAAAACATTGCGTTATAAAACTGCCATGCCAGTGTCATACTCTTTCGATATATCTTTAGTTCTCAATCACTAAAAAAATAACGTTTACGGACACGCCTTATGGACAGACGTTCTTTTATTAAATTAAGTTCTATCGCCGGTGCCAGTGTTGCCATTTCAACGGGCTTAGCCGGCTGTGTTTCTACTAAAAAGCCTCAAGATAGTGCCAGCTTCACTCATGGGGTTGCAAGCGGCGACCCACTGCATAATAGCGTTATACTTTGGACCCGCGCTTTGCCCGACAAAAGCGCAGCAAACGCCAACATTTTATGGGAAGTATCAACTTCAAAAGATTTTAGTACGCTTGTTGCCAGTGATATTGCCGAGGCCAAGCAATCACGAGACTATACCGTTAAAGTTGATGTCACCGGTTTGAATCCAGCCACCCGCTATTACTATCGTTTTAAAAGCGCAAATAACATGAGCGAAGTAGGTACAACATTAACCTTGCCGAAAGACAACGTAAGCCAGGTAATGTTCGGGGTGTTTTCATGTTCTAACTACCCTGCGGGCTTTTTTACGCCGTATGCTGATGCTGCGACACAACAGAATATTGATTTTGTATTACATCTAGGCGACTACATTTACGAATATGATGGCGAAGGCTATGCCACCGAACATGCTAAAGAATTAGGCCGCACGTTTGCTAAAGACAACGACACCGAGCTTTATACTCTTGAAGATTACCGTAAACGCTACGCGCTCTATCGTAACGACCAAGGTTTATTAGATTTACACCGTGCTAAGCCTTTTATTGTGGTGTGGGACGATCATGAAATCACTAACGACACCTACAAAGATGGCGCAGAAAATCATCAAGAAGATGAAGGGGATTTTTATGCGCGCAGGGCCGCGGCGGTGCAGGCCTATTATGAGTGGCTACCCATTCGACCTACCTTTGGCGAAAGCAGATTAGAAATATACCGCCAGTTTACCTTTGGCGACTTAGTTGACCTATACATGCTAGATACCCGTGTTCTCGCGCGAGACAAGCAATTAGCCTATAGCGACTTTCGCGACCCTGATGCGCCCGATTCCGAGGCTTTTGATTTACCCGGATTTACCAAGGCGATTAGTGCGCCAGAACGAGGCTTACTGGGTGCTGCTCAACGAACATGGCTTAATACGGCCATGAACAATAGCAAAGCGAAATGGCAAGTATTAGGGCAGCAGCTTTTAATTGGCCGCATGATGTTTCCTGCCTCTATCTTTAATGGTGTCCCTTTTGAAAAAATTCCTGCTCATGTGCACGCCCTTGCAAATAGCAAACGCAGAAAGCTAGCCGGAGAAACCATTTCAGCACAAGAAGAAAAGCTGCTAGCCGCTGCCATGCCATACAACCTTGATGCCTGGGATGGCTATCCGGTAGAAAGGGAACAATTGCTAACGGCAGTGCAACAATTAAATAAACCTGTGATCGCGTTAGCAGGCGACACGCACAATGCGTGGCATAACACCTTAACCTTGCAAGATGGCACAGCGGTGGCAACAGAGCTGGCCACACCCAGTGTCTCATCGCCGGGTATGGAGCATTATTTGAAAATGGATGCTGACGCTGCGACAACCATGGCGGAAGATCTTCCTGTACTTATCGATGATTTAGCATATTGCAATTTGCATCAGCGGGGATATTTAACGGTATCTTTTACTGAAAAACAGGCGGTTGCCACGTGGCGTTATGTAGATTCCATTAAATCCACGTCTGCCAGCACAGTAAATAGTCATGAGTTTGTCATTGAGGCCTGACGAAGGCCTGTTTAGTGGCCGAGTAGAGGCTAAGTAAAAAAAGTAAGTAGTGGCTGGATTGAGACTAGTAAAGCGCTAGCCGCGTTACTTGCCACCTAGCACCAAGACAAAAAAAATCCCGTTACCGCCAAAAGCGAAACGGGATTTTTTATTATTGAAAAGCTACCGATATTAGTAGCTATAGTAGAAACGCACGCCTGCAATGCGCGGCATACCGCGAACATAAGTAGGAATACCTAAACCACCGCCGGTATTACCAGCATCAATCACATACTCTTTATCGAAGGCATTTTCTAAATACACTTCATACGCAAAGCTGCTTGCTTCTTGTGAAAACTGTACAGAGATATCTGTCAATGAATGAGTATCTTGCGACAAACCAGGGTAGTTACTGCTTTCAAAGAATACTTCAGACTGGAAGCTCGTTAGCCAATTCACATTCACTAACCAGTTCTGAACTTCAAATTCCTTATTAATATTAATAGCACCACTCACCTCAGGTGCTAGACGAAACTTATTTCCGGCATACTGGAATGGACTACCATCAGCCGTTTCATCAGCAAACTCTGCGTCTAGGAAGCCGATACTACCGGTTATCGATAACGTATCGCTGTAATGGTAAGTTCCCATGCCTTCAATGCCCGACATGGTTGAATCACCCACAGTTACGGTAATGGATTGCAAAGTTTCAGGATCAGTATAAGACTGTTGATAATCACTATATTCATACGTAAAAATCGCGCCTGAGAAAGTGAAATTGTTACTTTGGTATTTAACCCCTAAATCGTAGCTATCAACAATTTCAGCTTTGGTTGTCGATACCCCAGAAAAATCCGCATTAACTACGGGTGAGCGACGGCCGCGCGCGTAGTTTGCGTAAAAATTCCAGCTATCGTTCATGTCATAACTAACGGCAAAGCGAGGTAGCGTATCGTCGAAGTCGCCTTCACCCTCAAATTCAAATGTGCCTGAATCTAATGTATAGGTGTTTTTGGTATAGCGTGATTCATCAATATAACGTACACCAGCGGTCACATTCACCTTGTCAGTCACAAAGTAAGATACCTCAGCCACATAAGACGTGATATCTAGCTCTGCCTCAAAAATATAAGGGCCTTGAATAATAGTTGAGGGAAAGTCTGCACTTGAAATTGGCGTGCCGTCGGCATTAAACAATGAAGACACTAACATAGCACGCAAAGCTTCAATTTCTTCAAGCGAGGCATCGGTAGCAATATTTTGATTTAACGGAATATTGGTTGAGGCTTCTAGTTGAGCTTTTACCGCGTCGAAGGTGCCACGTACAAACGGGTCTACCATAACGTAATACGGCAGTATCGAATCATCTTGGCTTACAGAGGCGCCCACAAAAGCTACCAGCTTTTCGCCCGAATCATAAACCAAGCGCATAGATCCACCGCTTAGTGTTGCATCGTTATCGAAGTAGGCATCTTGAATTCTAAGGGCTGAACCATCGGCATCAAACCCTTCACTCACTTCTACGTCTTTATAATACGCATCGCCATGAAACATTAAGCTGTTGCTAATATCGTAATCTAGTGAAATATCGTAGGCCTGCAGCGTACGCTCAATGCCAAGCTCGCTCCCCATACTAAATTCAGCAGCCGTAAACGGGCTGGTATCGCCGCCATTAGGGGCAATTGAACCTGATTTAAAGGCAATACCCGGTTGGTCGTTATATTCCATTGAAGCACGGGCGATTATTTCAAAGTTATCGTAGCTGGCCTTCCATGTACCACGAAGGGCCTGCACTGATATGCCTTGTAAGTCTTCGCTGTTACAGGGTACGGTATTGCCTAAATGGTCAATCATGTCGGCGTTGCCATAATAACTGTCTTCAGAACACGCATTGTTTTCTACAATACCGTCCATCTCACGATATAAGCCCGCAATACGCACGCTATGATTGTCATTAATAGGTGTATTGAACATGAACTCGGCTTCTTTACCCGACTCAGTGTCGTAACCTACCTGAACCGTTGCTTCCTTTTCATTGGTAGGCAAGTGAGAGTGAATACTGATAGCACCGTTAGCCGCGGCAACACCAAATAGTGTGGGCTGCGGGCCTTTTAATACTTCAACGCGAGCAATATCGTAAAGCGCCACACTTGATACGGTTTTCTTACTGATATCGAAGCCATCTTGATATACGGAGATACGTGGCGTGGCCGAAACGGAAGATCCGTCGTCTGTAACGCCACGAATATTAAATGAAGGCAGGCTTACCGCTTGTTCTTGTATTTGCACGTTTGGCAAAACGCGAGATAGCTCATCAAGTTCCATAATGTTAGTGCGTTCTAGAAAGTCGCCTGAAATTACATCCATGGTTACCGGAACATCCATTATCGATTGCTCACGCATTTGAGCAGTAACAGTAATTTCTTCAATGTAGTCTTTCTCATCTGCTGGTGAATCTGTATTAGCAAATGTTGGAGCGGCCAATGCACTAAAAATAGCGCTGGCTAATAGGGTTTTTGAAAACATGTGTCTGTCCCTTAATGAATATTTCGTTAGTGTGTTGTGCGCTTGATTGAGTGTGTTTTTTCATGGTTTATTGCAGTAGTGGTCAGAGCTCTGCAAAGCAGATGAATCTAATCTTGTTATAAGACGAAATGATGAAGCGAAGGTGACAGGTAAGAGGCAGTTTTATGACAACATGTTTCAAAACCCAATAAATATCATGCACGTATATAAGTACACAATGAATGTGTTGGATTGGAGTAAGAGGCTATTGATAGCCTACTGGATGTTTTTTCTTGCGATCTTAATTTATTAAAGTCGCACTATATTGCGGTTTAAGTGAATTGCGGACGAACTATATTGCAGTTTAAATGAATTGCGGGCGAAGTGAATTTGCTCAAGCATTGTTGCAGTGGGGGAAGTTTTCGAGCGCGCCATATACTTTTTAGCGAACGTGCTTAATGGCGAGCGAACGTGCTACCAGTGATTGCTAGCCTAAGTGGATTAGCTGTCCAATGGGCGTTTTGCTGCGCGTACTGCTTTAGGGTGCATTAGCTGTTCAAGCTTGCTTAAGTAACTGGCTATTTTTTGATGTTGCGCTTTGTCGTTAGTGACTGAATTGTGCAGCCATTGGTAAGCATCTTGATAATCATAGGGGCTACCGTAGCCGTCTAGAAACAATTCAACTAACTGCAATTGCGCCTTTAAGCTTTTCATTGCCGCGGCTTCTCGCAAATACACCACCGCTCTTTCTTTGTCTTGTTGCACCAATGTACCATTGGCGTAATAACGGCCAAGCTGTTCTAAAGCAGCTGGAAAGCCTTGATTTGCTGCGTCTTCAATGTGAGTCATACCTCGAGCGGGCTCTGCGTCGACACACACACCCCACGCTAACATGTCACCCCATAAAAACTGATACGCGGGCACTTTAAGTATATCGGCACGGGCTTCTATGTCTTGCACCAGCTGACATCTATCAGTGACCACTTTATCTAAGTGGGTATTGGCATTAATCATATCGATAAGCGCATTTTGATCGTATAACTGCACCGCACGAATTTCATCAATAGTTTCCCCTTCAGCCAACACCGCTGCGCTGAAAAGCGAAGAAAGCAATAAACAAATTGTGGGCAGTGAATACAATTTCATATCAATGGCTTCTTTGTTTAGAAATTAATGTTTAAAAGTAACACTTTTAAATCGTTCAGATATAAAGGCGGGGAAACAAATAACGGTATGTATATAACGCTATTGCATCTAGGCCTTATTGGCTATGTTTAATTATCGGCCATTACAGCGAATACTTAATGGTAATTTAACGGGGCTTTGTGGCAGCCCCGCTTCAAGCCCGTATTCGCTAGTGGCTGCTTTTGCGGTTACACAGCGCGGACTGTAGATGGCGGGAGTGATCGGCCAAATCTATTCCTAAATCGGTAAGGTAACCGCCATCAGGCTGAGTAATCAAACCCTTTGTATAAAGTCTTGATGCGGCATTCACCATTGATTGGCTGGCATCGTGATGTATTTTTAGGCCTTGTAATAAACTGTCTGTAGGAAACTTAACTAATAAGTTAAGTTCGTCGAGCATGTCCTGGTCAAATATTGTCATACACTCACCTTAGGCAAAAAAGGGTATTATTGTTATTCACTCTTTTGTATAGACAGTTCAACTACTTGAAGTTCAACCGCACTAACGCTATCAGACTACCATTTACTCAGGGTGTCCAGATTATTTTATCAACATACGCCGCTAAAATCTGAGAAGCCACCCTTTTAGCCCACTGAACTGATCGGACTTTGTGTCGAAATAGTATATTCTTGTTCCTAACTTTAGTCTGCGGATACCCCCTGTTCAAATGAAGTACAAAGATTTACGTGACTTTATTCACCAGTTGGAAGCCAAAGGTGAATTGGTTCGCATTAGCCAGCCAATCGATACCGATTTAGAAATGACCGAAATAGCTGACCGCACACTACGTGCCGGTGGCCCTGCGCTATTATTTGAAAACCCTAAAAACCATAGCATGCCTGTATTGGCCAACTTATTTGGCACACCAGAACGTGTGGCAATGGGAATGGGGCAAGAGTCGGTTGCGGCACTTCGAGAAGTGGGCGAATTACTGGCCTATTTAAAAGAACCCGAACCACCTAAAGGACTAAAGGATTTATGGCAAAAATTGCCTGTTTTTAAACAGGTACTGAATATGCCCGCCAAGGTCGTAAAAAAAGCACCTTGCCAAGAAGTCGTGCTAACCGGTGATGATGTCGATTTAGGTAAACTGCCTATCCAGCGTTGCTGGCCCGGTGATGCCGCGCCGCTTATTACGTGGGGTTTAAGTGTGACCAAAGGCCCGCATAAAAACCGCCAGAACCTAGGTATCTATCGCCAGCAGGTTATCGGTAAGAACAAGCTTATTATGCGTTGGTTATCTCACCGTGGTGGTGCGCTCGATTTTCGTGAATGGTGCCAAACTCACCCAGGAAAGCCCTATCCAGTAAGCGTAGCACTAGGGGCCGATCCGGCCACTATTTTAGGTGCCGTTACTCCTGTGCCTGACACCCTTTCCGAATATGCCTTTGCAGGGTTGTTACGAGGCGATAAAACCGAAGTGGTTAAATCGATAAGTAACGACCTGCAAGTACCCGCGAGTGCTGAAATTGTTCTGGAAGGTTATATTGCACAAGACGAAGTCGCGCCCGAAGGGCCTTACGGCGATCATACGGGTTACTACAACGAAGTTGATGACTTCCCTGTGTTTACGGTAACCCATATTACCCATCGTAAAGATCCTATTTACCATTCAACGTATACCGGTCGCCCGCCTGATGAGCCAGCTATTTTAGGCGTAGCATTAAACGAAGTATTCGTACCTATTTTGCAAAAGCAGTTTCCAGAAATTGTAGACTTTTACCTACCGCCAGAAGGGTGTTCTTACCGCATGGCTGTGGTTACCATGAAAAAACAATATCCGGGTCATGCTAAGCGCGTAATGATGGGTGTATGGTCGTTTTTACGACAGTTCATGTACACCAAGTTTGTGATAGTGTGCGATGACGACGTAAACGCCCGCGACTGGAACGACGTAATTTGGGCGATTACCACGCGTATGGATCCGGCCCGCGATACGGTTATGATTGAAAATACTCCCATCGACTATTTAGATTTTGCTTCGCCAGTGTCTGGCCTTGGGTCGAAGATGGGGATGGACGCCACCAATAAAATGCCCGGTGAAACCGACCGTGAATGGGGCGAACCCATTGTGATGGACGAAGACGTGAAAAAACGGGTGGATGATATCTGGGATGAACTTGGTATCATGGACTTACCAACGGCGAAACGCTAACAGCAAACGTAAGAAGAGATTACATGTCAGAAATTAAATGTAAGGTTGCCAGCATCACGCCGTTAACCGACGTAGTATACAAAATTGAATTAACACCTCCCGCGCCAGTTGCCTTTCAAGCAGGCCAGTACGCACTTATTGATATGGGCGAAAAAGACAAGCGCCCCTTCTCTATTGCCAATGCCGCCTATGATAATTCACGCATTGAACTTCACATTGGCGCAGAGCCTGGCAATACTTTTGCCGGTGAAGTATTGAGTCGTATGAAAGAAGAAGGCGAAATTAGTCTTAGCGTAAATAACGGTGAAGCCTTTTTGCAATCAAACGGCTTGCCGATGGTACTAATCGCTGGCGGCACAGGCTTTTCCTATACCTACTCTATCTTACAGCAGCATCTGAACAGCGGTGATAAAACGCCTATTACCCTTTATTGGGGAGGCCGTCATGCCGGTGATTTATATCTATCAGAAGCGCTAAATGCACTCGCTGCCAAGCACGATAACTTTACCTTTGTACCTGTAGTGGAATTTGCCGAAGACGACTGGAAAGGTAGAACAGGATGGGTTCACCATGCAGTATTAGCCGACCATACAGACTTCGAACACATGCAAGTGTATGTTGCTGGACGTTTTGAAATGGCTAAAACCGTACGTGAAGACTTTACCGTTCGCGGCTTAAAAGTAGAAAATCTATTTGGCGATGCCTTCGCGTTTATTTAAACATACATACATATTGTTACATTTTAAAATGGTGGCTCTGTACATATAGAGATAGTATGAAAATTGATTAACAAAGCGTTGAGCACCTTTCCACTGACTGCTCAACGAGTTGCTTTGTTATAATCGGTATCCAAAGGGCGGGATAGCCCTTTTTGGCCTAGCAAGAAGCATTGGCACCTTAATTGTTTGTTTTTGCTTTTGCTTGCGCCTTTTCTTAACGTATGTAGGAGTAAATCATGTTTAACGCCAAAAATCTTCTTGTTGCTTCAGCCGCCATGGGCTTGATTGGCTGCGGTGGTAGCGATAGTACCCCAGATACTCAAACGCCTCCATCCGGCGGCTCTGGTGGCGGAAACTCATCATTTGAATATATTGTTAACGCCTCTTACACATCGAAGTGCGGCACTGTTACTCCCCAACCTGAAGCGGTTATCGTACGGCATGATGCATCAGGCGACGCTGTAGAAGTCTATGAAGCCGATGAAAATGGCGATATTACGATAGACTATGGTGATGTAGCCACTTTCAGCTCAATTACTTTCTCAATCGGCGACAGTGGCCGCTTTCCTGAAGTAAAAACCTACGTGTCGGTTACTGCCGATAAAATTCTTAATATGATCTCCTTTCCCGGTGCCGATGATAATGTGACTCAATGTGAATGCGAGAGTGTCACTTTTGATATCAGTGAATTTACGGCATCAGGCAGTGTTAATGTGCGTGCATCTGCGGCCAATACTAATGAGCAAACGTATTTATCTAGCATTGACGAAGTGGCTGAAGCCGAAGTGTGTAGAACGGTTGATGGCGAATGGCCTAGTTTAGCAGTCGTTATTTCAACTCCCATTAACGGCCAGCCGTACCAAGAAATAGAGGTGTACAGCACTCAGATATCTGATTATGACGTTGATAGCACGAATACTATTTCGCTATCAGATGCACACCTTAATACAAACGTTCCTTATTTAGTCACCAATACACCTGTATTTACTGAAAGCGTTTACCGCGTATCAAGTTCTAGCCAGATTGAAGATTTACACTCTTTTGATTTTTACAAAGGCGCTGACTCACTCGCCTTTTTACCGCAAAGTTTACCTATTTACAGCGAAAGCGAAAACTTGGAAACCTATCTTACATTTCAAGAAACAACCTATGATGAGATACTTTTTGATGACATAGAAGGTTTCGTTTGGATGGACATGGTGTCTGGTGTTTCGGTCGATTCAGATTATGCAGGCGTCGTCGATTTTACCGTGATGGAACCAACCCCATTCCTTGAAGCCGCTCAAGATATGCTTTCAGGCGACGATTATGATTTCTCCAATACCGGTGCCGACAATGTTTACCTGTATTTCAGTTCAGGTGGTGAATTTTCTTTCAGCTTGACCACTCCCGCTCAAGGTTCAATGAGCATTCTTGATACGCTGAATTTTGATGATGTTGTTTTACCTTTCGAACTAGATTTAGACATAACACAGGAAATAGAGTCAGGGTTCCTGTATCTGCGAGTAGAAGACGTACTAAATACAACTGATTATCTTGAATCTTTATCTGATTGGAGTAATTCTTCATTTGGTGCCCTTTATATAGCAAGATAGTTAGCAAATTACTTTCACCTTTGGCAATAGCCTCTTTTTGAAGAGGCTATTCTTAATACACCTTTTAATTCGACAATTAACTTCTCCACACGTTAAGGCTATTTGTTGCTTTCTCTCGTATCCAGTATGGTGATAAAAAAGAGATGGAGAAAACAATGATAAAAAGCATTCCGACATTCGTAAAAATTTCAGCGCTAGCAGTATTACCACTTTCCTTGACCTTTACAGCGCAAGCGCAAAATGAACAACAACAAGCCTTATACAAAATAGCCGAAGACATTTCCCCAACGCGCATTGAAAGCGATATCACCACCCTTGTGAATTTTGGAACCCGACATACCTTATCGGAAACCGAATCAGATACCCGAGGCATAGGGGCCGCAAGGCGCTGGATTAAGGCTGAGTTTGAAAAGATATCAGCCGAATGTGGTGGTTGCTTAGACGTGTATTTTCAGTCTGAAACCATTAGCGGTGAAAAACGTATACCCGACCCTGTCGAGGTAGTAAGCGTTATTGCTATTCAACGCGGCAGTACCGATCCAGAACGTTACGTGATGATGTCTGGTGATATAGATTCTCGCGTATCTGATGTGATGGATTTCACATCAGACTCACCTGGCGCAAACGATAATGCATCGGGCGTAGCTGGCACACTGGAAGCTGCGCGAATATTATCAAAATACACATTCAACGGCAGTATTGTTTATGCTGCGCTGGCAGGTGAAGAACAAGGCCTGTTTGGTGGGCGTATTATGGCAAACCAAGCGCAAAAAGACGGCTGGCGGTTAAAAGCCGTATTGAACAACGACATGATTGGCAATATAGAGGGCGTTAATGGGGTTATCAACAACACCACGGCGCGCATATTTGCTGAAGGCACTCGCGTAACCGAAACCACAGATGAAGCTCGCACCCGCCGCTTCACAGGTGGAGAAGTCGATTCACCAAGCAGAAACTTAGCAAGATACATTGATAAAATTGCCGACCAATACATTGAGAATCTAGATACCATGGTCATTTATCGATTAGATCGCTTTGGTCGTGGCGGGCACCATCGCCCCTTCAACGATTTAGGTTTTCCCGGTATTCGTATTATGGAAACCAATGAAAACTACACTCGCCAGCATCAGGACCTTCGAGAAGAAGATGGTATCAAGTATGGCGATACCTTAGACGGTGTGAATTTTGATTACGCAGCCAAGCTAACTGGTTTAAACGCAGTATCGCTAGCGGCTATGGCTTGGGCGCCCAACCCGCCAGCTAACGTAAAAATTAAAGGCGCCGTTCAGCCTTCTACCACATTAATGTGGGATATAGCAGATACAGCGCAAAACCCTCAACTGTCGGGCTATAAAGTTTACTGGCGTCATACCGATGCACCGCAATGGGAATTTAGTAAGTTTGTTGGTAAGGTGAACGAAGCCACGTTAGAAAACGTAGTGATTGATAACTACTTTTTCGGGGTTGCCAGTGTGAACAACGATGGCATTGAAAGCCCAGTTGTATTCCCAGGCGCTGCAGGCAGTTTTGGCCAGTAACGGTTATACTGTTAATAGGTAATAGCGCCGATAGATAATAATAACGTTGTTTAGGAGATGTCGCCCGTGTTGGTGAGAGTCATCGCTTTATTAAGTTTTATCACCGTGGTGGCGCCGTTAAAGGCAAACAGTGTCACCCTTGCCGCAGCGCCATTTGAAACTTACGTAAGCGATGAGGGCGAACCTTCAAGACTCACGTCTATCGTTGAAGCGGCGTTCTCGCGAATGCAAACCGACCTAGAACTTCAGGTTATGCGCGATGCCTTCTTAGGTAGCGCAGTACGTTCTGGTAAGGTGGATGGCGAGTTCGCCTATATAGACTTAGGCGAAAGAAAAGACGCGATTACCCTTTCAGCCCCCTACTTACCCATCTATTTGTATGCCACGGGCAAAAAATACGATGTGGAAGAGATTAAGCTGATACCGCATTTAAAAGACAGTCGCGTAGCGATAGAAAACCGCTTTGCTAATACGCCAAAGTTCCGCATGCTAAAAGAAGTGAAGTGGTCACGTAATCCCAGTACGTACGACGCATTTAAGCAATTGGCCGATGACAGAGCGCCGTACTTAATTACCACCCGTTTGCTTATTGAAGAGTTTAATTTACTTCTTGATAAAGACGGTGAAGAGCTTTTACATGTGTCTTCAGCAGCATTAATGAACGCAGGTTTTTCTTTAGCATTGGGCAACAATACGCCTAACGCTAAGGCCACTATTAAAGCGTTTGAACAAACGATTGACGTCATGCAGCAAGATGGCAGTTACAATAAAATTCTAGGGCTGCCTTGGCTTACCAAAGATATTGACGACGATGGTATTGCCGACTATATTGGTGAAACTAGCGTTAGCCTTGTGCCAGCAAGTGCACTTATCGCCTACCCATTAGATAAAGCATTACCTGGTGATAGCAGTGTTTACGTTATTGATGGTGTTATCGTTGAAACTAAAGCTGAGGCGATGGCTATGCTTGATGGCGTTAAAGCCGAGCGAGAAAGTCTACTCGACCCTGATGTTTATCAAACCATGATTAGGCGCTGGTAATTATTTAGCCGCGCTTTTTAGCAGCGTCTTTTGCTAGCAAACTAGAAGAGCGGCCTTGTAGTCAATGATTTTGCGAAACCGCTCTCGCTTTCTTGGTTTTCAACTAGTAATTTCGAGAATATCAAATGTTGAGCCCGCATCCCCTCTGATTAACAAAATGCAATCAGAAGTATGCGCCGGAAACTCTATTTTGTTCTCCCAACCTTCTACGTATTTTTGTTGATAATCGTTACATCTAAGTTCCACTGAATCAACATTCCCTTGAGACACTTCAACTTTAAATGTTGAGAATTCATAAAATTGAGACCACGCGCCCAAACTACTAAGCTGACCTTTAGTGACGTTTGCTGATTCAGTCGCTTTAGCAGCGTTAAGTGCGTCTGCAAATTGTTGATAGGTTTCTTCAGATAAATTAAGGCCATTAACACTCCCCATACGCGAAAGGGTTTCGGCGGCGCCATTAAAATTGCCGAAATAAAGCTGTGACTGAAAAAGATTCACCGTAGACTTAGCCAATATTGCTATAGGCAAGTGTTCGTATAAATCTACTGTAATGTGGGATTGGCGCATATATTCTAAAAATTCTTCATTTTTATAATAATAGATAGACTTTAACCACGCAGCCAAAGCATGTTCGTTTAAATTTTTAGTATGGTCTTCCACCAAATCGTCTATGGATTTTTTTATGCTAAGCATATCCGCGGTAGGGCTAGAAAGCGCATCTATGGTAGCTTGGTATTCTTTTGCAAAAGCAGGCGTCACACTACCTTCGCTATGGCCAGCCTCTGAGTATGTGTGTTTAACAAACAGGGTTTGAGCACTTGCTACTGGCTTATTGTTAACGAGTGCAGGAGAATATTGAAGGTTTCTTATGTATTTAGTGACTTTTTTAACGTATCTGTCTTTGCCTGAATAATCAAAAACAACGATGTCTTTCGTTGTACCGTCTTTGTCTATTATAAATGAAACTCTTGTCCAACCTTCCATCCCTCCGCGCGAGGTAAAGGCCTCTTCCACTTTGTTAGCATTTTTTATTATTTTGGCGGCTTTAACTTCTTTGCTGTTGCCATTGCCAAAAGAGGTAGCACTGAACATTATCAATAACACGCATAATAACGCAGAAAATATTTTCACCATTTATCCCTATTTTTTAGCGTGTTAAAAGCAAAAAAACTCAACATCGCGTTTTCTGTTTAATTCTAAATTGTTTATAGCATCTATCTTTAAAACTTAACAATAAATCGAAACGTCACGAGACAACTTATCAACACACATAAGATTCACTATGCCCTTCAATTTAGACTTCGAGTTCCTCCTAACATAATTATCATCTGATACTTGTTGATCTCAATCAAACTTCGGCATAAACTTTCAGTAATTTCTGAAAGTTCAGCAGGTATAGACATGAAAATGACACCACTTATTACTTCTGCGGTTATGCATTTCGGCGAAATGGGCAGTCGTTGGGGCTTTAACCGTACTGTGGGCCAAATTTTGGCGCTGATTGTACTTGCTGATGAGCCCATCTCAGCACAAGAAATTGCCGACGCGCTAAATATATCCCGAGGCAATACCAGTATGGGGCTAAAAGAATTGCAATCATGGCGTTTGGTTAAGCAACACCTTGTTCCCGGTGAGCGCAAAGAGTTTTTTATTGCCGGCGGTGACATTTGGACACTTGCTAACCGCGTATTCGAAGAACGCCGTAAACGTGAAATAGACCCTACCATGAGCTTATTGCGGGATTTGCTATTAGATACCCCCGCCAACAAAACTGAAGCCAATGCGCAAGATAAGCTGAATGAAATTCACGACTTATTAGAGTCGGTGACCGCGTGGTCACAAGAGCTTCAGAACCTAGGCCCAGATAAACTTAACACCTTGATGAAACTCGGCTCGGGCGTAGGCCGTATGTTAGAACTGAAAGACAAAATTCTGCCGGGAAAAAATTCCGTTAACTAAGGAGACTATCTGTGGATGCGTTTTTGCTGTCTCGTTTACAATTTGCATTAAATATTAGTTTTCATATTCTGTTTCCAACTATCACCATGGCAATGGGATGGTTTCTTTTTTACTTCAAATTTCGCTCAAATGTAACCGGTCACCCTGTATGGATGCGTATGTACCGCTTCTGGGTGCGCGTATTCGCACTAAGTTTTGCTCTTGGTGTAGTGAGTGGCGTGACCATGTCTTTCCAATTTGGGACCAACTGGCCTGGCTTTATGGAGCGAGTGGGTAATGTGGCGGGCCCACTATTAGGTTACGAAGTCCTTACTGCGTTTTTCTTAGAAGCCACGTTCCTTGGTATTATGTTATTTGGTATTCGTCGGGTACCCAATTGGTTGCACACCCTTTCAACATTGATTGTGGCGGTGGGCACTACCATGTCAGCCTTTTGGATTTTGGCGCTTAACAGCTGGATGCAAACGCCTCAAGGGCATGAAATTATCGACGGGGTAGTGTATGCCGTAGACTGGAGCGAAATTATTTTTAACCCTTCGTTTCCCTATCGCTTTGTACACATGATGCTAGCCTCGGGTTTGACAGCCAGTTTCTTAATTGCCGGTTTATCTGCATATCGTATGCTGAAAGGTGATGACAAACTAGCGCCAAAGCTTGCCCTTAAAACCGCGACTTATACCGCAGCAGTGCTTATTCCTTTACAGATTTTTGCGGGTGATATGCATGGATTAAATACCCTTGAGCATCAGCCACAAAAAGTCGCCGCAATGGAAGGCTTATGGGATACCACTGAAGGCGCGCCCTTACTGCTGTTTGCTATTCCCGATGAAGAAAGCAGAGAAAATCACTTTGAAATACCAGTGCCCAACGGTGCAAGTTTAATTTTAACCCATAAAATGGATGGCAAAATTCAAGGCCTGAACGACTTTGAAGGCGAACATCCACCGGTAGCGCCTGTGTTCTTCGGGTTTCGGGTGATGGTAGGCATGGGCTTTTTAATGTTGGCGGTTTCGTGGCTTGGTAGTAGCTATTTACTTAGAGGAAAATCTTTCCCACTTTGGCTCAAGCGTGTATTCGCAGGCATGGCGTTTAGTGGTTGGATAGCGACCTTAGCGGGTTGGTATGTGACTGAAATAGGTAGACAGCCTTATCTCGTCAGTGGTGTTTTGCGCACCCAAGAAGCGGTAACAACGCTTCCTCCTTCTAATATCGCTTTCTCGTTCACCATGTACGCAACGATTTATACCATCTTGCTGTTCGCTTATATGGGTACACTCATGTTGATGTGTCGGCGCGCCGTTGAAATTGAAGAGATTTCTACAGAAGAGCGTGAAATGGCTAAAGCCAGCAAAATGTCGCCGGCCAATACTTAAGGAGCAGCTATGTTATTCGAAAATGTATCAGCAGAAACATTAGGGAATATTTACGTTGGCCTGCTTGGGCTAGCAGTATTGCTCTACGCTATTTTAGATGGCTACGATTTAGGGGTAGGTGTTTTAATACCGCCCCGAGAAGAAACGTTTCGTGACGATATGATTGCGTCTATTGGCCCCTACTGGGATGCCAATGAAACTTGGTTGGTATTGGCCGTTGGACTTTTGCTGATTGCCTTTCCCGAGGCACACAGTGAGGTGCTTCAAAGCTTATATATCCCTGCCACTATCATGTTACTGGGGCTCATTTTGCGTGGCGTCTCTTTCGATTTTAGGGCAAAGGTCGTTCAAGTACATAAACGTAAGTGGGACCTCACCTTTAAGTACGGTTCACTACTTACCACGCTGGCGCAAGGTTATATGCTAGGCATCTATGTAACCGGCTTGCGTACCGACATATGGGCACAAGGGTTTGCCTTATTGTCTGCTATTGGCGTAACGGCTGCGTATGCTTTTATTGGCTCTTGCTGGTTAATATTAAAAGCAGAGAACGACTTACAAGCCAAAGCCTATTATTGGGCGCGCAGAGGGTTGTTTGCGCTTTCTATAGGGATAGTCGCGGTAAGCCTAGCAAACTTAACCTTGCATGATGATGTGCGTGACTTGTGGTTATCATCCACTATTGGCTATGTATTGATGGCTATTCCTGTTGCCTGCTTTTTATTACTTAGCTTATGTGGCGTGTTATTGAAAAAGCTACCTGATGCGGGCGGGAAAGGCGAATGGATGCCTTTTGCCATAGCATTAACCGTGTTTGTACTTTGCTTCACCGCCTTCGGGGTAAGCTATTACCCGTTTGTCATACCAGGACATCTTACGGTGCAAGATGCACTCAGCGACGCTAACTCACTTCGCTTCTTATTAGTGGGTGTCGTTATTGTAGTACCTTGCATTCTGGCTTACACCGCAATGGTATACAAAATATTTTCAGGTAAATCAGAAAAGCTTAGCTACTATTAGCGCCTGTCTACCAGTTCACCCTTAAAAAAGATAATAGGCTCCTAACCACTTGGTTACGGAGCCTTTTTTTCACCCAGAACACATTAACTTCATAACTAAATTACTAGATCACTTTCTTTCCAATTTAGACCCCACCCATATGTAAACGAATAATTACACTAAAAATAAAATAAATTTTGTTATAAATTTCTTTTGTGACAGTGTTGACATAATTATTAAATATACGTATGCTTATTTTGGGCAGAATTAAAAGGAGACCATTATGAACAATGTAGTTAAATCATTTTCAAGGTTCTTCAGGCGTGCTCACCCCTATACAGTGGCTTACTATATAGGTCGGAAAAATGCTCAAAATATTTTAGGATGTAAGATCCAAAAGAAATCCAAGATTTTTGCTAGCAAGCAAACTGAAGAACAACAGCATTAGTAACGAAGGGCCCCTAACAGGGCCCTCCTTGCATTAGCCTATTTTAAATTGGTTCACATTAGCACTTAATCCATTTGCAAGTGCAGACAAATCTTCAGCCGCATCGTTTACCTGACTGTTGTTCTGAGACAGTCTATCTCCCAAATTTTTGAATTGATTAACACCATTTTTCGCTTCATTGGCCTGCAACTGTGAATGTTTCGCCAAGACGGCCGCTTCTTCACTAACACTTACTAACGCCAAAATGCTTTGCGTTCCTGCTTCAAGGGTTGATACCAAATCATTCGCTAACCTCACTGAGTCATTTGCCTTATTTTGGTTTGAGCTCATGGTGGATACCGCAGAGGTAATTGAAACCACAATTTTTTCTAGCATGGTGTTTATCTCGACCGTAGATTGGTGAGTTCTTACAGCTAAGGTCCTCACTTCATCAGCGACTACCGCGAAACCTCTTCCAGAGTCTCCAGCCCTTGCAGCTTCTATAGCGGCATTTAATGCCAGTAGGTTTGTCTGATCGGCAATGTCTGCAATGGTCTTTACTACACTTGAAACGTTGTTCCCTTCGACTTGAAGGGTTTCTAGCATACTCGCCGTTTGCTCAATATCGCTTGCTAAGTCAGCAATAGCGTCGGCGGTCTCTTTTACTTGCACACGACCTGCATCCACCTGTTTTGCGCTGTCCTGGGCTGCACTTGCTGCAGTTTGTGAACGCTGAAGGCTCTCCACCATATCAGCCTCTAATGAGTCCATGATGTTCACAAGGCCGGTAATATCGGTGAGCAAAGTCGCAACAGACGAACTTGACTGTTCAGATGATGCAGATAAAGAACTAACTGCACCCTCTATCCCAGAAACCGCCCCCTTTACTTCATTCATGCCCGCTTGAAAAACCGATACCAAGCCTTGAATACTGTTGGTCATTCGACAAAGCTCATGGGTGCTTTGTTCTGGCAGGCGCGCCACTAAATTTCTGCTTTTTGCTAAACTATCGAGCTTCTCAGCCATGCTTTCTATAGGCTGAGCAATTTGTTTTTTTGCGCTATAGAAACCTGCCATGGCAACAACAGCCAGAATGAGTACAAGAAAATAAATAGTGAATTGACTGGTTTGTAACTGACTTCCTATCGCCTGAGAACGCTCACCGGCTTTGCTTGCCACCTGATTTCTTACTTCAATTAATGCGTTATCAAAAACAGAGGCTAATTCATTAAGTGACTGCAAATCATCTCGGGCTCGATCCCAATCAACCCGCGATGCAGACATAGTTGCATGAAGTGAGTCCATACTAGAAACCAGCGAATTAAACTGGGATTTAAGGGTATCACCGGCCATATAGCCTAGTGCTTTGAATCCAGCATCAACGTGTTGCACTAATACTTGTTTTTGTTCTTTAAAGGCATTGCCCGATAACGTTGTGCCATAAAGTGAGTAACCAATTAACACGAGTTGCTTGCTATTACTTTGCACATTATCCAATGTACTTAACGCGGGTAAGGTTTCACTCACAAAGGTGTCGACCTGATGCGTCACCTGCTTATTATTAAGTGTTAATACCACGGCAGCAACTAGAGTAGCGAGTAATATTCCCGCGTAGCCCGTTAAAATTCGTACTTTTATAGTGTTCAACATTACATACTGCCTTCCGGGGAAAAAGTTAATTTGAAGCACCACTAAAAACAGCTTAAATCATAAATTAATAACTAACTGATAATAGTGTCTTTAGTACTGCATAAGTAACATAGACCCGATCTCCGCTCTTTTACTTTCGTAAATCAAAAACCATTGAAGCATTATTCGGACATTATTAAAGATGGGTAAGCGGAAGTGCAGTGGTATATTTAAGCTGTTCCATGGCAAAACTAGAGGTGACATCGTTGAGATCAATCCCATTAACTAGTCTTTTATAAAAATGATCGAACGCTGCCATATCGGTTACCAGGACTTTAAGCAGGTAATCATATTCACCAGACATGCGATAAAATTCAACCACTTCTTCAAATGACGAAGCATGCTTGGCGAAGTCTGTTAACCACTTTCCGTCGTGACGTGCGGCCTTAATTTGAACAAATACCGTCATTGCCAAGCCTAATTTGTGCGCCTGCAATAGCGCCACACGACGAGTGATAACGCCTTGAGCTTCAAGACGCTGTATACGTCGCCAGCAAGGCGTTGCCGTTAGCCCAACTTTCTCTGCTATGTCAGCGACTGGTACATCGGCATCTTGCTGAAGCAACAACAATATAGCTCTATCGACACCATCAAGAGTAATATTTTTCATATTTAACAACTAAGTTAGAATTATTTACTACATTCAGCTTATCAAAAGGGTAGGAATGAGTAAATTTCTCTTTTTCTAGCTGTCACTATTAAGTAAAACTGACTTGTAGAGATTTTTGAAATGCTTGATTACGCGAGAAATACCATGCCTGGTGTGGTTGACGATGTAACGCAAACCATTGGAAACACACCATTAATACGCTTGAGTAAATTTGCTGCACGCCATAACGTGTGTGCAACGCTTTTAGCCAAGGTGGAATTTTTTAATCCCGCTGGCTCGATAAAAGACAGGCCGGCAATGGCCATGCTTAACGCGCTAATGGAGAGTTCTGACTTTAATGAGAAAACTGAAATAATAGAGGCGTCGTCAGGAAACAACGGTGTGGCCTGTGCTTGGCTTTGCGCTATCAACGGTATTAAGCTGACGGTATGCATCCCAGAACACATGTCTATCGAGCGCCAGAAACTGATTCGCCACTATGGCGCCGATATAATCACTACGCCAAAGCACCTCGGAACGAAAGGGGCTATAGAGCAAGCTGCTGCACTTATCGATCAAAACCCGAATGCTGTGGGTCTGTCCCAATTTTCAAACCAAGCTAACCCTAACGCCCACGCCCAATCTACCGCTCAGGAACTGCTGCGCGATACTAATGGGAATATTGATATTGTGGTTGCGGGTGTGGGTACTGGTGGTACGCTAACTGGCTTAGCCACAAGCATGCGAGCTCATATTCCTCATTTGGAAGTAGTGGCTGTAGAACCAGCAAGTTGTCCGGTGTTAAGCAAAGGTCATGGTGGGGTGCACAATATTCAGGGGCTAAGTTCAGGCCATGTTCCTGATGTACTTGATGTAAGCCAAATTAATCAGGTAATTACGGTAGAAGACAACGAGGCCATAGCCTACGCCCAGCAGATCGCCAGGGCAGAAGGCTTAGCAGTAGGCATTTCTTCGGGAGCCGCTCTGTTTGCTGCCACTCAATTAGCCCAACAACCTAGTAGTAAGGGTAAAAACATTGTGGTCATTCTTGCCGACGGCGCTGAACGTTACTTTTCTACGCCACTATTCGCCGACTAACAGCGAATAGCGGTGTTGCCAGAGGTAATGCCACTTAAACGTTAACGCCACCATGGCTGACTAAAGTCGACATCTTCCGCCGCGATCACAAATTCATATGGCGGCTTGAAGGCCTCCCAAAAGCGCTCGGCCAAGGCTTCATCTACCACCTGGAATTTGCCTTTGCTCTCATATTCTTTCATTAGTGTTAAGTATGCTTCTACTGGCATTGAAGGGTTAGACTGCTCGAAAATCACTACCCCGCCATAGGTGTTATACAAGTGTTTTTCTATTTGCCAGCGCTCTACTTGCGTTGATGCAATCTCATCAATGCTGGTAATGTCTTCAGCGCTAGCACTTTCCTCTAACCCATTATCGTTTTGTTGAGCATCTTTCTTAGCAGCTACTTTCTGGTTGTTCTTCTCATATTCTGCCCCAAATTTTTGCTTAAAAATATCAACCAAGGCTGAGTCTACCTTGATATTGTGTGTGCTAGCGTAGTCGCTAAGCACGGCTTCTATAATCTGATTCGCTAGGTTAATAGCTCGCATCTGAGTAACAAGCTGTGTGACGTTATCTGGCGCTTGCTTTCGAATCTTCGAAATAGTGTCTTGGTCGGGAGTAATGTCAGCTAGGGTAATCGGTTCACCGAATAGCCTGGCAATAGCACTATTTTGTTTGCTATTAGTTTGTTTACTACTGGCGCTGCTGGCAGCTTGGGTGCCTTGGGAAGTATTTTGTATATTACTGGATGATTGCGCGAATGACGAAGAAGATATAAACGCGGTAAGTAGAATAAAAGCGAAAAAAACACTATTCATCCTTAACATTAGCAAATCCTTTCATTAAGTCTATTACTGCAACAGTAAAGCACTTAATAGCGGGAAAACCAACTATATTAACGAATGTAGTGTTTATAAAAGAAAGAAAAACGGCGGTCTTTTCAGACCGCCGTTTTTGAATTTCTTAGATGGCGTGCACGTTAGCAGCTTGAAGACCTTTTTGACCTTCTTCTACTTCAAATTCCACGCGCTGACCTTCTGGAAGAGTTTTGTAACCGTCAGAAACGATAGCACGGAAATGAACGAATACGTCCTTACCGCCGTTATCTTGAGTTAGAAAACCATAACCTTTATCAGCGTTAAACCACTTAACGGTGCCTGTAACTTTAGACATGTCGTATAGACCTCAAATATCATATTAAATTGCGCAATAAGCGCGTATAGCGAGTGTCTTTAATAGGCGGAGTTGGTCTTACTTACGAATGGGCAACAACTTACTACAAATCACAAGGTAACTTGAGCGGTTTTACATATAGCAAATAATTTCATATCTCGTCTATTTAAAGACTTTTGGCTTAAAGCCAAAGCAACTATAACACTCTTCGAACTGATTAATATACAATTTATTCACTAAAAAATGCATTTCATAAAAATTTCACCCCAGCGTAACAGTCGCTAACGGTTCTTACGCCACGCCAATACCCAACAGAGGGATCCTGCACAGGCAGAAAGTGCAGGGAAGCACCAGTTCAATTCATACATGGGTAAGATAGCCGACAACAAGATAAGGGTAGCGCCCGCTACGCCCCATTGAATGGATTGCGCGCTTCTTTTCTGCTGTTCTAATAGAGCGAGTTGAGCTCGTTGTTGTTGCAAAGGAAGCCGCTTAACTTGCTGTAAGCTGTCGTAAAGTAAATCCGGCATTTCAGGTAGCTTTTCAGACCAAAACGGCAGGTTTGCTTTTACCTTACCCAGCATGGCTTTTACGCCAATTTGCTCGCGCATCCAATTTTCTAAAAAGGGTTTTGCGGTTTTCCATAAATCTAATTGCGGATAAAGCTGACGCCCCAATCCTTCAATATAAAGCAGCGTTTTTTGCAGCAGAACTAGCTGAGGTTGCACCACCATATTAAACCGGCGGGCAGTATTAAATAACTGTAGTAGCACATTACCGAACGATATTTCAGCAAGGGGCTTTTGAAAGATGGGCTCGCATACCGTGCGTATCGCCATTTCGAACTCATCAATATTGGTGTCGTTTGGCACCCAACCAGAGTCGGCGTGAAGTTGCGCTACCTTGCGATAATCTCGGTTAAAAAACGCAATAAAATTTTCAGCCAAATAACGTTTATCTTCACGGTTTAACGTGCCCACAATGCCAAAATCGATTGCAATGTATTTGGGGTTTTCTGGATGCTCGGTAGAAACAAAAATATTACCGGGGTGCATATCAGCATGAAAGAAGCTGTCGCGGAATACTTGGGTAAAGAAGACCTCTACGCCTCGCTCTGCTAGCTTTTTCATATTGGTGTTTTGTGCCAGCAAGGCATCTATATTGGAAATAGGTAGCCCGTATATGCGCTCCATCACCATGACATTGCTGTGACAATAATCGCTGTATATTTTAGGTATATATAGTGAATCTGAGCCCTCAAAATTGCGCCCTAATTGAATACCACTTGCCGATTCACGAAGAAGATCTAATTCATCTACTATGGTTTTGCGATATTCCACCACCACTTCAACGGGGCGAAGACGTTTGCCATCTGGCAGCCATTTTTGCAGAACTGACGCTAAACTAAAAAGCAGCTCCATGTCTGCCACAATCGTTTCACGTATATCTGGGCGTAAAACCTTAACCACCACATCTTCATTATTCGCTTTTAATTTTGCAGCATGCACTTGCGCAATAGAGGCTGAAGCTAACGGCGCTTCATCAAACTCACTAAATAACTCAGATAAATGGGTTAGACCAAGGGAGGTTTTAATAATCTGTTGTGCCGCTTCTGACGAAAACGGAGGCACTTTGTCTTGCAGACGAGCAAGTTCATTAGCAATGGCAGGGTGGAGCAAATCTCTGCGTGTCGAGAGCATTTGGCCAAACTTGATAAAAACCGGGCCAAGGCTTTGTAGTGCAAGCGTAATGCGCTCACCGGCAGTCTTATCTTTGTGTTTATTGCGGATCCAAAAGATGCTGTGACGCATAAGGCGTGCGTACCATGGTAGCCATTTCGCAGGGATAAGGTCGTCTAGCCCATGCTCTAACAACACCTTATTAATCTTATACAACCTAACAATGCGCATGCTTGTCTCTTAAATTGATTTTTGTTCTAGCTGAAGTAAGCGGGCGTCTAATCGCGCTACATCGTCACGTAGTGCGTTCACTTCATCACTAAAATGTAATACCGCTAATTTGGGCGCTGCTATTTGCTTTTCTTCTATCAAGGCATTGCTAGCGACTTTATTAAACTCTGACAGGGCACCCGTCGCTTTGCGCTTAACAGCACTAAACCAGCTCATCGCTTGATGGGCTACCACATCGTTGGTTTTAGCAGCCAGCAGCTCTTCTACATCAATATCTAGCTGCTGAAATAAGCCGCTAACCTGCTGAGCCACAGCAAGTTCACCCTCAACCTGCAATTTGTTTTGCTGAATAAGTCGGGTTAGCTGATTGATGTGCTTAAGTTCAGGCAGGGTATCTAAGGATGTTTTAATACAGCAGTCTTTATGATTTAGCGTAGCGACTGTGTCTTGAAACGGCTCATGTAAGGCCAGTACATCTACCTGCTCAGAAAATACAAGCACTACAGCAAAAGGTAAGGGGTCTACATAAGCAATAAGTCGCGCGCCTTTCAGCGAGGCCATTCTGGCAACGCTGTCTGGATCTAACGCTAAAATTTTATTCGCTGCCGTTTCAATAACGGCACTTACCAATGCTGACGTTGGCATTAAAACTTATAGCCTCGGTGCAGTGCTACAATTCCACCAGTTAAGTTCTGGTAATCACACTGGTCAAATCCAGCGGTTTCGAACATACCTTTCAAGGTCTCTTGATCAGGATGCATACGAATACTTTCTGCCAAGTATTGATAACTCTCGGCATCGTTGGCCACTAACTGCCCCATTTTAGGCAATATATGGAACGAATACGTGTCGTAAAGTTTGCTTAATTGCTCTGACGTTGGCTTAGAAAATTCCAATACCAAGAGCCGACCACCCGGCTTTAACACTCGGTAAATTGAATTAAGTGCATTTTGCTTTTCGGTCACGTTTCTTAGACCAAAAGCCATGGTAACCACGTCGAAGTGGTTGTCAGGGAAAGGTAACGCCTCAGCGTCTGCTTGAACGTAATCGATATTGCTAACTAGTCCGCGATCTCTTAGTTTATCGCGGCCAACTTTTAGCATCGATAAGTTAATGTCGGCCAACGTTACGTTGCCCGTAGGGCCAACAAGACGAGAAAATTTTGCGGTTAAATCGCCAGTACCACCAGCGATATCAAGCACTTTTTGCCCTGCACGCACACCTGAACAATCGATGGCAAAGCGCTTCCATAAACGGTGCACACCCATCGACATTAAATCGTTCATGACATCGTATTTAGCGGCAACAGAATCGAATACATTGGCTACTAACGACGCTTTTTGGTTTTTCTCAACCTGCTTAAAGCCGAAATGAGTAGTAGGTGCATCCGATGCCTCGGTGGGCGATGTGTTGTTATGGTTGTCGCTCATGGCATTCCTGCAATAGTGATTCATAGTAAAGGCTGAAGTGTATCGGATTGTAGCGCCCAGCAACAGTATTTACCTTATGCTAAATACTGGTTTGTGCCCCAACTGAACGCAATAATAACGCTTATTTCTTGTAACGTGCGGCCACTTTCTTGATGCCACTGTGCAAAAGCCGCATTCGCAGCGGTTAAGCTTTTCTTGCTAGTGAGGCCACCATCAATGATATCGTGCTTTCTTAAGTAGTCTTCAACATCGCGTGAGAACAAGAAGGTATCTACGCCTAACGCACGCAGCATGTAGGGCCCCGTGTTCCCACCAAGTCTCGACCCACGTTTCTTTAACGTGGTCCATAAATCGGTAATATTACTGGCGTCGAATTTAGCCACAAACTGACCGAAGCCGCCGTGTTCACGGCTAATATCTTTAATGAACATGGCGTTGTCGCGAACGGTCATTACTTTTTTGTAATTACGCACAATGCGCTTATCAGATGCTTTTTGCTCTAACATCTCATCAGGCATCAGCAGCACTTTTTCGATATCAAAACCAAAGAACACGGTTTCAAACTCAGGCCACTTTTTCTCGATTACGCGCCAAACAAAGCCTGACTGAAACACTTGCTTCGTCATGGCTGCTAAGAAACGATCGTCCGGTATTTTGGCAACGTGCTCAGAGGAAAGCGGCGCTGAAAGCATGCTTTCAAGCGCCTTTTCACCACCTTTTCGCTTGCATGCCCGCTGGTAAATGGTGGAGAAAGATTCTATTCCCATGATTATTACCCTAATACTAATTAGCCACGAATGCCGCTATGGCGAAGTAAGGCATCTACGTTTGGCTCCCTGCCTCTGAAGGCAACGAATAAGTCCATAGGCGCACGGCTTCCGCCCATTTCAAGTATATTTTCCAAAAATGCTTTACCCGTATCTCGGTTAAAAATACCATCTTCTTCAAATTTACTGTAAGCATCGGCAGATAACACTTCTGCCCATTTGTAGCTGTAATACCCTGCTGCATAACCACCAGCAAAAATGTGCCCAAAGCTATGCTGAAAACGGTTAAATGCTGGAGGTGTATTAACGGCAACTTCATCGCGCACGCTATTAAGAATGGCTTGAACATCAACCTTGTCGCCAGACTCGCTATGCAATAAGAAATCAAACAAACTGAATTCCAGCTGACGCACCATTTGCATAGCGGCTTGGTAATCTCTGGCCGCTAACATTCTGTCAAGTAAATCAGCGGGTAAGGGGGCCCCCGTCTCGAAGTGACCCGAGATAAAGTTAAGTGCGTCTTCTTCCCAGCACCAGTTTTCTAAAAACTGACTTGGTAGCTCTACGGCATCCCACGGCACACCGTTAATTCCAGATACACCAGCCACCGACATTTTAGTTAGCATGTGGTGTATGCCGTGTCCGAATTCATGGAAAAGAGTAACCACTTCATCGTGCGTGAATAAGGCAGGCTTATCCCCTACTGGTGCGTTAAAGTTACAAGTGAGATACGCCACAGGTAACTGTAATTCGCCGTCTAACTTTTCGCGGCGAACACGGCACTCGTCCATCCACGCACCACCTCGCTTTTTAGCGCGAGCGTATAAGTCTAGGTAAAAGCTACCACGCAGGGCATCTGCACTATCGGTAATAGTGAAGTAGCGTACATCTTTATGCCATGTATCAATACCTGGCTGTTCAATGATTTTAAGGCCATACAATCTATGCACCACTTCGAACAAACCCGACAATACTTTGTCTTCAGGGAAATACGGACGCAGCATTTCATCTGAAATGGTGTACTTTTCCTGTTTCAGCTTCTCGCTGTAGTAAGGTAAGTCCCACGCGTTAAGCTCTGTTACCCCGTGGGTATCTTTCGCATAGGCACGCACTTCTTCTAACTCTTTTTCAGCCTGTGGCTTCGATTTAGCAGCTAAATCACGTAAAAAGCCGGTAACTTGACCAGTCGACTCAGCCATTTTGGTGGCAAGAGAACGTTCAGAATAACTGCTAAAACCGAGTAATTGTGCAATTTCACTGCGAAGAGCCAGTGTTTGTTGAATAATGTCGGTGTTGTCCCACTTACCCGCATTGGGGCCTTGATCTGACGCCTTCGTGGCATAAGCGCGATACATTTCTTCTCGTAACGCTGCATTGTCTGCATACAGCATAACAGGTAAGTAAGAAGGAATATCTAATGTAAATAGCCAGCCTTGTAAGTCTTTTTGATGTGCCGCTTGTGCAGCTGCATCGCGGGCTGATTCTGGCATACCAGAGAGGATGGCTTCGTCAGTGACATGTTTGCTCCACCCCATAGTCGCGTCCATCACATTGTTTGAAAATGTGGATGATAACTCGCTTAGCTTCGCTTGAATGTCTGCATAGCGTTTCTTTTCCCCGCTAGGCAGTGCCACCCCACTTAAAGTGAAATCGCGAATAGCATTATCAATAACTTTTTGACGCTGCTCATCAAGGTTGGCATATTCGTCTGACGCTTTAATCGCCACATAAGCGTTATATAGGCCTTCGTGCTGACCTACCCAAGTGCCATATTCTGAAAGCAAAGGTAAGCAAGCATCATGCGCTTCTCTCAGTTCGTCGCTACTCACCACTGAATTCATGTGAGAAACCGGTGACCACATCTTACTTAAATTGTCGTCTACCTCTTCTAAGCGCAGTACTAAGTTCGCATAAGAGTAATCTTTAGATGCAACCACCTCATCAATTTCAAGCTTGCATTTAGCTATCGCTTTTTCGATGGCGGGCTTTATCTGTGCGGGCTTAATGGATGAAAACAAAGGTAAACCATCTACCAATTCAATTGCTGGGGTCGTCATAATCCGTCTACTCTTTTCAGTTCGTATAGCAAGTTATGTTGGGGTTAATTGCAATAAAAACAAGCGCTGTAATTGTTCAACACAACAGTGATTTTTCTAGGTTCTATACTAGGATTACTGTAAACGGTAAGCGTGCAGATCAAATTTTGACTAATTTTTTCTTTTTAACCGCGTGGTGTGAATCATGTAACTCATTAATTTGGCGACTAAAAACGAGAAAAAAGAGTGTCACAAATGTCACATTCACTACTTTTGTCTAAATTGTGAACAATCCTATTCAGTGCTATAACGTTACAAGTTGGCAATAGGAATTGAACAATGAAGACATTAACATCAGGCGAGATCGCAACTTATTGTGATGTAAACCTTCGAACTGTGATCCGCTGGATAGAAAGCGGAAAACTTAAAGGGTTTAAGCTGCCAGGTCGTGGCAATAATCGCGTGCTAGTATCAGACTTCGTTTCCTTTCTTGAACATCATAACATTCCTATTCCTGATGACCTCCAAAGTGAGATTTCACCTTCCATTCTCATTGTCGATGATGAAATGCCGGTGGCAAAGTCGATTCAACGCGTGGCACGCCGGGGGGGATTCGAAAGCCATATTGCTACGGGTGGTTTTCAAGCTGGCATTATGTTGAGCCAGTATAATTCAAAGTTGATGACTCTCGATTTGAGTATGCCTGGCATGGATGGCTACAGCGTTATCCAGTTTGTTCGAGAGCAACCTAAATACAAAAACTTAAAAATTCTTGTCATTTCTGCTCTTGACGACATTAGTCTTGAGCGGGCAATAGACCTTGGCGCAAATGCAGCGCTTTCCAAACCATTCGCGAATGGCGAACTTATTGAAACTATCGAAAAGTTTATGTTTGAGTAAGTTCATAGTAAGTAGCTGTGGCCAATGTTTTTAATATGGTCTTTTTAACTGGGTCGGTTTGAGGTGAATCATGGTGGAAAAATCAGTTTTTCAATCTGCACGACATATGTTTGTTTTTTTAGCGCTCGCATTGTTCGCCGCTCATGGTGCATGCAATACGTTAACGCTTGGCATAGTGCCTCAACAGTCTGCGAAGAAGCTCGCTGAAACGTGGCAGCCACTTATTAACTATATCTCTGCGCACTCAGACATTAATGTGGTGTTTAAAACAGCCAAAGATATTCCGACCTTCGAACAAAGACTGGCTGAGGGTGAATATGACGTTGCTTACATGAACCCATACCACTTTGTGGTATTTCATGACACGGTTGGCTATCGCGCGTTGGCTCGTCAAAAAGATAAGCGAATTAAAGGCATTATTGTTGTGAATGCGAACAGCGATATTATGTCACTTGATGATCTGGACAGTAAGGACATAGCCTTTCCCTCTCCTGCTGCATTCGCTGCCACCATTATCCCTAGTGCATATTTGAGACAACAAGATATTCTCTTTACACCGCGCTATGTGCATTCTCATGACTCGGTGTACCTCAATGTGCAACGAGGCTTTTTTGACGCCGGCGGCGGCATAATAAGAACCTTCAATAACACTGATGACAGTACTCAAAATGCCCTTCGTATTTTATGGGAAAGTGATGGGTACACCCCTCATGCTGTAGCCACCCACCCTCGGGTTACCGAGGCGCAAAGAGACGCACTATTAAATGCATTGCTTACCCTGTCGAAGGACAAAGACAATCATCAGCTATTGAAAAATATTGGCTTTAAAGGATTTATGTCGTCAGCAGATGAAGATTGGGACGACGTACGGGCACTTGGCATCACCTCATTGGCTAGGCCACAATTGTGAAAAGGGATGCGTTGCTTACGCTATCGCTACGAACAAAAACCATTGTTGGGGTGGCGCTTATTGCTGCCATTTTGTTTTTAATTCTTATCACAACCGTATTTAAACTGCTAAATGACTTAGTCGACACCAGTGTTGATACGTCAGCCCAAACCACTACAAACCTATTTGTGTCCACAGCGAAAAATGCTTTTTTAAGCTACGACCTCGCTTCGCTAGAGGCAGATGCAACTGAAATGCTTTCAAACCCAAATATCAGTTATGTTCGGGTTCTCGATAACAACAACAATGTATATGTCGAAAAAGGTGAGCCAGAAGCTCTCAGTCACCCCTTTCAGCAAGACAGCGATGTAATGAGTGCAGTGGATGGTATTTACGATACCGCAGCTGATATTAAAGTTGGCGAAACCTTATTTGGCAGAGTAGAAATAGGCCTTGATGTTGATTCTATTAATCAGTCGGTAAAACGGGTACGTACTTGGACATTAACACTTGCCGCCATAGAACTAGGCCTCATTGCATTGTGCTCATATTTGCTTGGCTCGTACTTAATGTCGCAGTTAAAGCTGCTACGTGCAGGTACTAGGCATTTAGGGGCGGCAGTTAAAGATAAAAATTACCAGAATATCTCTGTAAAAGTGCGCGGCAAAGATGAACTCAGTGAGCTTGCTGAAGCCTTTAATCAATTGGTTGAGCTTTTAAAAGATGAGAATATTCATCGCGAGCGCGTTGAAGGTGAACTTAAAGAACTCAATAGCTTATTGGAGGTAAAAGTTAAACAACGTACCTCGTTGTTAAACCAGAAAAACTTCCAACTTGAAGAGGCAAATAAAGACTTAAAAGAAGCACAGGTTCAATTGTTACAAGCAGAGAAAATGGCATCGGTTGGCCAGTTGGCTGCGGGTGTAGCGCACGAAATCAATAACCCAATCGGGTTTGTAAATAGTAATATGCATACCCTCAGCGAATATGTATCCACCTATCAAATGATATTCCAACAGCTTAATGATGTGCTCTCAAAAGATACCGCTATCCATCAGGATGAAGCGATTAAACAGCTGCGCAACATTATACAGCAGCAAGACATGGAGTTTATCAACAGCGATATCTCTGAACTCATCACCGATTCGAAAGATGGTTTGATTCGGGTGGCCGAAATAGTTAAAGGGCTAAAACTGTTCTCTCGCGTAGACAGTGATGAAATGCAATCTTACAACCTAAATGATTGCGTTCGAACCACCCTAGCGATGGTGAACAACCAGCTGAAATACATATGTAGCGTAGAAACCCATTTAGGGTCGATTCCCCATACCATGATGAACATGGGTAAAATTTCCCAAGTGGTGACCAACCTTCTTATAAACGCTGGGCAAGCTATCGAAAGCACTGGTGTGCAGGGTGCGATTACGATTACGACGCGAGAAGTAGATGGCTACATTGAGCTTAGCATTCAAGACACTGGCTGCGGTATTCAATCGAGTCACTTAGATAAATTGTTTAACCCGTTTTTCACTACCAAACCAGAAGGGCAAGGTACCGGGCTTGGGCTTTCTATTTCTTTCGGCATTGCTCAAGAGCACGGCGGCACCCTTCATGCTTCAAGTAAAGATGGGGAAGGAAGCTGTTTCACACTATGCCTACCAATACATAACCCGTTAGACGACAACGCCGAAGATTCTTTTCAGGACGATTCACTATGAATGATACCACTGACCAAAACGCAGACGTGTACACTGTTTTATTTGTCGACGATGAACCTAATATTCTTCGCGCCATTAAGCGCGCGCTTTTTTCTTTAAAAGTCAATTTATTGCTGGCTGACAGTGGCGCAAAAGCATTGGAGATCATGAAAGAAAATGATGTTCACGTGATCATTTCAGATATGAAAATGCCACAGATGTCTGGTGCTGAATTACTTCAACAAGTTGCAGAGTTGTACCCTGAAAGTTATCGGTTGGTGCTAACCGGTTATGCCGATATCGAATCTACCATCAAAGCGGTTAACGAAGGAAAAATTCATCGTTACTTGCAAAAACCTTGGGACAACAAAGAGCTTATATCTGCCATTGAAGACGGGTTAGAGCGGGTAAAATTAAAAAATGAAAATGCCCGTTTGCAAAAATTAACACGGTTACAAAACCGTAAATTAAAAGAAGTTAATACGTCGCTTGAGCAAATGGTACATAAGCGTACTCGCCAAATTAAAGCTGCCCTGAACAAGATTGAAAAACATAATCTTGCAATGGAACAAGTACTGTTCAACGTTATCAGTATAAACCCGAACATAGATGGAAAATTTGCCATTGAAGTGAGCGAACTTGCCGCTAAATTAGCGAAGTACCTTCAACTTTCTCCTGAAGAAGTTAAACGCGTTAGCTATGCGGGTTTAATCTGTGAGCTGGGCCTGTTGGGGCTAAGTACAGATGATTTTCAAGCGCCGTTTGCGAAGCTGAAGTATCAGCAGCAACAGAACTACTTGGATCAAACCAAAAAAGCTGCACTAATGCTTGCTCCCGCAATGGAGTTACAACCTGTATCAGACATGATTGAATTTCAATTCGAGCATTATAACGGTGCTGGCCCACGTAATGTGGTGGCGAAAGAAATTCCCATAGGTGCCCGTATAGTCTCAATAGCCAGAGACTACTGGCGTTTAGTCACCGGCCGAATGAGTGGTGAAGAGATGACACCACGAGATGCAAAAGCGGAAATGAAAAAGCATACCAACACACGGTATGATGGTGAAATTTTGTCGTTCTTACTTGCAGATGAAAATGTGAGCACGTCAAAATACATTTACAACACCATGAAAGCATCACAGCTAAAAGCAGGCATGGTGTTAGCCAAGAATTTATACAATGATAGCCATATTCTTATACTGCCTGAAGGGCATATCTTCACTGACGCCACTATTCAAAAGCTGACTCAATTTGAACAAGAACGTCGACGAGAGTTCAGCATTTTGATTGAGCCAGATACGCCATTAAATGAAAGCGAAGAAGGTGCTACACCTCAAGACGCGTGATCTTAAGTGTATCTGTGGCAGTACCCATAACACTGGAACAAAGAAGCACTAATGCAATTAGTGCTTCTTTTTTTTTACAAATGATGCCTACGATAATGAAATCTTCTACCTTGTGCCTCGGTCCCTTAAACGCGTATACAGTGTGTATTCCTTCAATTTCGTGTCACAATAAATGACAATTTTAGGCCTAACGGATAATAAGGCGGTTAACATGAAACATTTTGATTATATCTGCATAGGCGGCGGTAGTGGCGGCATTGCGTCTGCAAACCGCGCCGCCAAGCATGGCAAAAAAGCAGCTATTATTGAAGCTAAAGACATTGGCGGCACATGCGTTAACGTAGGCTGTGTGCCTAAAAAAGCCATGTGGTACGGCGCACAAGTTGCCGAAGCTATTCACCGCTACGCACCAGAATATGGTTTTGATATAACAGTAAACCACTTCAGTTGGGATAGCCTAATTGCCAGCCGCCAAGCCTATATCGAACGTATTCATGCATCGTATGACCGCTCGCTCAGTGCTAACGACGTCACCCTTATTCGTGGTTTCGCTAAGTTTGTTGATAACAATACTATTGAAGTCGATGGCGAAACCTATACCGCTGATCACATTACTATTGCCACTGGTGGTCGCCCTGTCATACCTGATATTCCAGGTGCACAGCACGGTATTAACTCTGATGGCTTCTTTGCGCTAAAAGAACAACCTAAAAAAGCCGTTGTAGTGGGTGCAGGTTACATTGGTGTTGAACTCGCTGGCGTATTGCATAGTTTGGGGACAGAGACCCATTTAGTGGTGCGTAAACATGCTCCACTACGTCACTTCGACCCTATCATCCATGAAACCCTAGTTGATATGATCCACGCTGAAGGCTGCACATTACACAACCACGCCAGCGTTGAAAAAGTAGAGCGCGGTGAAGGTAAGCACCTTTCAATTCATCTAACTAATGGTGAAGTCCTTGAAGCAGACTGCCTAATTTGGGCCATTGGCCGCGAACCATCAACCGATGTGATAGCGATTGAAAACACCGGTGTAGAGCTTGCCGAAAACGGCACCGTGAAAGTAGATAAATACCAAAACACGACAGCTAAGAACATCTATGCTGTGGGTGACATTACTGGTGAAGCCGAATTGACGCCTGTGGCAGTAAAAGCAGGTCGCTTACTCAGCGAACGTTTATTCAACGGCCAAGAAGACGCGCACATGGATTACTCCATGATCCCCACCGTGGTGTTTAGCCACCCGCCTATTGGCACCATGGGCTTAACCGAACCAGAAGCGGTAGAACAGTACGGTGAAGACAATATTAAAGTGTATTCGTCGAGCTTTGCGTCTATGTACACCGCAGTAACCCGTCACCGCCAAATGACCAAAATGAAATTGGTGTGTGCAGGTGATGATGAAAAAGTGGTTGGCCTTCACGGTATAGGCCACGGTATGGATGAAATTCTACAAGGCTTTGCCGTCGCCATAAAAATGGGCGCGACCAAAGCCGATTTTGATGCATGTGTGGCCATTCACCCTACTAGTGCTGAAGAATACGTTACCATGACCTAGGTCGACTAACTGAGCTCAGGTTAACCAAGCTTAGTAAAAACGATAGCGTACTTATAAAATGTAAGGCGATAATCAATATGTTGATTATCGCCTTTCTTTTACATCCTCTCTAACGAAACCGGCACACCATTTAATACACCATTGCCCGACAAGGTATCTACCTGCATTTCGTCTGTCAGAATATTCGTATTCACGCCAGGGTACTGGCTAGCAACACCCAGCTTTATTCCCTTCTTATTATGGCCCCAACCATGCGGTATAGAGACCACGCCTGGCATAATAGAATTGGTAATTTCAACCTCTACGAATAATTCCCCCACTCTTGAAGTGACCTTAACGCTATCACCCTCTTGGACTTGGTATTTAGCAGCATCTTCAGGGTGCAATTGTAGGGTACATCGATTATTTCCCTTCACCATTCTAGGGCTATTGTGTAACCAAGAGTTGTTCGTTTTAATATGACGCCTGCCAATGAGTACCATTTGATTTTCCTTACGCTTCTGGTCAAAGAAATGCGTCTTTACTCGGGCAATATCTGGCATAAAGTAATCAAAATCTAAATTGATTTTTTTATCTTCATGAAAAATGGCGTCAGGTAGTGCACTCTGCAATGGCCCAAGGTCAATGCCATGTGGATGCGCTTTCAGCTTATCTAGCGACAAGTTATAGCCTTCCTTGCCAATGCCGTCTGTTTGTCCCTGAGCGTTAGCGTTTTTATTGCCGTTAGCGTTATCACTGGCACTGGAGTTTACGCGAGCATGTGCACCGTATTGGCCACTTTTTAATAAATCGTCTATCACACCTTTGGGCTGTTTTTGCCATAGTGTTTGATAGTGCGCGGTACTTTTGCCATTTAATTTATCTAGACGCTCTGCCAGCGATAGGTATATCTGCCAATCTGTTAATTGATCATCATCTATATCGACCACTGCCTCAGAATAGGTGGCGTAGTTTCTTACTGCGAAATTATGAAAAACCACATCATAGTGGTCCCGCTCTAACGGTGTAACGGGAGGTAATATAATATCTGCATGCCGAGAAGTTTCAGAAATGTAGAAGTCCACAGACACGATAAAATCGAGTTGTGAAAACGCACGTTCCAGCTGCTCGGTATTAGGCGTAGTCACCACTGGATTTCCAGCACCTATGACCATGGCTTTAATTTGGCCTTCACCAGGCGTTAATATTTCTTCTGCTAAACACGCCACAGGGTATTCCCCTGCAAAAGCGGGTAGACCCCTTACCCGTGAACTATAGCCTGATATGCTGCCCCTGCTTGATACCGGTAAAATATCGGCTGCAGGCTGGGTAAACATCATCCCCCCTTGCCTATCTAAGTTTCCGGTCAACATGTTAAACAGCATGATGAGATATTGAGTGAGTGTGCCAAATGCTTGCACACTCGCGCCCATGCGTCCGTAACATACAGCCGATTCAGCTTCGCAAAAATCGGTAACCAATTTGATTACCTGTGACGCTTCAATGCCCGTTAATTCGCTTACAGTGTCGGGAGAAAAGTCTTTTACATAACCTTCAACTTCAAGCAATTCTTCGGCGTAAGGTAAGAGCGCCTCGGCATTGTGAAATTGCTTTTCAAATACTACATGTAACATAGCAAGTAATAGCAATACGTCGCTGCCGGGGCGAATAAAGTGATGCTCGCAGCTTAAATCAGCAGTGTCTGTTCGTTTAGGGTCGATGACCACTATTTTACCACCCCGTTTTTGCACGCCTTTTAAGCGATTTTTAACGTTGGGCACAGTCATGATGCTGCCATTGGAAGCAAGTGGATTTCCACCGATAATCACAAAGTGTTGGGTGTGATCGATATCTGGAATAGGAATTTGTGACATATGCCCAAACAGCCTTCGGCTAACAATATGATGAGGGAGCTGATCCACCGAGGTGGCAGAGTATCTATTGTGTGACTCAAGGGCGCGATAAAAATAAGGGCCGAACAAAATAGCCCCCATGTTGTGGGCATTCGGATTACCTAGATAGACACCAACCGCATCTTTGCCATGTTGGGACTGAATATGGTGTAGTTTTTCAGCAACGTAGCCAAAGGCCTCACTCCACGGTATTTCTTGCCACTCGTCGCCTACCTTTTTTACCGGTCGTTTTAACCTGTCAGGATCATCATATAAATCTTTCAGCGCACTGGCTTTGGGGCATACGTGGCCGGCACTAAAAGGATTATCTTTATCGCCCTTAATGGATAGTATGCGTTTACCCTGTGTGGCAACTTCAATGCCGCACATAGCTTCGCACAGCGTACAGGTTGAATAATGGAGTTTCTGCTCTGAAATGACCACATCTTGCTTTGAATTAACCACGAATAGCACCTACATCAAACATTGTTAACAGCTTGTTGCAAAATTAGCGTTTATCCACTTAATAGACAAGCATCATCGTGAGTGATGGATAAATAGACGGGTGGGTGGTAAAACTGTAATTTGGTCGTTAGATTTATGCGTAAAATCTCATAAGTTAGGTAGCACCCCACCATTTTAGGTTAAGGTTAACGACAAATTTACAAATAGATGAGACGCTCACGGGCATACTCATCAATAGACAGAAAACGCATTTCAAGCAATTGGAAACACATTATGATAAAAACAACAAAAAGCTTTTTAGCCGCCACACTTGTCAGCGCCTTAGGCTTAAGTACCACGTACTCTACGCATGCAGCTGACGACATCAAAAAAGAAGCAACGATTAATGAAGAAAAGTGGGATGTAAGTAACCCGCCATTTGCACTTAATGAAGTCACTATCAATACCACCGAAACCACTTGGTCTAGCTTGGATATAGCCCCGAATGGCAAGTATATGGTGTTCGATATGCTAGGTGATATTTATAAAGTGAATATTGAAGGCGGCGATGCCACACCTATCACGCAAGATTTCGCATGGAACATACACCCAAGTATTTCACAGGACGGTTCAAAGATTGCGTTTATTTCTGACCGCGATGGCATTAATAATCTTTGGATAATGGACAGCAATGGCGAAAATCTGCGCCAAGTGACCAAAGAAAAGAACAACCTTATTCACTCTCCTAAATGGAGCCCAGATGGTGAATACTTGCTGGTATCGAAAGGCATTATGTCTAGCCGCAGTATACCTGCAGGTGAAATTTGGATGTACCACAATACCGGTGGTGACGGCTTGCAAATTAAAGCCCGTAATCATGGTAAAAAGGACCAGCAAAACATAGCTGACCCTGTTTTTTCTCACGACGGTAAATATATTTACTTCACAGAGAACACAGTGCCTGGGAGTCGTTTCGACTATAACCGCGACCCATTAGGTGGCATATTCGCCATCACCCGCTTTGACCGTGAGAACGGCGACGAAAGCCGTTATATTAGTGGCACCGGCGGTGCAGTGGTACCTACGCCATCACCGGATGGTAAATACGTTGCGTTTGTTCGCCGGGTAAAAGAAAAAACCGCTCTGTTTTTAAAAGACATTAGAACCGGTGAAGAAACACCGCTTACCACAGAACTTGAACGTGACATGCAAGAAGGCTTTGGTTCTGAAGGTTACTTCGCCTACTTCGACTGGATGCCAGATTCATCAGCCATTGTGTATTGGACTGGTGGTACTTTCCATAGCATCAATATTGACGATAAGACTATCTCTGATATTAACATTAACGTAGAAGCTACCCTTCAATATGCGGATGCACTGCGCTTTGATGTAAATGTGGCACCGGATGAATTTGATGTAAACATGATTCGCTGGTCGCAAATGTCACCTGACGGTAAGACACTCTTGTTTCAAGCATTAGGTAAGCTTTACGTTAAAGACGTAAAGTCGGGCAAGATGAAACGCCTGACTAAGCAAAATGCCCATGGCGAATATTACCCGCGTTTTTCTAACGACGGCAAAGCCATTGTTTACACCACGTGGAATGATGATGAATTAGGATCAGTACGCATTGTTTCGGCCCGCGGCGGTAAAGGTAAAGTGATTACTAAGCAACCTGGCCATTATATAGAACCATCGTTCTCAAGTGATCGTGAAAAGGTGGTGTACCGCAAGTTTACTGGCGGCTATTTACTCGACCCTAAATACTCAGTGGACCCTGGTATTTATGTAGCAGACCTTGATAGAAAAACCGAAAAGAAAGTGTCTGATGGGGGTATTAACCCACACTTTGCAGGCGACAATTCACGAGTGTATTTCACTGAATCGGTAGGCGGCACGCCGTATCGAGAAACACAACTTTCAAGTGTTAACTTGCAAGGCAATGACAAACGAACTCATTTATACGGAGCTGATGACGTAAGTGAGTACAAACTTTCACATGACAAAAAATGGGTGGCGTTTGTTTACCAATTCAAAACCTTCGTTACCCCGTTTGTGGAAAATGGTAAGAAAGTGACCATTGGCCCCAACATGACTTCACTTCCGATTACTCAGCTTTCATCTAAAGCTGGTGAGTACTTAACATGGTCGCCGGATAACGAAACGGTGAGCTGGTTTAATGGCCCCACTTTCTACAGTCGCTCGCTTAAAGAAGCTTTTGCGTTTGTAGATGGCGCGCCAGAAACCCTGCCCGACCCTGTAGCCGATGGTATTAATTTATCGTTCACTACCGAAGCCGATAAACCAAGCGGTTACAAAGCCTTAATTGGTGGAAAGGTCGTGACCATGCGTGATGCCGACAACACCCAAGAAGTGATTGAAGACGGCGTTATTATCATTAAAGATAATCGTATTGAAGCTGTGGGCAAGCGCGGAGATATTGCTATTCCTGAAGGTGCTATGCAAATAGATGCCAGTGGCAAAACCATTATACCTGGGTTGGTTGATACTCATGCTCATGGTGCACAAGGCAGGAATGAGATTATTCCAGATAAAAACTGGAGCCAATACTCGAATGTGGCCTTTGGTGTTACCACCATTCATGACCCATCAAACGATACCACAGAGATTTTTGCCGCCTCTGAGCTTCAGCGTAAAGGCTACATAGTGGCACCGCGTATTTACTCTACCGGTACTATTTTGTACGGCGCAGAAGGCCTAGGCTACAAAGCCATCATCAATAACTATGAAGATGCGTACTTCCACGTAGAACGCTTAAAAGAAAGCGGCGCAATTTCGGTGAAAAGCTACAACCAACCACGTCGGGATCAACGCCAACAAGTGTTATGGGCGTCGAAAAATCAAGACATGATGGTAGTCCCCGAGGGTGGCGGTAAGTTTCAGCAAAACCTAACCATGTTGGTCGATGGCCATACAGGGCTAGAACACAGCTTGCCTATTGAGCGCGGTTATAGTGATGTAACCCAGCTATGGAAAGCCACCGAGTTTGGTTACACACCTACATTTGTGGTTTCTTACGGCGGCATGATGGGTGAAGAGTATTGGTACGACCGTACAGAAGTATGGAAGAACCCACGCTTACTTCGCTACACACCTGCCACCATGTTGCATAGCCGCTCTATAAGACGCCCTACCGCGCCCGATAACCAGTACAACCACCAAAACGTTGCCAGCTACGCCAAAGAGCTTCGAGATAATGGGGTTAGTGTACATATTGGCGCTCATGGCCAACGTGAAGGCTTAGCCGCCCACTGGGAACTGTGGATAATGCAACAAGGCGGTTTCACCGCATGGGAAGCATTACGCGGCGGTACTATCGATGGCGCAAAACACCTAGGTATGGGTAACGACATCGGCAGTATTGAAAAAGGTAAATTGGCTGACTTAGTCGTGATTGACGGCGATGTATTAGCAGACTTACGCCGCAGTGAATATGTAGAATTTACCGTACTTAACGGCCGTGTATACGAAGCCGCCACCATGAACGAAGTAGGCAGTAAAACCAAGCGCTCCCCTTTCTTCTTTGAAGAAAACAACGCCACCTTTATGCCAAGAACTACCGCGGAAGCGATTGACGCGAAAGCACATCACTTCCATTGGAAACACTAATAATCTAGTAAGTTACTAGCACTTATCAAGCCGGCGTAAATCGCCGGCTTTTTTATGCTTACTGATTCACCTTATGTCCCACATTTCCCTCAAGCCATCAGCAGATTTATCCAAGAGGGTAGGAAGCACCATGATAGACCTTCCACTGCACGAATGCGGTGGCAGATCGCCCATGGATGGGTTTGTTGAGAGCTAGGTCTGTATTAGAAGTGTGGCGCACACAATAAGCAGGCCCTCCCCTTCTAAAAAGTCTTCGATGGTCGGTGATGAGTATGGCTGGTGGGGCGATAGACTTACACTCCCCTCAAAGCCAACCACGGATTTAGCTCAGAGGGTAGGAAGCACCATGATAGACCTTCCACCGCATGGATGCGGTGGCAGAGCCCCATGGATAGGTTTGTTGGGAGCTAGGTCTGTATTAGAAGTGTGGGGCACACAATAAGCAGCCCCTCCCCTTCTAAAAAGTCTTCGATGGTCAGTGATGAGTATGGCTGGTGGGGCGATAGACTTACACTCCCCTCAAAGCCAACCACGGATTTAGCTCAGAGGGTAGGA